>DATJOY010000199.1:0-17721 GCA_035506695.1 Dissulfurispiraceae bacterium
TTGCAAGCCTTTGGTTCATCCCTCTCATTCCTATTCTGAATTTTTTTCAACATTAAGGTGAATGAATATGTGTATCAGTAGTCCAGGTGTGCAGCACGGACTTTTTTGAGAAAGAGACCGAATAGCCGGATCCTCTGCATCATGCCCTGGGCACCAAAGCGGGCCAGGGTCGGGATAACTTTATAAAAGGGCAGCGCTTTGGTATAGAGGTTGGCGCACTCCTGATAAAACTCCTGAAGGGGCAGGGTTGTGGGCAGAAGCGCATGCACCATGTCGTACAATTCCGGTTTGAGGCTCAGCAGGTCCTTTTCGCGGTCGGCATAAAGCTGAGTGCCGGGAAGCGGCGTCATGATCGTGAATGTAGCGTACTTGTGCTTCATATGCCGCACATGGGCCAGCAGATTACGGAAATCTTCCCGCGTATACGCAGGGTCGATCATGTAAGATGCATACATCATAATCCCAAGATCATCGAGAATCCGGACCGCTTCGCGCTGCTGCCGGGAAGTAATGCCTTTGTTCATGGCAGCAAGACGCTCGTCGGAGAAGTCCTCCATCCCGACAAATACTTGGGCAAGGCCTATCTTTGCCCATTTGGCGAACAGCTCCGGGTGCCTTACGATGGTGTCCACCCTGCCGTACAGAAAATATTTTTTCTTTATACCCGCCTCCTGTATCAGGTCCGCCAACCTGTTCATGCGGGCTGTGTCACACATCGATTCGTCATCGCAAAAGAAGACATTGGGCTCGGAGATTGACTTCAATTCTTCAACGACAGCTGCCGGGTCGCGGCGCAGATATCTGCCTCCGGTAATGGACCAGAGGGCGCAGAAACTGCAGCGTGCAACACAACCAAGGGAAGTGCGCACGGAGGCAAGCGGCTTGAACCATTCGCTGAAATAAGACCCCCTGTGGCGTGCCGTCATGGTGCGATCCGGAAAGGGCAGTTCGTTAAGGTCGGTATAGCTGCGCGGCGAGCTGAACTGCATACCGTCAGGGGACGGGACGGCGATACCGGCAATGTTCCTGAAATCATTTCCCGATTCAACAGCGCGGGCAATCTCGCGGAGAGTGAAAACGCCCTCGCCGATTACTACCACATCGATAGTTGCATCGTTGAAATCCGCAGGCCGAACCGTTGCGTGATGTCCCCCGACAACGATGATCAGTTTCGGGAAGATCGCCTTGAGCCGTGCCGCGGTCCTCTTTATGATGTTGACATGGCTTGTGTAGCCCGTAAGGCCGACGATATCCGGCTGGAAGCGGCGGCAGGCCCCCTCGACATCCGGCTCTATCCGGGCATCTATGAGTTCTACGGGATGGCCGTCCAGCTTGAGGCCGGCGCCGAGATATTCGAGCGCCAGCGGCTCGAACAGGAATATCCGGTCCATCAGGGGATCAATGCTTGGAGGCTGGATTAACAGTACCTTCACTTTTTCTCCTTTTGTTGTATGGTCTTAGTGACGGCTGCCAGGCACTTTCGTATTTACCACTCAAGCTGCACGCCCAGTTCAAGAATCCTGTCGGGCGGGATATTGTAGTAGACCACGGGGCTTACCGAGTTGCGATGCATAAACAAAAATAGAAATCTGCGTATCGGGTCCATGGCCCTCTCCCTGCCCGGGACCAGCGACATCCGTCCGAGATAATAGACGGTACTGTCCAGATCCAGATCGGCGATTTTGAATTTGGCCAATGACAGGATGGCGGGTACATCCGGGGTCTCCATGAATCCTATAGTAGCCGTAACGCGATATATACCCTGGCCGAGATTTCGAATATCGAGTTTATTCCTGTCCGGCACCTCCGGGACATCGGTAGTAAGAATTGACAGGATCAGTATCTTTTCATGCAGCGCTCCGATGTGGTTCAGGTGGTACTGCAGCATCGGCGGCACCTCCGTCTGAAATGTCGAGAGAAAGACGGCCGTACCGCGAAGACGCACAGGTTTTTCGGTTCCGATGAGCTTAACGAAACTGTCGATCCGCATTTGCATCTCGAAAATCTTTTCAGCAAGTGTATCCCAGCCTGCACGCCAGGTTGTCATCATCATAAGAATGCAGAGGGCCGTCGCAATCGGGAACCACCCTCCCGACAGGAACTTGAGCAGGCAGGCAGTCATGAAGGAGCCGTCTATCAGCCAAAATACCGCTACCAGGGGCAGTGCCTTCCAGAGACTCCAGTGCCAGATTTTCCGGGCGATGATGAAAAACATTGTGGAGGTGATAAACATATCGCCCGTAACCGCGATGCCGTATGCATCCGCAAGGTTCTCGGACTGCTTGAACCCAAGCGCCAACGCTACAGCTGCAACGAGCATCATGAAATTCACCACGGGAATGTATACCTGTCCTTCCGCCATTTCGGAGGTGTGAATAATCCTCATGCGCGGTATATAGCCGAGCTGCATGGCCTGCCGGGTCATAGAAAAGACTCCGGAAATAATGGCCTGAGAAGCGATTATTGTTGCTGCTGTCGCGAGCACAACCATCGGATAGAGCAAGTGCGGCGGCACCAGCCCGTAAAACGGGTCTTCGATATACTTGGGATCTGAAAGGACCAGCGCGGCCTGGCCGAAATAATTGAACAAAAGGGCGGGCAGCGCCAATCCATACCAGGAAATGCGGATGGCTTTCCTCCCGAAATGCCCCATGTCAAGATACAGCGCCTCGCAGCCGGTTACGCACAATACTACTGCTCCGAGAACAACGTATCCGCGCCAGCCGTTATTGATAAAGAAAGCAACAGCATGTTTCGGATTTACAGCCCCGAGTATCTCCGGTTTTGCCAGGATTGCATTTATTCCCAATGCGCCGATGGTGACAAACCAGATACATATAACCGGACCGAAATATTTGCCGATCCTTCCTGTTCCGTGGCTTTGAAGCAGGAAAAGGGAGACGAGCACCACGCATGTAAGCGGCAATACAAACGCCTTGGCCTGGGATGTCGCCACCTCAATGCCCTCCAGGGCAGATAACACGGATATGACAGGCGTGATGAGTCCGTCGCCGTAAAGTAATGCCGACCCAAAACACATAACGAGAATAATATACTTGCTGAGCCTTGCCCCCATGTTCTTGTGCAGGAGTGAAAGCATGGCGAAGATACCGCCTTCGCCGTCGTCATCCGCACGCAGAATGAACAGGGCATATTTGATGCTTACGACAAGGGTCAATGCCCAGAAGATCAGCGATGCGAGACCCAGTACGTTCTCGGGCGTAGGTGCGATGCCGAAAAATTTTGAGAAACAGACCCTCAGCGCATACAACGGACTGGTGCCGAGATCGCCGAATACAACTCCGAGCGACCCCATGACAAGAATACTCAGCTTATCTCTGTGCTTGCCTTCCATTGGTTGCAGTGAGCCGGCCTTGCTTCATACCGCAACAGTTACGACATTGCTGTATCGCTATATGATAGACCAGTTGGTGACATAGTGCAAGTCTGTGACAACTCAGGATGGCATTATATCACTGATTCCGCTTTTTGCCCGGCCTGATGCAATATTGCGATTGCGCAGCATCGAAAATAATTGATATCATGATTTGCATAACACTTGAGACAGTTAAGATTTTGAAAACTATCAGTTCAGGAGGAATAACATGAAAGACCCGGTGAACAGTTACTGGAAGAAAAGACTCACTGATCTCAGGAAAAACCTGGAAGAAAACAATTTCGAGGTATTCGTCGCCGAATCGGCTGCCGAGGCAAAAGACATCGTCCTCAATACAATATTGCCGCAGATCCAATTCAAGACTGTTTCGTGGGGGGGCTCAATGACCTTCGGCTCGACAGGGATTGCCGACATCTTCAAGGACGGTCCGGCAACCGTGATAAATCCTTATGAGCGGAACATCTCGCCGGAAGATGCTTACGAGCGCCGCCGGCAGGCACTGCTTTCGGACCTCTATTTTACCGGGACCAACGCAATTACCGAGGATGGCCATCTGGTCAATCTCGATATGACCGGCAATCGCGTGGGCGCGCTTAACTTCGGCCCCAAGAACGTCATAGTTTTGATAGGTCGGAACAAGATCGTTGCAGGACTGGAAGAGGCGATGATGCGCATAAAGAATTTTGCATCGCCGGCAAATGCCATGAGATTGGACAAGAAGACACCCTGCACAACAACCTCGATCTGCCAGGACTGCAAGAGTCCGGAACGGATTTGCAATGTCTGGACTATTACCGAGAAATCTTATCCGAAAAAGAGGATCAAGATCGTGCTCATTAATCAGGATCTGGGGCTCTGACGGCGCTTTTCATAAACAATAGCGGCCGCAGTATAAACCCTGCGGCCGCTGTTCATTCATGTGACCCGAACTCTTACGGGTCAATTTTTCTTACTGTCGATCAGGCACTCTACCTTATCATGTCAGCGAACTATCCATGAGAGATATGGATATCCGATGATCAGGAAAGCGGCAAGGTTGATGGCCCCGAATATCAGCCCCAACCGCCAGAAATCCTTACCAGGCACATATCCGCTCCCGTAATAGATAGGAGAAGGGCCTGTCGCAAACGGCGAGATAATTCCCATGATGCCGAGAGAGAAACAGAACATCATGGCGAGCAACCGTACCGGCATATCGGGAACAGCCATGCCCGCGGCCAGAAAGACGGGCAGCAATGCTGCAACGTGCGCCGTCACACTGGCGAACATATAATGAACGATAAAGAAGATTACAACGAACAGTAGCAGCACCGTCAATACCGGGATTCCCTTCATGGCCCCCGCGGTAAGAACAGCGAACCAGTCCAGGAATTTTACTATCTTGAGACCATCCGCCAGGGTAACAAGAGTTGCAAACCAGGCGAGCACGTTCCACGCCTGCTTATTACCCAGGACATCGTCCCATGAAATCGTGTTAGTGAGGATCATGCAGCAAAACACAATAAGCGCTACCATAGTGGCGTCAAGCTTGAACCAGTCTCCGCCGAATATCCAGAGTGTCAGGGCCACGATGGCCAGCAGCGCCATTATAATCTCTTTGCGGCTGATGCCGCCCAATTTGGTTAATTCAGCAGCCGCCCATGCAGGCACGTCCTCGCTGACTTTCACCTCGGGCGGGTATATCTTGTAGATCAAATACGGGGTCACAGTAAAAAGGAAGATTCCGACAGGCAGGAACCCCATGACCCACTCTGACCATGTGATGCTTACAGCGGCGGTTTTTTTGACGAGTTCTATGGCAAGCAGGTTCGGCGCCAGTCCCGTAAGGAACATGGAACTCGTTATGCAGGTGGTAGCGAGCGCCGTCCACATGAGATAAGAACCGATTTTGCGGGCTGTCTCTCCGGGTTGAGAATCGTAAATCGGCGGTATATTTTTGATTATCGGGAAAATCGTTCCCCCGCTGCGAGCGGTGTTGGAAGGCGTAAAAGGCGCCAGCACAAGGTCCGATATTGCAATGGCATATCCGAGACCGAGCGTCTTTCTGCCCAGTGATTTGACAAGCATCAGGGCGAGCCTGCGTCCCAGACCCGTCTTCTCGTATCCCTTGGCGAACATGAATGCTACAAAAATCAGCCAGACAGTGCCGTTACTGAAACCTGAAAGCACCCATTTCAGAGAGTCGGCGGGTTTTGGATTTACGAGACAAAAGGCCCCGGCAAGGGTAACCCCGATGACCCCGACTGCCGCAGCCGGGATCGGTTCCAGTATCAGGGCTGCGATAACAGCGGCGAACAATGCAAAATAATACCAGGCATTTTCCTGCAAGCCCTGCGGAACGGGAATAAGGCAGATACCCGCGCCGATTAACAGCGGTACTATAAATTTCCAGTATTGCTTTTTTTCCATTTCCCCCCCCTTGATGATTGTCGGGAATTATGACAGTCCCGCACAAAATATCAAGCGTACGATTTATACGGGAGACTTATTCGGCAGCATCGAAATGCTCTGCCGGCTTCCCCTTTTTTACGAACGGACAATAAATGAGCTTATCTTCCTGATATCGAGAAGAAGACTCTCGACATCGTCGAGCCTGATCATGTTGGGGCCGTCACATTTGGCACTGTCAGGGTCGGGATGGACTTCCATGAAGAAGCCGTCAACTCCTGCTGCGGCAGCTGCGCGCGCCAGGGGTGCGGCATATTCGCGCTGGCCTCCCGAGCTGCATCCCTGGCCGCCGGGAAGCTGGAGGCTGTGCGTCACGTCGAAGATGATGGGGTAACCGTACGAACGCATGATCGGGAAGGACCTGAAGTCCACTACGAGATTATTGTAACCAAAGGTTGTGCCACGCTCAGTGAGCATCAGATTGTGGTTGCCGGTGGAGGTGAATTTTTCGATTATATTCTGCACGTCCCAAGGCGCAAGGAACTGGCCTTTTTTTACATTCACAGGCTTGCCCGCGCGCGACGCTGCAACGAGCAGGTCCGTCTGCCTGCATAAAAATGCGGGTATCTGAATAACGTCGAGGATTTCCGCCGCCGGACCAATTTGCTCTATTGAGTGAATGTCGGAGATGACAGGGATGCCGAACCTGCTTTTTACTTCGGAGAGAATGCTCAAACCTTTTTCGATGCCCGGCCCTCGAAAAGATGTCACCGACGTCCTGTTGGCCTTGTCAAACGAGCTTTTAAAAACAAGTGGGAGCCCGGCGGAGGCGCATATATCGCGCAGCCTCTGGGCCGTATAAAACGTGACCTCTTCGCTTTCGATGACGCAGGGGCCGGCAATAATCAAAGGCGGTTGATTTCCGCCGACCGCAAAATTGCCAATCCTGAACTCGTTCAAAAAACCTCCGGCACATTTTAAGCTAATCCTATTGTCCGGATTTTGGTCCCCCGCGTCAACACCTTTCGGAATGCTCAGCTAGTCTTTGGCAATGCACTTTGTAGTGAAAGAGCCCGGGTTATCCGGTTCGCAGCAATCTCACTGGAACAAATGCTTTTGCCCGAATAAGGTATTCGAATTTAACCAACGGTCTATTCTCTTTTGCTGCAAAGTGCCTTGCCAAAGACACAATTTATTGTAGCGTGTGTTGACACGAAGTTTATCGGTGCGGTTGAATAAAAGACAATGACTCTGGGTAATTTCAGGTAAAACTCTAATGGACCTTCTCGCTCTCGATACCCGACTCTTCTATCTCATCAACCACGGCACTGCAAACAGCGTCTTCGACATCCTCATGCCTTTTCTTTCGGCAAAGGGATATATGCTTATACTGCCGTATGCTTTTTATGTCCTTTGGCGCGCCAGGATGGATAAAGACAACGGGCGGAACGAAACTATGCACCTCGCAATATGGACAATTGCGGTTTCGGTTTTTTCTTTTCTGCTGGCCGACTGGATTGCAAACGAACTGAAGCATGCTATCGGAAGGACAAGGCCCTGCAATATTCTCGAAGGTGTCAGGATTATCGCCGGCTGTTCGGCGTCCTTTTCGCTGCCCTCCAATCATGCGGCAAATTCATTTGCTTACGCGGTGCCGCTATATTTCATGACAAGGACATTTATCGGTTTGCGCTGGAGGCTGTACCCCCTGGTTTTGGCTGGACTCGTGGCATATTCACGCCCATATCTCGGGGTCCACTATCCGGGTGATATCACGGCGGGCGCCCTTGTCGGGATTTCCACCGCCGCTTTTGTGATCTCTCTCTTCGGTTACGCCGCAACAAAATACCGCTCCAGGCCGCATGCGACCCTGCTTTACGGAGGATTGCTCGTTATAAGTGTATTCAGGATCTTCTATATCCTCAACGGATACCTCGACCTCAGCCCAGATGAGGCACACTACTGGGAGTGGTCCCGGCATCTCGATCTGAGTTATTATTCGAAAGGGCCGATGATCGCCTACCTGATAGCCATCGGCACCTCCCTATTAGGCAACACCGATTTCGGGGTCAGGTTTTTTGCAGTCGTCTTGTCCGCACTGTCCGGTATTTTACTTTACAGGCTTACAAGGGAGATGTACGGGGATGAGGGTGCGGCGCTGTGGTCTGCCGCCCTGTTTCAGGCAGTCCCCCTTTTTACGACTTTCGGCGTAATCTTTACAATCGATTCGCCGTTCGTTTTTTTCTGGATATTGTCGCTATTTCTTTTTTATCGTGCAGTTGCACAAGAGCGTACTGGCGGCGTTCGCGGACGCGAATTATCGATATGGGCACTTCTCGGAGTTTCCATAGGCCTGGGCCTGCTGAGCAAATATACGATGGCGTTCTTTTATCCGGGCATATTTCTTTGCCTGCTGCTCTCCGAAAAGAGAGCTCTTCTTAAAACGATCAAGCCGTATCTGACGGTGCTTGTCAGCCTTGTTGTCTTCAGTCCGGTAGTAATCTGGAACATGCAGCACGATTGGGTGACGTTGCGGCACACCGCCGGTCAGGCCCATATTGCGGAAGGTTTTGTATTTTCATTCGCAAGTTTCGCCGAGTTCCTCGGCTCTCAAGCCGGTATCGTGACACCGGTTATCTTCGTTCTGATCTTCTACACTCTGTTCAGGCTCTTTTATTATGAGAAAGGCAGCCGTTCTGTTTTTCTTTTTTCTTTTTCAATCCCGATCATTGCTTTCTTCCTGCTCAAGAGCATCCAGGGAAAGGTCCAGGCAAATTGGGCCATGACGGGTTATATAACCGGGATTATAGCACTGTCATGGTATTTTATAGGGTCCTGCAAAGCCCGTCGTAGTATCGGCTCCCGGAAAGGAGCCCCGGTCCTTTGGCTATGTGCTGTCACTTCGCTTGTCGTCACGATTGTCGCCCACTATCCGTGGATTGCGAAGCTGCCGCCCAAGCTTGATCCCTCGTCGCGCCTGCGCGGATGGCACCAGCTTGGCGCCGCCGTTGGCCCGTCATATCGCCTTCTGTCCGGGTTCGGGCCGGTCTTTATTTTTTCCGGCAGTTACCAGGTATCGAGCGAACTCGCCTTTTACGTCAAAGAACATCCTAAGACCTATTGCATAAACCTCGGAAGACGGATGGACCAGTATGATTTATGGCCAGGAATGAACGAGGATGCCGACCGGATAAGACGCCAGGACAGTAATGCGACTGTGCCTGTCAGCGGGATTTTCGTTGCAACGGGGGACATCGATATACCTGCCGCTGTTGCGGAGGCTTTCGAGCGGTTTGAGAAAAAAATCGTAAAAGTATACGATAGAGGATACGAGTTGAGAGTATATTCGGTGTTCATCTGTTATAATTTCAAGGGCCTCCGGACAGAGGCGACAGCAACCTATTAGGAGTGGCAATGACCGTATCAGTAGTAATTCCCTTATATAACGAAGAAGAAAACGTCGATATCCTGAACAAACGTCTCAGCGAAACCATGAAAGACATCGGCGGCGATTACGAGATAGTCTATGTCGATGACGGCAGCACCGACAGGACCTTGCCGTTGCTCGAAGAAATCCAGAAGAAGGACGATAACGTCGTGGTATTGAGCCTGAGGAGAAATTTCGGGCAGACCGCTGCTTTTGCTGCTGGCTTTGATTTCGCGCGTGGCGACGTGGTAGTAACCATGGACGGCGATCTCCAGAACGATCCCGCCGATATACCCAAGCTTCTTGCTTTAATGAAGGATTACGACCTCGTGAGCGGATGGCGAAGGAAGCGTCAGGACAATTTTTCGAGGACTTTCCCCTCGAAGATCGCCAATTGGCTCATCAGCAAGGTTACCGGTGTCAGGCTCCATGACTATGGATGCTCGCTCAAGGCGTATCGCCGCGAAGTAGTTAAGAACCTCAAGCTATACGGTGAAATGCATCGATTTATCCCGGCAGTCGCGAGCTGGTACGGTGTCAGGATTGCAGAGATCGAGACGACCCATCATCCCAGGCTGCGGGGAAAATCGAAATACGGCATCTCAAGGACCATCAAGGTGTTGCTGGACCTTATAACGGTCAAGTTCCTGCAGAGTTTTTCGACGAAGCCGATACAGTTTTTCGGGCCCCTTGGGATGTTCTTCGGCCTCGCGGGACTTGTCGTTTCATTATATCTCACTGCCGCAAAGTTGTTTAAGGGGGTCGATATCGGCGGCAGGCCGCTTCTGCTTCTTGGGGCCCTTCTGATCATTGTGGGCATACAGTTCATCGGAATGGGGCTTCTCGGGGAGATGATCGTAAGGGTATATCACGAAAGCCAGAAAAAACCGATCTATGCCCTCAAGAATATCCTCGGACCGGGCAAGTAACGACAGGCCGCAATCACGAATGCAATCTGCATGAGCAAGAAGATAAAGAAAGCACTCATTTTATCGGCCAAAATCTCTGTCAGCACCGTACTGATTATTTATCTGCTCTTGAAAGTCGGGGGCATGTCCGTAATCGAAAACGCCGTACTGCTTTCTCCGGTCCACTTTCTCTCGGCAGTCGTCCTTTATCTTTTTGCGATATACCTGTCCTCTCTGCGATGGAAGCTCCTGGTCCCCCGTGCTGTTGGCTTAAGGCGTCTCTTTTCGATGTATATGGTCGGATCTTTTTTCAATACATGCCTTCCGGGAATTATAGGAGGCGATGCTGTCAAGGCCTATTATCTGAACAGTGAGTTGAAAAAATGCCCGCCGGATGTGACGCGCGCCCGCGATCTAGGAAACAGCGCAATCTCGGTTGCATCGGTATTTATGGACCGGTACATAGGGCTGGCGGCACTCTTGTCCATCGGGTTGGCGGTATTCCCGGCAGGATTCGATCTGTTGAGAAGGACACACGCGGTGTGGGCAATGCCGCTGCTGCTGACGGGGTTTATAGCGGCAAGCGTACTTCTCTTCAGGTTCCGCCTCGGCGAAAGGCTCAGGTTCCTCGTTGGGGTTTATGACTATTTCAGCTTCTATTTCGCGGAACGGCGCGTCCTAATGAAGACCTTCCTGTATTCCCTGCTGGTACAACTTGTAGTGGTTGCATCCGTCTATGTCCTCGCGCAGGGCATGTCCCTTGACGTCACGTTCCTGTCCCTGCTCGTCTTTTTGCCGCTGATAATATTGATCGCCATGGTCCCGGTATCGATCTCCGGCATCGGCATCAGGGAAGGGGCGTTTGTCTTTTTCCTCGGGGCCATCGGCGTACCGCCGGACAAGGCCATGACGCTGTCGATACTGTGGTTTTTGTCGGTTGTCGCCGCCGGTCTGTGGGGGCTTGTGGAATACCTAAGATTTAAGAAGCTTTTTGGCGGCGGCATAAAAGAGCAACCGCTTTAGGTCCGACAAGTTGTTCTTAAAGGCGTAAGTGTCGTAAAATTCCTGCAGACTCAAATGAGAAGTCATATCGGTCAGTGGGAGATGATATTTTTTTATGATACCCTCGGCAACCATCCCGATATCGTCTCGCCTTTCCCTTAGTGGCGGGATATAGATGACAGTAGGATCAATCGCCCGCATGAGCATCTTCGAAAATCTCCCCTCATTCACCTCTTCGTTGAGGTCCTTGCGCGACGTAAGGATAAAAAGTACATCTCCCTTGATATCGGGGATATTCCTCGAACGGTAATATTTTACCCGGGCAATTATGTCCGCAAGCCGGTCCTGCAGCGGCAATGGCATCTTGTCGATATTTTTGAGCAATATGGTGCCGCCCGCGGCGATATCCAGGGCACCTTTATGCTGGTCGGTCCCCCAGAAGCCCCCGCCCGAACCGAATATGTCTTCTTCAAGGGTCTCGCGTTCCGACGTGTCGCAATGAAGAGAAAGAAAAGGTCCGGTCCGGCGCGGATTTTCCGGGTGATAGTGCAGTGCATATGCAAGCAGCCTCTTACCTACACCAATTTCGCCCCAGATAAGAATGTTTCTTTCTTGCGGGCTTTTGGCGAACAGTTCATTGAGGACCCTGAGCAGCGGGGCGAATGTCGTCAGAAATTTGACCTCCGGTTCGTGGACCTGTCCTGCCGCAGCAAGCAGACCAGACGACTGCTCTTCCACGCCGAAGTCGCAGCTGACGGTTTCGAACCTGTCTATGACATTGGAAAGAAGTTCCTCGATTTTGCTTTCACTTATATTGAAATAGCGCTTGTTCAGCTGTTTGAGGTTCTCCTGGGCCATTACCAGCGCAGGAAACAGTACGGACTGGGCAACGTATTCGGCGGCCATAGCCAGGTTATACAACTGTGAAGAGATATGGGCCGTCGAAAGACGCGCCGGCCCCGGCTCACCCTCTTCATCATCGCTTGGTAGATGTTCCTCCCTGATCAGGTCCGCAACGTCCCTGTACATGAAAGGCAGCTGCATCTCCTGGAGTACTGATATATGATTTTTCTGGAACAGCCGGTCCTCAAGAAATATGCGGTCTTCAATATGCATTTGCAGAAGCAGCGGAAGAAGAAGCCGGTATTCGGGCCTCTGTTCGAGCAGGAGCAGCATGCCGATCTGCGGAAGAATGGCCGCGAAAAAAGCCTCCTCCGGCTCCGTGACCGGAGATTGCTCATTGATAAGTATAGCCGCCTCACCCGCAAGGACGGCGCCGCACCACAATATGATGGTGTTTTCATCATCGTCGAGCCGCTCGTGCAAGGGTATTTCCTGGCTTATTGCATTGGACCCCAGAAGGGACGCCGCCTGGGACATAGTAGTGACCTCACCCTTGAACCCGGAAACAGCCAGCTTGTGAATAAACGAAAAATACAATCCAGGGTCGTATTTTATCAGGGCCGCGATTGTCTGGAGGGATTCCTTTTCATCCTTCAGTGCCGCTTCTATTTTCTCGACTGTATGCTTGAAAACGGGCACTTCCATTAATGCTATAATAATACAATGCAGTTCAAAGAGCAAGATTACGACGTTATCGTCGTCGGGGCCGGCCATGCCGGATGCGAAGCGGCGTTGGCGGCGGCCCGGCTTGGATTGCATACCAGCCTTTTTACAATCAATCTCGATACCATCGCTCAACTTTCATGCAATCCTGCGATCGGGGGCCTCGCAAAAGGCCATCTCGTGCGGGAGATCGACGCACTGGGCGGAGAAATGGCGAAAGTGGCCGACAAGTCCGGCATCCAGTTTAGGATGCTAAACCTCTCGAAAGGACCCGCTGTGTGGTCCTTGAGGGCGCAGGCTGACAGGGTGCTCTATCGTGGCTTCATGAGACTCGCGCTCGAATCCCAAAAAGGCCTTGATATAAAACAGGGAATGGTCGAAAAGATCCTTACCGAAGAGGGCAGAGTTAAAGGCATACTTACTTCCCTCGGTGTCATGTATGGAGCACGGGCGGTCATAGTCACCACCGGCACCTTTCTTAAAGGGCTTATACATATAGGCCTCGACAACTTTCAGGCCGGAAGGGCGGGCGAATTCGCCTCGATAGGTCTTTCCGATTCCCTGAGAGATCTGGGCCTGAAGCTCGGCAGACTCAAGACCGGCACGCCTCCAAGGCTGGATGCCCGCAGCATTGATTTTTCTAAGACCGCCGCACAATGGGGAGATGATCCTCCCCTGCCCTTTTCTTATTCCACGGAGAATATAAACAACCCACAGTTGCCCTGCTTCATCACTTATACGAACCCTGCGACGCACGATGTAATCCGCAGCGGACTCGACCGTTCGCCACTTTACAGCGGAAAGATACAGGGGATCGGGCCGAGATACTGCCCGTCCATCGAGGACAAGGTCGTGCGCTTTTCTGAAAAAGAACGCCATCAGGTCTTTCTCGAACCCGAAGGGCTTGAAACCGCCGAGTATTACGCAAACGGTATATCGACAAGCCTCCCTTATGACATCCAGGTCAGGATGGTCAGGACCATCGCGGGGCTCGAAGAGGCGGTGATCATGAGGCCCGCCTATGCTATCGAGTATGATTTCGCGTATCCCACCCAGATCCGGCACAGCCTCGAAACAAAAGCTGTAGAAGGCCTTTACCTCGCTGGTCAAATTAACGGAACGTCGGGATATGAAGAGGCGGCGGCCCAGGGTTTGATGGCCGGGATCAACGCCTCCATGAAGCTGACGGGCCGCGAACCGGTGGTCCTCGGGCGAGATGAAGCTTATATCGGTGTCCTTATCGATGACCTTGTTACCAAAGGGACAAAAGAACCTTATCGCATGTTCACTTCGAGGGCTGAATACAGGTTACTGCTGCGGCACGACAACGCGGACTTCAGGCTTATGGAAAAGGGGCATGAGGCAGGTTTGATATCAGACCAGGCCATCGAAAAATTCAGGGAGAAGAAAAACATTCTTGAAGCAGAGATCACGAGACTCAAATCCATGAGGATAAAACCGTCGCCTGAACTTAACGCTTCTCTCGGCGAGCTTGGTACAACCTCCGTTACGGAAAATATCTCACTGGAAAAACTTCTTAAACGGCCGGAGATCAACTATACGTTCATCAGGAAGGCTTCACCTTCACCACTTGATCTGTCACCGGAAATCGAAGAGCTTGTCGAGATCAACGTCAAATACGAAGGCTATATTCAGAGGCAGCTGGATATGGCTGTCAAGCTGAAAAAATTCGAGACAAAGAAAATACCGGCTGATTTTGATTATAAGGCGACACCTGGCCTGTCACGCGAGATCGTTGAGAAACTCACAGTTGTGCGGCCCGAAACTTTGGGCCAGGCCCTGCGCATCCCGGGCATTACCCCGGCGGCCGTATCCATCATTCTCGTTGCGGTGGAGGGATTTTGGAGAAAGAGCGCCAAATCCTGAAGGAAGGCCTTGACGAACTCGGCATCGACCCGACGGCTGAGGTCTTGGACCAATTTGATATTTACCTCCGCGAACTCAAGAAATGGAACAAGGCTTACAACCTGACGGCGATAACCGACGACCGCGACATCGTCATCAAACACTTTCTAGACTCGCTCCTTTACCTTAAGGCCATTCCGGAAGGACCTCTCACACTTTGCGACGTCGGGACCGGCGGCGGCTTTCCGGGAATCCCGATTGCGATAGTCAGGCCGGACCTGCTGATTACCCTGCTGGAACCTTCGCGTAAAAAGATCGCTTTTCTAAGACAACTGAGGAGACTTCTCTCCCTCCAAAACATCGAAATCCTCGGCTTCCGCGCCGAAGAGCTTGTTGACAGCCAGTTCGATGTCATTGTTACCCGTGCTACGTTTTCGATCAGCAATCTGCTGACAAAGGCTGGCCATGTCATGAAAGCAGGCGGCGTTTTCATCCTGAATAAAGGCCCTAAGTTCGAGGAAGAGGTCGGCAAACTCCCAGGCTCCGTTCATTACGAGGTCATACGCGTTTCCCTCGTGAAAACGCAATTGACAAGGAACCTGATCAGGGTCTCAAGTCCCGCTACCCAAGTCCCTGAAAAATTGACTTTCTCTTGAAAACTTTAGTATTTTAAATGTTCACGGGGCGTAGCGCAGCCTGGTAGCGCACCTGCCTTGGGCGCAGGGGGTCGGAGGTTCGAGTCCTCTCGCCCCGACCAAAATCATGTTCAAAGTTAAGTAGTTACCGAGTTCGAAACGCCCAGGGTAGGGTAACTGCGTCCTTTGAATTGTAAATAATAATGCGCCTGTAGCTCAGTTGGATAGAGCAACTGCCTTCTAAGCAGTGGGCCAGGGGTTCGAGTCCCTTCAGGCGCGCCAAGTACAAAAACGGAAAACCGGACTGTATGGAAACGCAGGGTTCAGATGCGTTATACTGCTTATGTCCGGGCTGATGGTGGATGTAGCTCAACTGGCAGAGCACTGGACTGTGGCTCCAGTGGTTGCGGGTTCAAGACCCGTCATCCACCCCATTCCTTCCTCTCAAAACATATAGTGCTTTGTGTCGCGGAAGCATAATATGACACAAATTTCCATCCGATCCGCATGGTCGTTATTGCCCCAGCCAGTGGAGGTATTTTTCTTTTTACCCTCATCAATATGGTAAAGTTTAGGATATATTATTTGCGCGATCGGAGTCGGCGGCGATAGCAGTGTATGGCGGTAATACTTCTGGAAGTGGTATTAAGGTCGGATTGTACAAGAGGATAAAGTGACTGGGAGAATAATTATTGCTGGTGTATTTGCTTTGCTGTTGGCAAGCTCGGTTGATGGACTGGCGGATGATGTATGCCGCAGTGCTGCTGTGGACAAGGATTATGACGCCGCTTTAAATGAGTATGCCGATACACTGAAAAGCGGACTGACCGATAAGGAGATGTCTGCTTTTTATAAAAAACGCTCAGAGGCTGCCCGCAAAAAAGGCCTGTGCGATCAGGCAATCGTAGCTTACGACAGGGCCATCGCTCTTGACCCGAAACTTGCCGATCTATATTTCTCACGAGGCTGCATATACAGTGATAAGAAACTTTTCGGACCTGCAATAGACGATTATTCAAAGGCCATCACCCTGGGACGCAAGGATGCAACTACATATATCAGACGCGGAATTGCTTACTACAAGAAGGAAACTTACGACAAGGCCATTAGTGATTTCAGCAGCGCTATCAGCATAGATCCGCAAAATGTTGCGGCCTATACTAACCGGGGGATCGCCTATTTCCAAAAGAATGATTATGAAGAGGCCTTAGCGGATTACGACCGTGCCCTAAAAATTGATCCTGGAGTTGCAGCTGCCTATTACAATCGGGCAATCGCATATTCCGACAAAGGCTTTTACGATCAGGCGATGGCTGACTATAACAAAGCCATCGAGCTGGAACCGCAGAATGCGGCTGCGTACGTTAACCGCGGAGTTGCCGAACGCAACAAAGGCCTGTATGACCGGGCAATAGCGGATTATGACAAAGCCATCGGTCAGGACCCTAAGAATGCGCCTGCGTACATTAACCGCGGAGTTGCCGAGCGCAACAAAGGCCTGTATGACCGGGCAGTAGCGGATTATAGCAAGGCCATTGAGCTGGAACCCAATAATTTGGTTGCTTACATTAACCGCGGCAATGCATATTATTATGCAGGTCAATATGCCCCGGCCAAAACCGATTTTGCCAAAGCAGCCGAAATGGACCCGGGGTTCGGGTATGCATACCTTCGCCTGCTGAATGCTATATGGGAATTGAAGGGCGATGACACGGATGTCATCAAGAAGCTGCGGAAGTATGTTGCATCAAACGATGCTAAAGGAATTATACTCTCAGTTGCAGAATATTATACGGCTGAAGGCAAGGTTAGCGAGCAGCATGTGCTGGAACAAATCGCGCGGGACAAAGATTTTAAGCGGCGGACCGAGATGCTGTGCCAGGCATATTTCTTCCTTGGGACAAAGCGCCTCGCCAATGGAAATGAGGAAGGCGCGGCTGAATACTTCACTAAAAGCGTTGAAACAAATGCCTTGGAGTGCGACGAATATTATGGATCGAAGGCCATGCTGAACCGCCGGGCTTCGCAAACGCATGAAATACCGCGTGATGAAAAAATTGTATTCACCTCAGAACACCCGGAACTTCCGGATTATTTCAGAATGCCATTGCAGTTATTTTACGTTTAACTTCTTCAATAAATCCGCAAATGCACTCCTGTCGTTCGATTCGGCTATCGACAAGGCCGTTTTACCGTCCGGCGACGACAGACTTGCCACCGCACCCCTGGCTATCAACAGCTTTCCGACCTCGGTCTGACCGCTGCGTGCCGCATACATCAACGGTGTCCAGCCGACCTTTGATCTGGCATTCGGATCAGCACCTTTTTCAAGCAGCAAGGTGGTAAAAGCCGACCTGCCATAGAACGCCGCATAGGTCAAAGGCGTCCAGCCAAGCAGGTCTTTTGCATTTACATCCGCGCCTTTCTGGATCAATATCTTCCCGATTTCGACCGCTTCGTCCCCGGACAGCACAGCAAACATCAAAGGCGTGATATAGCTTTCCTCTAACGAATTGGCATATGCATTGACGC
>DATJOY010000200.1:0-12117 GCA_035506695.1 Dissulfurispiraceae bacterium
CTGACCCTCGGACAGGATACGAGTGGGGAGATTGCACCGATTGGACCGCCCGATGATTGGGAAATATGGAACAAAGAAAGAAACGACAGTATCTATGCGATTCAGGAAGTAAGTTCCCCTAATCTGCCCGGAGAACTCAAAGCGTATTCACCGGATTTCAACCGCAACGGCAAATGGGTTTATGTTGCTGAATACGGAAACTGCTGGGTCCCGACAGTAGATGTCGCCGCTGACTGGGCCCCTTACAGAAATGGCAGATGGATCTGGAGGGGCGGTGAATATGTCTGGGTCGGTTACGAACCCTGGGGATGGGCACCTTATCATTACGGCAGATGGGCGTTTGTCGACGGTGTGGGATGGTGCTGGGTGCCGCCTGCCAGCGGCGAGGTTTATTGGTCACCCGGATATGTAGGCTGGGTAAAAACGGGCGACTACGTGGCATGGGTGCCGCTTGCGCCAAGGGAAACATATTATGGCCGAGGATACTACGGACCTCACAGTGTTAACGTAACAAATGTCAACATTGCCCAAGTTAATGTTAATGTTTACAAGAACGTGTATGTGAACAACGGAGTGACCGTCGTCAACCGCAGTTCATTCAATACGGCATCCCCGACGGTTGTCCATGTCAACCGCAACGTGATACAGAGGGATATCTTTTTAAAGAAAAATATCAATGTCGCCGGCCCTGACATCAAGCCGACAAGGGCAACCTACTTCGGTTCCGGCAAGATCGTTCCTACGGCAAAGATGCCGCCTCAGCATGTCAGGGAAGTATCGGTACGGCAGTTAAGGGAATCGCGCCCGTATGTAAAGGAACCCGGAAGGTCCGTCATGAACCGCGGCGCCAAGCCGGCACCATTGCCGGTCATAAAGAATACTGAACCAAGGACACCTGGACAGGGAAAGCCTGCGGTCAAGCCTGTTCGCCCGGCAGATAAAGGAAAGTCTATAGAGCCCGGGCCGGGTCCGAAAGCAGAACACAGAGGGATGATACCACCTACGGTTGATAAGACCGGTCAGCCGGGTTCGGCGCCTCCTACTACTCCAAAATTCGAGAGAAAGGAAACAATATCTCCTGTCGATAAAACAAAACCGGTAGGGCCTCCTTCCACGCCAAAAGGTGATCACAAGGAGATGATGCCACCACCGATTGACAAGACGAAGGCGACAGCTCCTTCTACTGCTCCGAAAGTAGAGCGAAAAGAAATAATGCCTCCTGCTGTTGATAAGACCAGACAGACGGGTCCGCCACCTGCTACTACTCCGAAATTCGAGCGCAAGGAAATAACACCTCCCCCTGTTGACAAGGCCAAACCAATAGTTCCACCGCCTGCTCCAAAGGTCGAGCGCCGGGAGATAACACCACCTCCAGCTGAGAAACCGAAAACCTTGACACCTGCACCTGTTCCGAAAGTCGACCGTAAGGAGACGATCCAGAAACCGGTCGAGAAGCCAAAACCCGTCGCTCCCGTACCGGCTCCCGCGCCTGCACCCAAAGCCGACAAAAAAGCTGCGGAAACAAAAGACAAGGGACAGAAGGACAAGAAAAAAGACGATACAAATAAATAGAATCGGTCGATTAGCGATTAAGAAAATCGACGGCGGTTGTAATATTCGGAGAAAAGGCGATAGTCTTTTCTCCGAATAATTTCCGGGAGTAAAACTTTTCATACTTTCGCGGGATCTAACAGATATGCAGAAATCCACTCAGCCAAAGGGTCCCGAAAAGGACCGTCACTGGGGTCAGCGATATGTCGACGTCCAGATATTGGAGAAAACCTGCTGTTCCACTTGGGTAGGCGCTTTCGATCGAGCCTCGTTCATTCGCCATCCTCATTCGGATGCCCGGCGATTGGGCTGGATAAGCGGGCAAATGTTGGTCAGAGCAAAATGCTATTTATCTTTTTTGTACTTACGTAAAAATAGCAAATAGAAAAGAAAAAGTCCTGTTACCACGGCGATAAATCCCGATATGAGCCGCACCCACTGGTGTTCAATATCCAGAAGTCCCTTGAAAAAAGAACGCCAGCCATAAACGACCAGCATCATTCCCAGTACGAATGCGAAAACTCGCGTGGCAATATTTTTATTCCCGGTCATTATGTCATTATAGAACGTATCTGCATATCAATCAATCACGCATTGACAGAACATTATTCAAAAGATGAGTCCTGCTCAGTTGAGAAGAACTGCCTCACATGCTTTTCTTGGCCTGCCAAAGTCCGAAAGTGGCGCCGGTCGGATCTGTGATTACGCTGAACCAACCCATATCAGGGACTTCTGTAACATCTTTGCAAATTGTTGCACCGAGGGTTTGTGCTTTATTCGTGGCGGTTGCAACGTCATCAACCAGGATATATGGAAGCCAACTGTCAGGGATGGCGGCATCGGGCTTCTTCATCATTCCTCCGCCTGTCCCCTCGCCGACGTTTATAATCGTATAGTTCATGGCCGGAAAATCTACCAGCTTCCAGTCGAACATGTCGGAATAGAACTTCTTTGATTTTTCGAGGTCTTTCGTCTGCAATTCGATATGAACAAACGGATTAGCCATACTTGATCCTCCTTGAAGTTATAGTTGCAATGAGGCTATTTTTTCACCACCTCAATATGGCCTTTCATGCCGAACGAGGAATGCAGAGGCTTGTCGCAATAAAACTCATATTCTCCGGCTTCCGGGAGAGTAATACTGATTTCGACAGCTTGTTTTGGCGGTAGATCCACGCTTCTGATGGTCTGACCATGAGGGTCATTAATCGTGAAGTTATGTCCTGCATCAGAGATGTTGGTTACCCTGATCGTTATTTCATCTCCCTGTGCGGCCTTTATATTGTTAGGCGTGAATTTAAAGCTGTCGGCTTCTATCGTTATCGTCTTTTCCCCTTCAGCTGATCCGACAGTCACTTGCTGCTGCAGGCCTGCGCATGCCGAAAGTATGAATATCAGTCCGAGGCATATCATCACTGACCTTATGAATTTGTTCTGCATAAAATTCCTCCGTTTCCTCTCATCGACGAATGATTGCCCGACAATAAAAGTATATCAATGGAAAACAGGCACACCAGAGGCATTTTCCGATCCGTTCGACAAAGTTCGTCCTTACTTCATTTTTCTGCCTAGTTAAGATTTATCAAAAAGACAGTCCCAGCCCAAGCTAAATAACAGGAAGCGCAAACCAAAACAGCTTCAGACTTTTTTCAGCAGACATGCATGGGCAGACAGTCCTGCGCCGAACGCGACCATCATGCAGAGGTCGCCTTTATTCATTCCGGTTTCAACAAGCTTGTTCAGTACGAAATATACGGTCGGTGACGACATGTTGCCGTAATCGGAGAGAATACTTCTTGCAGCTGCAACCTGATCTTCTGAAAGTCCAATCTCGTCCCTGATAGAATTGATGATCTTCTCGCCGCCGGTATGAAGCGCCCAGTGCGATATGTCGGCCATCTTCAGGGAGCGGCGAGAAAGCAGACTATTAACCACTTGCGCCGCCGCCTTTCTTACATGTTTATGAAGGCCTACTGAAAGCTGGTTGTGGAGCTGCCCGCTTTTGTGAATGTAGCGTATGTGTTCACGATCTTCCGGGACAAAATAACTTGCCGTATCGACAATTTCGAGGCCGATCTTTTTCCGCTGGATGACCGCTGCCGCGGCACCGTCGCCGAAGATTGTATTTGACACGATCAGGCTCAGGTCGTCGGCCATCTGAAAGGTGGCGCTGCAGATCTCGACCGAGACGCTGACGACTGCCCCTGCATCGGCCTGCCTGACAAACGCTTCCGCAAGTTGTATGTTCGGGATTGCGCCGCCGCAGCCACTTCCCAGCAGATCGTACACGCGGACGTTTCTCGGCAATCCCAGTTTTTCGATCAGATACGTGGATATCCCCGGGCAGATATATCCTGTGCAGGTATTGACAATAAGTCCCGTGACTGCATCGATATCAACGCATGCTCCGTCCAGCGCTTTAATCATGGCTTCGGAAGCCAAATCGATTGACCACCTCGTGAATCTTGCGATGCGACTGTCGGGGTCTTCATTGAAAATGGTTTCGGAATCATCAACTGCAAAGCAGCGCGAGCTTATGGATGGATGGGCGAATAGCTTGCGCATGACCGAAATGCTTCGTTCGCTGAGCATGTGCGCGGTCCGGTCGGCAAGTATTTTTCCCGAAATGCGCTGCTCCACCCGAAAAGGAGGCGTGGCCAGTCCGAGGGATGTAATATATGCACTTTGACCGCTGTTCACAACTATCACTTGTATGTGTATATCCCGGCATATTGAAGCAGCCTGCGAATGGCAGGCGTGTGCTTCCACAGTGGCGGCTTCATGCCCATCCTGTGGCCGATCTTGTGAAGAGAGGGCAGAAAGGGCAACCCCAGAGATGTTGAGTCAATAGAATTCATGTGAGTCCGCAGGAAATCGGCGGCGTGCTCCGAGAGCCACTCAGGCTCGACCTCCGGCGATACATAGAAAACCGGGCGAAGCATTTCGTCCGGCGTCAGGTTCATTAATCCCTGCTCTTGCGCAATAGATTCGAGTTCGGTGCCAGGATAGACCCTTACGCCGATGTTGAAAAAAACCGCATCCTTGGGCCGCACAAAACGTTCGGCGAAGGCAAAGGTCTCTTCCACTGTCTGCCTGCTTTCACCGGGACCTCCGAGCAGGAATATCCAGATGCATGGCAGTTTGTGCCGTTTGATCACGGAGGCGGCATTGCGGACATCCTGCATGGTGAATGATTTGCGAAGTCTTCGCAGAACATTATCCGAAGCGCTTTCGGCAGTTATGCCCACGCCCACGAAGCCCGCCCCTTCCATCGCGCTGATGAGAGCGTCATCGACGAACGTGGGATTCAGTTCAAGGCTCTGAAGTCGGGCGCCATGTTTTTTTACCTTCAGCAGGCGGCATATCTCCATCGCATGCTCATATGGAGAATTGAATACATTGTCGACGAACTCGATGTTCCTCAGGCCTTTAGCCGCGAGCTTATGCACGGTTTCGACGACGAATTCCGGAGAACAGAGCCGGTATGACTCTCCCTCTATCTTGCGGTAGGTGCAGTAAATGCATTTGTACCGGCAGCCAAGTTTGGTCTGCACCGGCACTGTGGACATATTCGCAAGATAAGACCGTACATTGATCCACCGCGAGAAATCCGGAAGCGTGCATGAACCCGCGGATGCAGTATCCGGCTTCGGCGAGCTGCAAAATACCCCGTTTGAAATAACTGCGACACCAGGAGTTGCAGCCGGGGTGCCGCTTTCCATGCGCGAGAGCAGTTCCGGCATCACCTTTTCGCCGTCGCCGAGGACTGCATAATCGGCCCCTGAAAAGCGCAATATCTCTTCCGGCATGACCCCGATGGCTGCCCCTCCGACTACTATTTTTGCGCCGGAAAGTTTCCTGATGTCACACACAATATCGGGCAGTCCTTCGAGAAAAAAACGCGGGCTGCGCATGTCATTATTGTCGATATTGCGAACAGAGAGACCGACGACATCAAACCGCTTGTCCGCCAGATTCCGGCGCAAAGCTGCGGTCGGGTCGGACTCGAACATGAAATCGAGCAGGCTCACGCGGTGGCCCGCATAGTCGAGCGCCTCCGCGACCATGCACGCGCCCAGAGGGATTACTGGAAAGGGCTGGTTATGGCGGTTCGTATTTACAACCAGGACATTCTTCAAAAACCCGGGCCCTGGGCCGGACAGGAGAGATTCTCCCGCAGCCCGCCGATCCTTGCTGCACCGGTTGCTTCCACAGGTTTATAGTTGATGTCATAGCCCTGTTTCTCGAAAGACAACTTCAGGTCATCCTGCTCCCGCGCCGTAAGTGAAGCGTAAATCTTTCTGACTTCTTCGACGGAACGTTTCTCGCAAAAGGCTTCGTACAATCCGCTCCTGTTATTTTCGGACAGCATGCTTGAATCGACGATTCTTCTGAAATCATTTGTATCGCACAGCATTCGGACCAGCTTTTCATCGTTGCTGTCGAGAAACGCGCTGTAGCAATCTTTGGATACAAGGAAAGTGGATGCGCAACCGGACAGGGCAAGCGAGATCACAATCAGCCAAAATATATGCCGGGTTGTCTTCACCTGCTGCTCTCCTCCTGAAAATGCGTCACGATCTTTTATATTATACGGAGGAATGTCCGGAATCCCGAGCAGGCACTAAAGCTTATTTTACGGCCCTTCTCATCAATGCCACCGACTCTTTCACCGCCTCTACGGATTTTACAAAATCGCCCCTCTCCTGTTCGTTGAGCTTCAGCTCTATAATCTTGTCGATGCCGTCCCTCCCCAATATGACAGGCACGCCTGTATAAACATCATATGCTCCATACTCACCATTCAGGTAAGCAGAGCAGACCAGGAGCCTCTTTTCATCTGAGACCACTGACTTTATCATATGAAGAACTGCTGCCGCCGGAGCATAATAGGCGCTTCCATGTTTGAGCAGATGGACGATTTCCGCCCCCCCTTGACGCGTTCTCTGCACAATGGATTCGATTTTTTCCGCATCATAGAGTTCAGTAATAGGCACACCCTTGACGGTTGTGAACCTCGGCATTGGAACCATAAGGTCACCGTGCCCTCCCATAACAAGTGCCTCTACGTCCCGTGGTGATACACCCGTTTCCCAGGCCACGAAGGTCCTGAATCTGGCGGAATCGAGTATGCCTCCCATGCCCGCTACATGCCTGGCCGGAAGGCCGGAAACTTCCATTGTCAGTTGCGCCATGGCATCCATGGGATTAGTGACGACGATAAAAATCGCGTCTGGAGAAAAAGATGCAGCCTTCCTCGCTGCATTCGCGACTATCTCCGTGTTGGCCAACAAGAGCTCATCCCTGCTCATACCAGGCTTTCTTGGATAGCCGCATGTTATTACCACGATGTCCGAGTTTGCAGTGGAGGCAAAATCGTCCGTACCGGAAACGCCGGAAGATGATATCCATAACGGGGCCGCCTGCGAGATATCCAGAGCCTTGCCTTTGGCAACGCCATCGTCTACATCCAGCAGAACAACATCTCCCAATTCGGCCTGGACGATCAAATGGGCCAATGATCCGCCCACATTGCCAGCTCCTATGATGGATATTTTTGTTTTCATATACCGCACGCCCCTGATTTAAGATTTTAAACATAAGACCGGCCTGAAAATCCCGGTGTAGTACATATTATATATTTTTTTGATAAGGCATGATTTCCCGGCAGGTCCGACCGGAATGAGGAAAAATTTTCCGGCATGGCAAATTATATCCGGTCAACACCCGGTTCCAATCTTGATTCATAAGGATATTTTTAATGGCATAGTGCTTGCTTGTTGTTCTGTTATGAT
The DNA here is from genome assembly GCA_035506695.1 of Dissulfurispiraceae bacterium. Taxonomy (GTDB): domain Bacteria; phylum Nitrospirota; class Thermodesulfovibrionia; order Thermodesulfovibrionales; family Dissulfurispiraceae; genus Fen-1308. The sequence continues at coordinate 7,347 of DATJOY010000200.1, forward strand.
TGCACGTGAACAGGAAGGCATCATGAGCCTTATCGACAGAATAACCGGCGGCAATGCACCTTACCCCGCAGCTGCCAAATCGCTTCATTCTGAGAAAGGACCATTCTCGGAGGTCCTGTCTTCTGAGCTGCGGGCCCGCTCAATAGACCCGGCTACCGGCAAAGGTATGTCCCCGAATCCTCAAATTACTGCTGAACCTGTAAAAATGGAAAGGCCCTTTAATTCTGCCTTCGTTCAACAGCTGATAAACGGTCCTGCGGCACAACCTCAGGCAGAGAAGTCGTCCAATGCGTCCCTTGCCGTGATCACTCCCGGTATAGTTCAACTGCCGGTTCAGGCCTCCCCTGCCGCGACAAAGAGCGAAAAGGAGGTTAAGAAAGGCGGGTCGATAGACATTGCAAGTATTGTCAATTTCAACACCGCTGGATCCAAACCAACAACCGGTTCCGACATACTCAAAATCATCGCAGACAACACAAGCGTGGCAGTCGGCAGCCGGTCCCAGCTTCCTGCCAGCGACTGGGAGAAATACCGGATGGAATCCGGCAGTAAAAAAGGGGCTTCGTTCCTTGCAGGCGGCGTGATGATATCTTTCAGGTTGCCCCTGGGGTAGCAAACAACCTTACGCTGCAGGATTCATCCCGTCCATCAGTCGATTTCTATGATTTAGTTATTTTTTAGTCCCAGCTTCTTCCCCAAAAATGCTATTCTTTAATTATGAGCGGGATAGTCATATGGATCACCGGCCTACCCGGGAGCGGAAAGAGCACTATTGCCGATGCAGTAAAGAAAGCTCGTCCCGACATTGTCATCCTTCGAATGGATGATCTCAGGAAGCTGGTCACTCCGGAGCCGACCTATTCCGACGCAGAGAGAGATATTGTTTACCGATCGATCGTATTTGCAGCGGCGACTATCGCCGAACTCGGACATGATGTGGTCATCGACGCTACCGGAAACATGCGGCGCTGGCGCGACCTGGCCAGAAAGGTCATCCCCCGGTATGCGGAAGTCTACATCAAGTGCCCTTTGGAGGTATGCCGGGAGCGCGAAGAGGCCAGAAAAGATACTCACAGTGCCCCAACAGATATCTATAAAAAGGGGATGGAAGGATGGCCGGTGCCGGGGATTTCGGCACCATATGAGGAGCCGCTTAATCCGGAGCTGATCATTGATACCGAGAGCGTGTCAGTAGATGAGGCAGTATTGATATTGCTCGCCATGATAGCTAAATAGCAACAAAAAAAAGGACGGCCTATCGGGCCGTCCCTTTTCATTTCAGCTGAAATATTTAAATCAGAATTTTACTGACACACCAGCGCCGATGGATGTCTCCTCGATTTTCTTGGTCACGGACAAGGTTTGAAAAGAGGTGGGTCGCGTCCCGCTGTTGCTGTCTATGTCCAGTTTCTGGTAGCCGGCCTTTACATAGGGTTCAAGGGTCATCTTGTCTATCTTCATCGTACCACCCAAAGCAACCAGCACGCCGTAGTGGCTGCCACTCGGTGTTACTTGTTCAAGACTAAAAGGGACACCCGCCGATGTACCAATAAAATTATATTTTTCCCTCGCCCACCCGTAGAAGGCATTTATACCCATTCTCGCGGTAAACTGCGGGGCTATCATATTTTCAGCTGCCAGCTTAAGCACTATCCTGTGCTCCGTCGAGTCAGGATAATTGGTGTGGTCGGTGACTTGTAAATTCGAAGGCACAGTATACAAGAAAGAATTGTCACTTTCAATGTAATTATAATAGATGCCTCCCGCAATCCTTGTACCTAGCGTAAACTCCTTGTCCAGGCCGCCTCCGGCCTCGATCACCAGGTTCTTTTCCTCATTTTCATATGTCATAGGTAATGGAGTACCCAGAAGGTTATTAATACCTGATCCGTCCCATTTCTTGGAGTCGTAATCTACCCTGACGAGCAGAGGCAGCGAAAGTCCTCCACCCATAGGCATTCTCCACCAGATATCGCCGCCTGCGTTCCACCCCGATACATTGCCCTTGAAAGTTATGTCTTCAAAGAGAGTAGCCGGACTTATTACATTCTGGTAATGGAGATTATTGTCGCCTCCAAAGACAAAACCGAAGTGCGGCGTAATCGTAAGAGTACCCGGCCCGAGCTGACCTTTGGCGGACAACTTGAAATTCGCCTCCCACCAGTTCGAATCATTAGGGAGCATCAAAGGAAAGGTATTGAAATATGGAATCTGTGCACCTATGATATTATTCGTAAAGAATTGACCACCTGTGTTGGTAAATGTTTCATCTTCCCTGTTCCGGTATGCCAGCTCGAATTCACCGCCCACTTTCCAGGACCCGACAGGCACGCCATATATGGCTCGCATATCCAATGACTGCAGTTCTTTGCTCAGGCTGTAAACGTCATTCACATCAGGAGATATTGCATTGCCGTCAAATTTTCCGCGATTGGATGAATACTGCAGGAAAAGACCGAGCGTACCCTGTCCTAATGGAACGGTAGCGCCGATAGTCGAATCGAATTTTCTTTCCGATCCACTTGTCCGAAACGGATAATATTCATCAACGGCTCCGGCACTGTCGAAATACGTCATGCTGTTATTCAATCTGTGGACAGAATGAAAATCAAAATCTACATTACCGTAAAAATGCACTCCGGGAATGTTTGCAATTTCCGCAGGGTGGATCAGGAAATCGGACTCATCCTGCACCAATCCGGTCGGGTCGGCCATACCAGCCATCCTGCCCTGCCAACCCAGTGCAATTCCGGCAGTGCAAAAAACAACCAGACAAACTACTGCGATCATTACCCGTTTGTTCATGAGAACCCCCTTAATAATTTAGTAAATTGCCCAAGTATTAACGTCTTCATAACCCTAATAGACACTGATCCAAAGCAATCGGAAAGCGATCTTACCAAGAAATTACCCTATTCTGATGGATATTATTAATAAAATAACCCCATCACATCCAATAAAAAAGCATTATTCATCTATTATTAATTATCATGCAGATATTTTCTGTTCAAGTAAGGTGCCCTCTATTCCTCTTGATCTGTCGTCTGACCAGGACTGCAATACCCCGTTCATATAGAAGCATCATTTGAGACAAACAAACTGAAGATTTTGCAGCAATATTATGCTATAATCACAGTAGTATGAAAATTATTTTATATGCCGTGATTGCTGTTTTGATATTACACCTGACATGCGCACAATTATATGTTGCGGCCGCAGACCAGCCCTATACAAATACAGACCTCGAAAAATACCAGGGAAGCCGCAATGGATCTGTTGTCCCCGAGAAACCTGAGCCAACACGGAAACAGGACAGCAAGGTATCCAGGGGAAGTGATGAAAAGTCAAAAAGATACTGGTGCTCAAAAGGCACGGCCCTGAGGGCGAAAGTGGATAAAGCTACAGACAAGGTTGAACTGGCGGAACGGGATATTGCCGCTGCCGACAATACGACCGTTACCAAAAAGAAGAAGAACAGTTCAGAACATAATCCCAAATCGGCAGAAAAAAAGTTACGCACTGCGAAGAAAGAATTGTATCGCGCCGAACAGGCTCTGGAGGCCCTCGAACAAGATGCACACAGACAAAACGTGCCCCCAGGCTGGCTCAGGTGCCAGTTCAGTTATTAAACCTGATATCTGGGGCTGACTATCAGACCCTCTCAGGAGATGTCGAGAAGGCGCGTATAAAGGACCTGAGCTGTATCGTCTTTCATTCTTACAACAGCATCTACTTTAAGTCCGCTGTTGTCCAGCTTGGGCTGAGCCTGGGCAGTTATCACTATCTTGCCGCCGAAGTTCCGTGCAGAGGCCATCTTTTCTACTGCCGCCACGATTTTCTCTGCAGCCTCATCGAAGTCATCAATTATGAGTACTGCATCGGATGACAGGCCGGCAGGCAAGTCCTCAAGCCGCCCGATTGCGACAACATCTTTATTGTGTTGACGCATATCAGGGCCTTGAGTTTTTTCCGACGCATTGAAGTAATATGGCGTCCACAGCCCTTTTACCGCCCGCAGTGAAGAGACTGTCTTGCCTGCACCCTGCCATCCCAGAAGCAGAACAACGTCATGGGTTTTGATGATATTTCTCAGGATCTCTTCTTTAGCTATATATGCGAATTCCGGTTCCATGAGGACTAATTTTTCAGGGCGCATGTTTCTGCTTGATGGATAAGACCGTCTGGTCCCGCAGCATGGTCAAAGACTTCAGGTCGTCGGCGCTTATCTGCCCGAACGCAGCCCTATCACCCTCTATATAAAAAAGACCGAGAGGGTTCTTGTTGACTACAAGCGGCAGGATGATTACGAAAATCTCGCCTGATATCTTTCGTGCATACCATGACGGCAGAAGGGGTTTTATTTCCGGTGAGGAGATGTCTTTTATAACAAGGTCGGTCGGTTTTGACAGGGCCAGACTGAAGATGTTTCCCGGACCATCCGGTGCAATCTGAAACCACTCCTTTGTTGCTGACAGGTCTTCGCCGAAGCCGAACTTGATTTTCATTGCCCCCTTTGAGTCTCTCAACAGGAAGAACACCTGAGAGGTGCCCGAAATATTCATGCTCCTGTACATTGTTTCGAGGGCTATTTTTATGACCTCGTTCACCGGGTAGTCATTCAGGATCGCGGTATTGATTTCCTGCACACCCTTGGCCAGTAAGTTGTCGGGCCTCTTTTCATTTTCCACGTCCAGAATGCCGGCGATTGAATTCAAACCTTCAGGCAGCCCCCCGCCCGGCCGGGGCTCATCAACTGCAGATTCTTCCTCCC
>DATJOY010000201.1:0-5954 GCA_035506695.1 Dissulfurispiraceae bacterium
AGTCCATCCTAGTATCAAGATGCTCTTCTGTCACGAAATTGCTCGAAGCGCCCCCAGGCAATGCCCCGCGGAACTTCAGGCCCTCCTGCATGCCGCCCGCATGCACTTCGATTATCTCCCTCAGGGGCGTGCCCATGGGCAGTTCCCAGGCGCCCGGACTTTTTACCCTTCCGCTTACACCGTATATCTTGGTCCCGCCTTCCTCTGTATAACTCAGGCCCCTGAACCAGTCGGGGCCGTTTGCAACTATATGAGGGATGTTGCATATTGTCTCGACATTGTTTACAACTGTAGGCTTTCCCCATAGCCCGACTTCCGACATATGCGGTGGTCTGCTGCGAGGGATTGCGCGCCCGCCTTCGAGCGCGTTCAGCATCGAGCTCGACTCTCCGCAGATGTAACGGCCCGCGCTCACATGAAGATAAAGTTCGTAACTGAAGCCCGATTCCATTATGTTCCTGCCGATTAAATTCTTTTCGTAGGCCTCGCTTATGGCGGCCCTCAATATTTCGGCGGCGAGCACATAATCCCTGCGGATGAAGATGTAACCGACCCCGGCCTGTATCGCATATCCTGCCAGTATCATGCCCTCTATAAGCTGATGAGGGTCGCCTTCGGCGAGGAACCTGTCCTTGAAGCTGCCGGGCTCCATCTCGTCAAAGTTGCATACGACATATTTGGGCCGAGGCACGTTTTCTCCCATCGGGACGAGGCCCCACTTTCTGCCGGCCGGGAACCCTGCGCCTCCGCGTCCGAGCAGGTTGGCGCGCACGACCATGTCCGTGATCTCTTCAGGCTTATGGTTTGTCAGTGCCTTGCGCAGCGCCTGATAGCCGCCGGATTGTTCATACTGCTGAAGATTGCATGGAGGCCCGCCGGGGCTGATGTTTCTTGTGAGCGGTCGTTCGCCTGTCACAGATATTTCTCCAATATTCCGTCCACCACTGAAGGTGTCAGTTTCGTATACAATGTTTCATCAATCATCATCGCCGGGGCCTGTTCACATACTCCGAGACAGGCAGAGGGCAGGAGCGTGAACCTGCCGTCTTTCGTGGTTTCACCCATCGAAACACCCAATCTGTTCATCAGGTGCGCTTTTATATCTTCATAGCCGACAAGCCAGCAGCTGACGCTATCGCAGATCAAAATTACATGTTTGCCCACCGGCCTGCGGAAAATCAGCGAGAAGAACGTGGCGACACCGTCAACGTCGTCGGGAGTCATGCCGAGCAGCCCGGCAACCTCTTCGAGCGGGCCGTCCGGCACCCAGCCGCGATGTCTTTGTATCACCTTCAGCGCATCAATGACGGCCGCTTTTTTGGACGGGGCCTTTTTTATCTCATCGCTTATCTCTGTTCTTTCTTCCTGTGTAATCATTCGCTTTACCTGTCCACGTCCGCGAGCACAAAATCTATGCTGCCCAGGATTGCCATCAGGTCCGGTATCATCAGGCCGCGGCAGATATGCGGCACCATCTGTATATGCGGAAAAGAGGGGGCGCGAATCCTCACGCGGTACGGCGATATGCTGCCGTCGCTTATCAGGTAATAACTGTTGGCACCTTTGGTCGCCTCAATGGTCACGGATGCCTCGCCCGGCGGCATGACCGGTCCCCAGCTGACCCCGAGAAAATGGCCGATCAGGGTTTCGATGTCCTGCATGGTATATTCCTTTAACGGGGGCGTGGTGAGGGGATGCGATGCCTTGTATGGGCCTTCGGGCATATTGTCCAGGCATTGTCTTATGATGCGCAGACTCTGCCTCATTTCTTCAACGCGAACGTACCCGCGGTCGTAGCAGTCTCCGTTGACCGCAGTGGGGATATCGAATTCAAAGCGGTCGTAGCCGGAGTAAGGCCTCTTCTTCCTGAAGTCCCATTCAAGCCCGCAGGCCCGCAGCCCTGGCCCTGTCACGCCCCATTCAATCGCTTCATCTTTTGTATAACAACCGATGCCCTTGGTCCTTGCCCTGAATATGCGGTTGCCCATGACGATCCTGTCATACTCGGCAATTTTTGCGGGCATGTAGTCGAGAAATTCAGTTATCATTCTGTCCCAGCCCGTCGGCAGGTCCTGGGCAAGGCCCCCAATTCTGAACCAGTTCGGGTGCATCCTTCCGCCGCAGACCGCGGAGATGATGTCAAATACGCGCTCCCTGTCGGTGAACATATAGAAAACGGGTGACAGGGCCCCGACGTCCTGTGCAAATGTGCCGTACCAGACGAGATGGCTCGCGATGCGAAAGAGCTCGCAAAGCATGACCCTGATTACCTTTACTCTGTCTGGCACTTCGATGCCTGCGAGCTTTTCGACCGAAAGTACATACGCCAGATTGTTCATCACTCCGCCAAGGTAATCAATCCTGTCCGTATAGGGAATATAGGTATGCCATGACTGGCGTTCGCCCATCTTCTCTGCGCCACGGTGATGGTACCCGATGTCGAGGACCGATGCGATGATCTCTTCACCGTCCAGTTCTAGTACAACCCTAAGCAGTCCATGCGTACCCGGATGCTGGGGGCCGAGGTTCAGGAACATTACGTCAGTGTCCCGCAGATTCTTCTTGAGGCCCCATTCTTCGGGGCGGAACTGGAGCTCTTTCTGACGAAGTTCTTCCAGGTCATCGGGAAGAGTGAAGGGCTCAAGTTCGGTGGCGCGCGCAGCATGTTCCTTGCGCAGCGGATGTCCCTGCCAGTAATCAGGCATCAATAACCTCCTTAGCCTCGGGTGGCCGTCGAATCCTATGCCGAACATGTCCCAGACCTCTCGCTCATACCAGTCGGCAGCGGGCCAGATGTCGGTAATGCTCCTGATCGAGGGATAATCTCCATCCAGCGGAACCTTTATTCTTATGTCCTCGTTCCTTCCGAATGACAGCAGGTGATAAATTACTGTGAAATCATTGCCCGGACGCGACCTTCGCGGGTCCGGCAGCCCGGAGCGCGACCTTTCGTCTATCGCCGTAAGGTCGTAGAGCATTTCATAGGGGCTTTCGATCTCCTTTTTGAGATATCGAAGAATATCCCGTGCTGCAGTTGCAGGCACCGTAGCGGTCGCTACGCCATCCTTCGTCGCCTCCGGCATGATATCGGGTCCGAAAACGCTTTGAAGTCGGTCAAGCACGGATGAACTTTCAGTCATCCTACACCTCATCCGGCGATCTCAGGTCAGTAACCTTTGATCTTTCTTCGCGCAGCCTGTCGCGCATTGACGGGGGGGTGGCACTGGAAACATCCTGCGGCCCCGCTACCCAGCTGAGCGGACGCCTTTCAGAACCCACCGCATCTCTCAGTAGCAGAAGACCCTCCATAAAGGCCTCAGGCCGCGGAGGGCAACCCGGGACATATACATCCACCGGGAGAAATTTGTCCACGCCCTGAACGACGCTGTAGATGTCGTACATTCCGCCTGAGTTTGCGCATGACCCCATCGAGATGACCCAGCGCGGCTCCATCATCTGGTGATAGAGCCTCCTGATGACCGGAGCGATCTTGATGAAGACGGTGCCGGCAATTATCATCACATCGGCCTCGCGGGGCGTTCCTCTTATGACTTCCGAACCAAAGCGTGCTATGTCATGCCTGCTTGTAATGCTTGTCGCCATCTCGACGAAGCAGCACGAAAGGCCGAAATTAAAGGGCCACAGGGAGTTTTTTCTTCCCCATGCAAGCAGGTCTTCGAGACGGGACATGAAGAGTATCCTGCCGACTGCCTGATCCAATGACTGCTGTGCCGCATCAGGCGGAACTGGACCACGGGGCCGGTAGTCCATGATTAACGCCCGATATCCTGCATCATTGATGTTCTCTTGCGGGGTCCCCATTGCAGTGCGCCGATCCTCCACAGGTAGACCAGCATCGCCAGCAGGACCGAGATAAAGACGACCATCTCGATGTATCCGGTCCAGCCTGTTTCGAACAGGGACACGGACCATGCGAAGATGAAGACCGATTCAAGGTCGAAGATGATAAAGAACATGGCGATCATATAAAACTTTACGTCGAACCTCATGCGGGCCGAGCCTGTAGCAAGGATGCCTGATTCGTAGGGCTCCTCAGTGTCGCTTTCCCGATGCCGCTGACCCAGAAGATAGGAGGCGATGACCATTGCTGCAGAAACTATTATGACACCGGCAGCATATATAACGAACGACCAGAGCGGCTGACTATGCATAATCACCTCACGATGTGCTGTCACATCCCGTCCGAATCCGGGACCCTATATTATGACGGTTAACCTTGCAGTTGCAATTTCGGGACAGGAGAAACGCCCCAAAGTCTTCCAAATGCGATGTTGAAACCGTATTCAGTCGCCAATTGCAACCCTTCACTAAATGTGCATATCTGTTTATGATCTGTTTGTTGCTATGAAAATCAGCTAAGGCATCGCTTGTAAGCCTTTGGTTCATTCCTCCTGTCCCGACTCGGGAACACTCTTCGCAACGATTAAGGTTAACTATATGTATGAGTACAAGTGTAGCAATGAAATGTTTGCGGCGCAATTTCGCGTATGATTTCCATATCCCGAATTTATCGCGATGTGATATATTGTGATATAAAATGCGCAGGGACCTTAAATCAATACTCGACAATTTTTATCTCACCTTCGATTTCGAAGGCACCCGCGCGCGCGATCCCATCGAATTCCCTCATTCATATACGAACAAAGCCGATCAGGAAATTTCGGGTTTCATAGCCTCCGCTTTTGCATACGGAAACGTCAATCTCTTTAAGCCCGTCGTCGGAAAGCTCCTGTCGAAGATGGGGGCAAAACCGTACGAGTTTATCCTGGGATTCAATGTTAAACGTCAGCGCAGGCTTTTTGACGGGATAAAGTACAGGTTCAACGAGAATGACGATATAGTCGCTTTTTTCCACATGCTGCACGAACTCCTGAAAAAGTATGCTTCAATTGAAGCCGCGTTCAAGGCCCATTTCCGGCAGAAGGACCCGGATATCGGAAAGGGACTTGCCGGATTGATCGACGATTTGATCTCTGTCGATACCACGCCGGTTTACGGCGACAATCTGAAGCCTGCCGGGCTTCTCCAGTTCATCCCGTCACCCCGCAAGGGCAGCGCCTGCAAGCGTATGAACCTTTATTTGAGATGGATGATACGAGACACTGACATCGACTTCGGGCTCTGGAAAGGCATACACAAGAACAAGCTTGTCATACCGCTCGACACGCACATATCAAGGATATCGAAGTGCCTCGGGTTTACCGCCAGAAAGTCCCAGGACTGGAAGATGGCTGTCGAGATTACGGAGTCGCTGAAGAAACTCGATCCGGAAGATCCGCTGAAATACGACTTCGCGCTATGCCATCAGGGAATATCAAAGGTTTGCAGCTCCAAGAATTGCGAGGGGTGTGAATTGTTCCGGTAGCAAATCCTTCTTTTAACACCGCTCTCTATGCTATCATATACCGGGAAATATCAACGGGGGGGATTATGAAGAGCAGAGGGGGAAAGTCCTTCGTAAGAGCCGTTCACGGGGTATTCACAGTTCTCGTTTTGTATATGATGCTTCCGGTATTCGCATTCGCGGAACAGTCCGAAGAAGAAAAAAATTTCCTTCTCATGTATTTCAAGGAAGAAGAACTGCAGGTTGTATCATCAACGAGGAGCATCAAGTCCATATCGCGCGTGGCTGAAAACATGACCGTCATAACGGCACAGGACATCGAGCGCATGAACGCGCATACGCTCGCGGACGTGCTGAATACGGTCAATGGGGTGCAGGTACAGTTTTCCTCGACGACACCGGGAAGTCACGCAAGCGCAAGCATCCAAGGCTCTGACGAGAGACACGTTACAATTTTTATCGATGGAGTAGTCCAGAATAATTTAAGCAGCAACAGGGCTGATATGGGGCTTATTCCTGTGCAGAATATCGAAAAAATTGAGATCGTCAAGGGGCCTGCCTCATCCGTGTGGGGGTCTGCACTCGGCGG
>DATJOY010000202.1:0-6290 GCA_035506695.1 Dissulfurispiraceae bacterium
AATAGGAGTCTTTTCTGCGCAAGAGATAGGTCATCGTGTCAAAAAAATGGACAACCCTGCCGGCAAGCTTCTATAATTAGCCGCGACCGTCTTTTGATGTCCTTCAGAAATATCCCGAGAGGGCGATAACGATGTATAACATATGAAACAGATATTGTGCGCCGATGATGAACCCGCAAACCTGAAACTTATTGAGGCCGTGCTCATCCCCAAAGGTTACCAGGTTGTCAAGGCACAAAACGGCAGGGAAGCACTCGATCTGGTCGGCTGCAAAAAAATTGACCTCGTACTGCTGGATGTGATGATGCCGGAAATGAACGGCTTCGAGGTTTGCCGTGCCATCAAGAGCGACGAGCGGTACAGGAACATTCCGGTTGTCATGATAACCGCCCTTACATCAAAGAAAGACCGGATCAGGGGCATCGAAGCCGGGGCTGATGACTTTATTTCAAAGCCCTTTGACCAGGCTGAAGTTGTGGCGAGGGCAAAGATGCTGCTTGATATGAAGGGGCTCAACGACAGCCTCAATTCGGCTTATGCCAACATCAATAATCTCGTGTCATTCGGAGAAGGCATCGTCAAGGCTTTTGATCCATTTGCCTTTGATTTTATTTCAAAAATAGACAGTATCGTTGGTCAAATCATACGCAAGGACTTTGAAACGGACCATAAGCCGAGCGCCGTTGTCGTAGGCGTCTTCGACGAGCGAGACAGCAACTGGCAATGGTATTGTTATGAGTCCGGCCCCGATCGTCTCGACAGGAAGGAATTAAAAGACTACGTAGTCTGCAGTGCAGTGCTTCCCGAAAAAGGAAGGTCTTCGACCGTGATCTGCAATGCATCCGACATTTTGCGGCCGGAGATGAAACCGTTTCTTGAAATGACCGGTTCGCTGAACATGAAGGCCGACAATATGGTCCTGCACCTTGCCTTTGATCTCTGCATCATTGCAATGAATTACGGCAGCGACATTACTTCTTACGATGCAGCCGTTCTGGACAGCCTTGTCATGCAGGCACTTTTTGTGAAATCGCTTTCGCGCCAACTTCGAGAAACAGAGGCTGCTTTCGAATATACCGTCCATGCACTGGCACGGGCGTCGGAACTGAACGATGAGGACACGGGCAACCACATCATGAGGGTCGGCGAATACAGCGCTCTTATTGCGCACAGGCTTGGAATGCCGGCCGCTTTTACACGTGCCATCAGGACCCAGGCGCAGATGCATGACGTCGGCAAGATACATACCCCCACTAATCTTCTGAAAAAGCCGGGCAGGCTTACCGTTGAGGAGTGGGATGAGATGAAGAAACATACTATTTACGGCAAGAAGATCATCGGTGAACATGTCAGACTGGAAATGGCCGGTAACATAGCCATATCTCACCATGAAAGATGGGATGGAAGCGGCTATCCGTATGGTCTGACAGGTGAGCATATCCCCATCGAAGGAAGGATCGTAACTATCGCAGACCAGTATGATGCACTGAGAAATGAGCGCGCCTATAAACCTCCATTCGACCACCAAACGGCCTGCCGGATTATAATGCAGGGAGACGGAAGGACCATGCCCCACCATTTCGACCCCCGGGTACTGAAGGCATTCATGGAAATGGCAGGTCAGTTTGAGGAAACATATGAAAGATTGAGGGGATAAACTCGTCTCGATTTTGCACTGTCCTTTGTTAAGCTCTGCGTTAATATGTTAATCATTTAACACATTATTGAACACTCCCTACGTTGTCGTGTTTTTCCTATTTTGTAAATCATTAAAACATCGATATAATTTGACTATGTTCAGACTTATAGTCTATTCGTAAGCGGGGCATGAAGATTGCTATTTCTTTATTGATGAGTCCTGCCTTTGGCGGGAAAAAACAGATCAGGAGGTGGCAATGAAAGGTACTGGTTTCGGATTAGCTGTAAGGCTTCTGCTCGTTGCGGCACTTGTCATGTGCAGCGTACCGGGCATGGCTCAGGCGGTAGACCAGGACGATCTGATGAAGAAGATTGACATGCTCTCAAAAGAGTTGAACAATCTGAAGCAGCAGATGCAGGACCTGCAGAAAAAAGACGCCGCAAAGGAATCTAAAATTGCGGAGGTAGAAAAAAAGGCGGACGATGCAAAGGAGGCGGCAGGGCCATCGTGGCTTGAGATCGGGGGCGATTACCGCGGCAGGTATGATTTCCTGACAGGCAAGACCCACGATGCGGTTACTCTCCTGCAAGCTTTACACTTTATGAACCCGGCGGTTTATCCGGCAGATCCTCTGGCTTCAGCAAAAACAGTTAAGAATGATTCTTTGATGACAAACCGACTTGGGTTAAACCTCAAGGCAAAAGCAACGGAAGATATCCAGGTTAAGGCAAGGTTGCTTATGTATAAAGTTTGGGGACACGATACCCCTGATTCGGTGACGGGGTCCAACGCTTTTTTTGCAGACAAGTCTTCCATATTTGACGGAAATGTCAGCCATACCCCATCAGACAGCATTTTGAGAGTGGACCAGGCTTATGCAACATGGAGCAATATAGCGGGCCAGCCGCTATGGTTTTCAATAGGCAGAAGGCCGTCCACCGGAGGCGCCCCGACAAACCTGAGACAGAATACCGTAAAATCCGGCTCTGCGGGGACACCGGGCCTGCTCATCGATTATGCCTTTGACGGGGCAACAATTGGCGTCGCGCCCGACATCGCAGCGCTTCCCGGCGCTTATGCAAAATTTTGCTATGGTAAGGGCTTTGACAGCGGTTTTAAATTCAATGGCTCCTCAAACATGAGCGATGTCAATCTTATGGGCATTAATGTCGTCCCGTACGATACGGACAATCTTCATTTGGAATTACAGGTGAGCAAGGCATTCCAGATGTTTGCGGGACCGGAATTCACCTCTCTTTCGATCGCAGGGTTCTCTTTGCCAAATGCGAATCTTGGAGATATTACCCAGTACGGCGGAGTTGTGATGGGCAAGATTGACAGTCTGGGCATCGGCGATCTTAATCTCTTTCTTTCAGCGGCCGCAAGCCACACCAGTCCCAGCAATAACTTCGTGGGCGGCGGTGCTTTCCCGCAGTATGGTTTGATGTGGGATACGGCCACCGGAAAGCAGAGCCATACAGGTTACGGCGCTTATGCAGGTGCGCGGTACGACATCAAGTCTACCGGCACCAAACTCGGTCTTGAATACAACTACGGGACGAAGTACTGGATAACCTTTACACCTGCATCCGACGATATGTTTACGAGCAAGGTCGGCACACGTGGGAGCGTTTACGAGGCATATGCAATCCAGGAGATCAACAAGACCCCTATCTCCAAAAGAGGCAAGGCATTTTTCAGGCTTGGCTACCAGTATTATGACTTCCAGTACACAGGAAGCAACAACTGGGTGGGTGCACCTCAGAAGATCAGCGATCTGAGCGGTATCCCAACGGCCACAACGGTCCCCCAATTCTTCCCTGTTCTCAAGAATGCTCAGGATGTATATCTGACGTTCGAAGTCATGTTCTAAAAACGGGCCGGGAGGGAAACCTCCCGGCTTTCCCTTCAAGGAGGTCACCGCTTGAAAAATATAGCAACTATAAGGAGCAGGAAAGCAGCAGCCCTGTTACTTCTGATTCTGTTTTTCAGCCTGATCTCCTCCGAGGTTATTGCCGCCCAGGCCGGACAAATCCTGCTGAACGGCAGAGTAAAAAGTATAGACCTTGCAGCCAGCTCTGTCGTGATTACCAATTACGAGGGAAAGGACATCCGGCTTTCTGTAGAAGATCAGGAAATCCTCGATAAATTCAGGGACAGGCGGATCAGGGTCGGGGATGACGTCAATGTCAAATATATCATAAAAGATGGAAAGAATGTTCCGTTCTCACTGAGAAAAACCGCGGGCTGTTGAAAGACAGGTTAATAAGCTCCATTTGCAGTTGAAAGACTATGAATATTAAACTGCTTGGTTTTCTTGCCGGTATAATACTGCTAATCTTTGCCGGTCATGCATCTGCAGCCCAGGGATGTGCCGGTTGTCACGGCGGGCCTGAAAAGATGGCTTCCCTCGGATATCCGCATTTAACAGTGACCCCGCACGAAACTGCGGTCCAAACCCTCATGCCTGCTGCGTGCACAGACTGTCACCTCGGCAACCCTGAAGCGACGGATAAAGAGCGCGCCCATGAGGGGCTGCTTACTGTTCGCGCGATAAAAGACAGGAGCTGGGAGGCAGTGCGGAGAGGCATGACAAAAGACCTGGGCCTCAATTCCTGGACACTGGAACCCGCGGGACATAACAGGGCCGATGCACTCCTTCCAAAAGTAGTATCAGGCGACAAAATAAGAAATAATCCGGATTATAAACTGATAATCTGGCATGACAGGAATGCAGAAACTCTCGCCTTCAATCCGGTGATCGCCCAAAAGACATGCGGCAAATGCCATGAAGAAATAGTGAAGAAGTTCCTGCGGAGCCCTATGGGTGGCGGCAGTAAGGCGCACACGCAAAGCCAGTACAAATCGTGGACGGGTCCCACCGGACCGCAAAGCTGCGGGCTTTGGGTCGGACAGCTTTCGGGGCCGGAGCAATCATCGTTTACGAAAGAAAATGCCGACTACTACAACCTGCACTCTACAATGCCCATTGCCGAAAAAGCTGCCTATGACAACCAGCGCCGCTGCAATCAGTGCCATGTCGGTTGCCTCGACTGCCATTATTCTCCACGCAGTAAGGACGAAAAGAATCCGCAAGCAGGCGCACATACGTTTATAAAAAGGCCCGACCCGGTTGCATGCTACGGCGGCGGCAAGTCTTTCAGTTGCCATGCGGGTCCGCTTGAGCGCAGGAGGGGCGACGGATACATCAGGGCCGAATTTACCCAGGCAAACCAACAGGGCGTTAAAAAGCTCAAGGACTCCCCGGATATTCATATGCAGCGGGGAATAATCTGCATTGACTGCCACGAGCCCAACCGGAAATCGGGGATGCACGCTGATCTGCGCAGGGACGTTGATTGCTCAAAGTGTCATGCCTCTATCGTTAAGGCCCATGCGAGAGGTCCTCATAAAAAGGTCGATTGCGCCGCCTGCCATACAACCTCTATTGGCGGCTATGCGTTCAATTTCTGGAGTGCCGTTGGTCCGAAGGGTGATGAAAATCCGCTGACCAGGATACAGGACTATCTCGTCGGCGCGGTAGCACCTCTCATCATCAGAAATCCCAAAGGGGTTTGGATACCGGTGCATGTCGTCCCGCATACCTCCGGAAATATAAAGTCGGACGAAGTTGTGATTTCAAAACAACTCGTTTTCAGAAATCGTCCCGATGTCGCCATAGACAGGCTATACTTTTCTAATGACTCCTATGCCATCACCGGGATTGTAAAAGCCCTTGACAGCAAAGATCACGACACGATGGCATGGCTTAACATCGACAGGGTCGCCCATGCCACCGGCAAGGCGAGGAGTTGCAGGAGTTGTCACGATTCCAAATCCCAGAAAATAATTACCCCCTACAGCGAAGGCTCATACAAGGATGTGGGGGATGGAAAATATATAGTTGTGGCGGACGGAAAGGGGCTCCGGATAGAATTCGATCAGAGCAAAGACGAACCGTTACCTGGAGGGCTTATGCCGTTGAAAGACAAATGGTTTCTGAGCGGGAATTTTGACCTCCCGGGAGTCAAGAATAAAAGATATTATAAAAAGCTCGAAGAAACTTATCAGAAGGGCGCATACAAGCACTGAACCGCGATTTGTTTGGAACTGCCGGTGTTGACGTGCAAGATCGGACAACCCTGCGGCGAGAATTGAAACAGGCAATATCTTATATAGGCAAATACGATTGATTTACATTTGCTCATAGGCTATATTATGAGTTATCAATTTCCTAATATCTCAAAGAAAGGAGGAATTATGAAGTTTTGCAAACTGCTTGTTATCGTTATCTTTGTCCTGCTCCCGCTTTCGGTTTTTGCTCAGGACGGGACTAAGAAGGCAAAGACCATCGATGAACTTGCCAAGATGTACGATTCGAGTTCTTGCAAGGATTGCCACGCCGACATTCATGCCGAGTGGGACAAGTCCCTGCACGCGCGTTCGATCTTTGGTGTCGCTGAGGTTGGCAGAACAGCTGCTACATTCAAGACAACCATTGAAAACGGCTTCAAGGACTGGCCTGCATCAGGAGTCAAGAAGCCGGAGGATGTAGGTATCAGGCACCTTATGGTCTGTGCAAAGTGTCATCTGCCTCAACTGAACGAGGCCGAGGACAGTGTCGCGCAGGAAATAGTGAAAAACCTTTATG
>DATJOY010000203.1:0-22859 GCA_035506695.1 Dissulfurispiraceae bacterium
CATTAAATCTTTATAAAAAAGTATTTGTGGCTGCCGTTAAAGCAAGGGTCGTTCGGCAGGACCACCTTAAATGCAGTGTCTTAGAAAGTGCGCACAAAAACTTCGGATGCCGGGAGGGACTGCTATGCTAAAAAATATGTCGATGAAAGGCAAACTATTATTTTTGCTCAGCTCGCTGATTGCATCACTCGCAATAATCGGCGGACTTGGCATCTATGGCATGTACAGGACCGACCAGGGCCTTAAAACAGTGTACGAAGACCGGCTTGTCTGCATGCAGCAACTGAAAGAGGTTTCTGATGCCTATGCGGTCAATATGGTGGATACATCTCACAAGGTAAGGAATGGGAACATCACGTGGGAGCAGGGGATAAAAAATGTGGAGGATGCAAAAAAGATAATCGATAAGACCTGGAAGGAGTACCTGTCAACCTATCTCGATCCGGATGAGCAGAAACTTGTCGATGATGTCAAGCCTCATATGCAGACGGCGGAGAAGACGGCAGCTACGCTGCTTGGTATCCTGAACAAGAAGAACAGACAGGAACTCGATAGTTTTGTGATAGGAGAGTTGTATCAGACTATCGATCCTGTGACTGAACGTCTGGACAAACTGGTTGGCCATCAGGAATCAGTCGGCAAACAGGTATATACCGAATCGTCCAGTCTGTTCAAAACGATGATGACCCTGTCGATCATCCTTTTTATTGCAGCGCTTTGCTGGGCCATAATCTTCGGAACAACTATAATTCGGGGCGTCCTCAAGCAGGTCGGCGGCGAACCGGGTGAAATTTCCGCACTGGCGGACCGAATCGCAGGCGGAGACCTCACAGTGTCATTCCAGACAGGCTCAGTGGAGAGCGGCATTTACGCTGCAATGCACAGAATGACCGACAATCTCAGATCATTCGTCGGCGGAGTTAAATCGGCAGCTGCAAGCCTGGCCTCGGGCAGCGAACAGTTAAGCGTGAGTTCCGAGCAGATCACCCGCAATATGGGCACTCAGGCGGTCAGCGCTTCTCAGATAGCAACATCAACCGATGAAATGTCGCAGACGGTTATAGATATTGCCAAGCATGCCTCCAACATATCCGGGGCATCACAGCAGACTGCCACGACAGCACGCGCGGGAGCGGAAGTCGTCAATAAATCAGTTAACGAATCCAAGGCCATTTCCGATACGGTAAGCAAGTCGGCACAAGTGATCCAGTCGCTCGGCGAGAAATCAAAGCAGATCGGCGACATCGTCCGCGTGATCAATGATATAGCGGACCAGACTAACCTTCTGGCATTGAATGCGGCGATAGAGGCGGCCCGCGCAGGCGAGCAGGGACGGGGTTTTGCGGTAGTTGCAGATGAAGTCCGCAAGCTGGCTGAACGAACAGGTTCAGCCACAACTGAAATTGGTGATATGATCCGCGCGATCCAGGAGGAGGTGGGCGGAGCTATCGACGCCATGCACGACACGAGCAGGAAAGTCGAAAACGGACTTCGATATTCTGAAGAGGCAGGCGGGCAACTCCAAAATATCGTCAGCAGCGTAGACAGTCTGCAAATGATGGTCACCCAGATAGCGTCCGCAACCGAAGAGATGTCTACGACTTCTGAAGCTATCAGTTCTGATATTCAGGGCATTGCCGAGGGATCAAAGGAGATTTCATCGGGATCGGACCAGATTGCCCAGTCGTCCTCCGAGCTTGCACGCCTTGCAGGCGAACTGAAAAGCATGGTGGACCGATATAAGGTATAAAATTGCGGAATAACTGATTTTGGTCGAATGAGAAATCCGCCTTGCGATTACTCGCCATGGGT
Source organism: Dissulfurispiraceae bacterium (assembly GCA_035506695.1). GTDB lineage: Bacteria > Nitrospirota > Thermodesulfovibrionia > Thermodesulfovibrionales > Dissulfurispiraceae > Fen-1308. The sequence goes on from DATJOY010000203.1 coordinate 1,813, forward strand.
CCTCTGCGAACTGGAAGATTATGTTGTATAAATGCCTTTCATTCAGCCCCGTCCGGCAGATGTCTTCCCTAATATTATTTCGTTGCCTTATGTGCATATAAATATCATTAATGTAAATTTACTTCTGTGTGCCAACAATGTATAATTACGCATTCTGCGCACTTCGGATAAAAACCGGAGGAATAAATAATATCGCAGTTCGGGAGGGGATACGATGGAGCATCGTCATCATCGATTGTTGGCAGTATTTGCTTTTGCAATTCTTTTTGCACTCCTTTCAGCAGGCAGCGTTTCGGCAGCAGGATTCGCATTAATCGAGCAGAGCGTGTCAGGACTCGGGACGGCTTTTTCGGGCGGCGCCGCAATTGCAGAGGACGCATCGACGATCTATTACAATCCGGCCGGTCTTACCCGGCTATCAGGTCCGCAGGTCATTAGCGGCGTACATGTTATCGTACCCTATGCGCAATTTCATAACCAGGGATCTTATTATATGGCCTTGCCCGGTCATCCACTGATCGCGGGTAATGACGGCGGAGATGCCGGCGGCGCAGTTCCTATCCCTAATTTCTATTTCAGCACCCGGATTAATGATAGACTGTACGCCGGTCTCGGAATAAATGCGCCTTTCGGGCTGCAGACCAACTATGACAGCGGCTGGGTAGGAAGGTACCATGCACTGAAATCGGACCTGATGACTATAAACATTAATCCATCGGTAGCGTATAAGGTGACTGATCAACTGAGTGTCGGCGCCGGCGTCAGCGCGCAATATATAAAAGCCACTCTTACGAATGCTGTAGATTTCACCACTATCATGACGGGTATTTTGCATGCCTACAGTCCGCAGCCAGACGGCTTTGCCAGTCTCACAGGTGACAGCTGGGGATATGGGTACAATTTTGGATTGCTGTACGAGTTCACACCCCAGACCAGGGCAGGCCTGGCTTTCCGGTCGAAGGTTAAACAGAAGCTGACTGGAGACGTAACATTTGCAGGCGTCCCCGGGTTTATTACCTCCAATACCCCCCTATTCCAGAATTGCTCCATTTCGGCATTTTTAGACCTTCCTGCATCTGCATCGGCAAGCTTCGTGCATCAGTTTAATTCTCAATGGACCGTTATGGCCGATATTACGTGGACCCAGTGGGATTCATTCAATGAACTCAGGATAAAATTTGCCAATCCTTACCAGCCAGATTCGGTAGTTACCACTGACTGGCGAAATACTTTCCGCTACTCGATTGGAGCTCAGTATGCTCCAGTTGACCGCTTGACGTTGAAAACGGGCATAGCATATGACCAGACCCCTATTCGTTCCGCTCAATACCGCACCCCCCGGATTCCAGACAATAGCCGTTTCTGGACCGCTGTTGGCGTGAACTATAAAGTGTCCAATTCGGTCAGTGTCGATGCCGGATACGCGCACCTCTTTGTTGCCGATCCCTCTACCAACAAGGCTGATCCAGTTGAAGACGTTACGAGAGGAGCACTCCAGGGATATTGGGATGCAAATGTGAATATCGCAAGCGTCCAGGTAAAGGTTCTATTTTAGTTTTGACCGAGGGTGCCCTGCACAGCAGGGTACCCTCATGTTCCCGCACGAAAGGACATACTCATAATGCTACTACACCATCGTTTTATAAAGATGGCCAAAAAGAACGAAGGCAAGACCGCCTTTATCGACCGCACTACTGACAGGCGTATGACTTTCCGCAAGGCGCTTATTGCCTCCCTGATCTTTTCCCGCAAACTGAGAGATACGGGCAGGGGATACATCGGCATCATGCTGCCGACCTCTTCGGCCTGCGCCCTGACAATACTCGGGGCGCTGATGTGCGGCAGGACGCCGGTAATGATCAATTATTCGACAGGCGCCCGCCAGAACGCGCTTTTTGCGATGCGGAAATGCGGATCTTCAACCATAGTTACTGCCCGCGCATTTCTCGAAAAAATCAACTGCGATCCCCTTGAAGGCATGATCTTTATTGAAGACATAATGGCGTCGGTCTCGTTCAACGAAAAGGTTAAGGCCGGCATCATGTCCATGCTGCCTGTGCAAGTCCTGATCAAGGCTGTCCACGGCGGTCGCGCCGACGATGACGCAGTCATCCTGTTTACCAGCGGCAGCGAAAAAGAGCCCAAGGGTGTCCAGCTGAGTCATAGGAATATCCTTTCCCAAGTGAAGAGTATATGTTCGATAATCGAAATTTTCGACAATGATGTTATTCTCGCTAATCTGCCGTATTTCCATGTTTACGGGTTTACTGTTACGCTTTGGCTTCCCATTTATGTAGGGGCGACTATCGTTTTTTACGCCAATCCGCTCGAATACAAGACTATAGCAACTATCATCCGTGAAGAGCGACCGTCAATCATGGTCGGCACCCCGAGTTTCCTTTCCGGTTACGTCCGGAAGTCTGATCCAGGTGATTTCGCCAGCCTGCGCATAGTTATGTGCGGAGCGGATAAATGTCCGGAATCCTTGCGACAGGAATATTTGGACAAACATGGAATTACAGTGTACGAAGGATACGGAACAACCGAGACCTCGCCGGTGATTTCGGCTAACCTGCCTGGCATCAATAAGCCCGGGAGTGTCGGAAGGGTCATTGCGAACGTACAGGTCAAGATCGAAAACTATAACACGGGTGACGAATGCAAACCAAATGAAGTGGGTCGTATCCTTGTAAAGGGCGATCTGGTGATGAAGGGATATTTCGATGAATTCGAAGAGACATCCATGCGTGTGCGCCACGGCTGGTATGATACCGGCGACATGGGATATCTCGATGAGGATGGCTATCTCTGGCACGCAGGACGGCTCAAACGCTTCGTGAAGATAGGCGGTGAGATGGTATCACTCGTCCGGGTGGAAAACGTACTCGAACGGCTGCTGCCGGAAGAGGTCGAATGCTGCGTCGTCGAGGTGCCCGATTTGCAGAAGGGCGCTCGCATCATAGCTGCCGTCACTAAGCCTCTTGATGAGCGCAAGACCCTGAAGCAGATGGCTGAGGGCCTGCCCAAGCTGGCGCTTCCGAGGGAATTCATTGTGATGGATGAACTGCCCAAGATGGGCAGCGGCAAGATAGACTTCCGCACCGTGACCGCAATGGTTAACGAGCATATGGCAAGAAAGGCAAAAGGTTAGGCCGCTTTATCCGTAAATAAGGGATTGCACACTCCGAAGTATTTGCCTCACCCGAATTCCGAATTATCAAGTTAACGGATATACTAAAGACTGAGGTGTCATATGACCGATATATTCAGGTACAAAAATAGATTCATGTATTTTATCCTCGGCAGGGATGGAGCGGTCGACAGGTCGTGGCTTTACTGCTCGGGAGTCTCGATGTCGCAATTCCTGCCCATCACGAGAGGCCGTCACGGACTGGCCTCAAATCCGGCGATGAGAGGTTTGCAGATTGCGGATATGAATCTCAGCAGGGATCTGAGGGACAATGGCGCACAGATTGCAACTGTAAAGGGAAACCCGTGCGATCCGCTCGTTCCAAAGGGAGGCGACTGGTACAGGCAAATGTTGCTTATCAGTAATGCGGATGAGCAGATCGTGAAGGAGCTTGTAGGCCGGGGACCGCTGGAACTTATAGGATCAGTATTCAAGGCATGCATGATTTCCGATGCTGTCCCACCTGAAGCTGCTCAACAGCCGGATAAGTTCGAGGCGCTGCTTGCAGGAATATGCGAGAAATACAGCACGCAGGCCGGCTGGCCGACAACAGCTTCGGCCAAAGGGTTCAGGAAGTAATTCGCGTGTTTCCGGCCTGACTCTGATCAGTCGGTTGTTTTCTGAATGTCAGGATCAATAAACCGCCCAATAACAGGGAAACGGCAAGATATACCCAGGCACCTGCAAATGAGCCTGTCAAATCTTTTATGAACCCGGTGATATAGGGGCCTACGAACCCTCCCACGTTGCCGCAGGAATTTATCAGACCGACCGCCCCAGCGGCTGCGGTGCCGGAGAGAAATGTTGTCGGGTACGACCACCAGACCCCGAACGGGGCATAAACGCCTATCCCCGCAAGGATTACAAAAAAGAAGCTTATCCAGGGGTCTTTCATAAATGCCCCTATTCCGAGGCCTGCAGCAGCTATAAATAAACCGATTGCTCCATGCCACCGCCTTTCTCCTGTCTTCGATGACGAATGTCCGAGGGCCAGCATAGTCACAAGTGATAACGACATCGGGACCACTATCAGCCAGCCAATGGCGAAGTTCGACCATCCAGAAACCGACTTGAGCACAGTCGGCATCCAGTAATTGAAGCCCCAAAAGCCGGTAATCCACAGGAAATACGCCAGACAGAGCTTAAGCACCTCGGGGTTGCATAATGCTTCGCGGACGCTGTAGTGCCTTACAGACTTTTTCAACTCCACCTCTTTTTTGTATTGTTCGGAAAGAAAGCTTTTTTCTTCTTTCGTAAGCCATTTAGCCTGCTCCGGCCAATCGGCCATCCAGTAAACAAGAACAAAGCCGAAGATTATTGCCGGGATTGCTTCTATGATAAAGAGCCCCTGCCAGCCCCTGAGGCCGAAAAAGGGCACATCGATCAGCCAGCCGGCCAGCGGCGCACCGACTATACCCGAGAACTGAAGGGACGTGAGCAGCAGCGCAATCGCGCGCGCACGGTCCTTCGGACCGAACCAGCGCGGGATGCAGGAGGCATAAATGACCGGATAGAGACTCGCCTCGGCCGCACCCAGAAGGAATCGCACAATGTAGAATTGCATCGGCGTGGATATAAACGCCATAAGCCCCGACACCGCCCCCCAGCTTACCATGATCCGCGCAAGCCACAGCCGGGGACTGAACCTCTCGGCAATCAGGGCACCCGGGACCTCGAAGATTATATAGCCCGCAAAAAAGATCCCCGCGCCCATCCCGAAAATCTGCGCTGAAAAGCCAAGGTCCTTGTTCATGGTGAGCGCCGCGTAACCTATGTTGATGCGGTCAAGGTACGCAATCACGGATGAGATAAACAGGGGCAACACGATATTTATGTAGGCCTTCTTGCGGGCGCTTGCAGCGATTGAAGAATCGATCATGTGAACAATTATAGCATATGGTAGAAACAGCGCAGGGCTATGAAAAACTATCCGCTCAGAAGGCCCTAATTCCGACTTCATACTTCTCTTCTGAAGATACTATTCGCACAGCCTTTCTTAACTCGCTTTGTTCATAATTATTTTAATCGCATGGCCTGATCGTATCGGCAGACTGAATACCGCTATGGAACCAATGTTGTCACTGGATGACAAGGCCGGCGATAGTTACGCTTCCAGTATTGGCCCCGCCAAGCGTAACCTTTTGCACGTTGCTCATGGAGGGTATCGTGTTGAAAGTGCAGTCGTAACCGCCCTGGAAGGTAATATCTGCGGTTTGAGAAAAGGAAATCTGTTCTGGAAATGATGCAGTATTCGTCTCGATTGCCGCACCAGGGGTTGCATTTAAAATGGCCTGACTGATCGAGGCATAGGGTGTACTGTTTATCTTTGCAGTCGGGCTGCCGCATAATGAAAAAAAGGAAACATCTCTGCCGTAACTCGTACTGGCTGAGGTAGTGGCATATGCTCGTGCATGATATGCAGTTCCTGCGCTCAGGCCGGTCAGGGAGGAGGTGAATGGTCCCAGATTGGTCCCATCATTTGTGCATGTGCCTGAAATCGTCGGGTTTGAAGATGTGCCCCAGCAAACGCCCTTGGAGAGCACTGTCGTTCCGCCATTGCAGGTGATATCGCCGCCGCCGGTGGCTGTGGTCGCTCCTGATACGATGACATCATCGGTCGTAACGGCAGGTGTCGCAACGGTAAGTTTAAGCACCGTCACTCCAGTGTGCTGCATGCCGCTATAAGAACCTCCCCAGGTCATAGTATGATCCGTGTAGCCCCAAGTGTCATGCACATAGATGGTCGAAGGATCACTATATCCGAAGCCCAGCATGGTATGTCCGGCAAGCTGTATAAGCACAGGCCGTCCGGCGTCGATTTCAGACTTGAAATTCGCATAAGTAAAGCCTGTGCTTGGGCAAGCAGGGCTGCAATCTGAAGACCCCTGGATAAGTTGGTAGCAATTCCCGCCGGCCTGTACCGTGTATCCCCTAGATTGGACAAAAAGCTTCATCCCGTGTGTCCCGTCCGCTGCACTGTTATAATCACACAAAGGCGAACCGCTCGGATTATAGTAGAAGCTTGTGCTTCCGTCTGTATTGCCGAGCTGCGACTGATTAGTTCCCATATAGTCGCCGGTGCATTCCCCTTTCGTATGCTCGGTCCAGTTGCCTATGAACGGGTCTTGGTCCGAGCTTCCATATTTTATCCAGTAGTCATCGACATGACCGTAAATTGCTCTTCCGTCAAGGCCGTTGCGTGTTGCGCTGAGAGGGTTCAACGCCCTTGACTCGCCATTAATAGTAACTGTGCCCCAAGTTGCATTTGTCAGTGGAAATACGCCTCCATTTGTAGGGCCGGTATACATATTAGGATATCCGGTCCTGTCATAATAACCGAACATCATAGACGCGGATGTTGCCGAACATCCGAAGGCCCACGTTGAAGCAGGCACATCAGACAGGATATTAACTCCTGCTGCCTGATTTGATGCGGGAAGCTCTGCAACAAATTCCCTGGCAAACCCTTCCGGTGGAGTAGGCGGGCCTGGAACGATGGCCTTCTCGATTACTTCGCCGTTATAGATAAACCTCTCTACAGCATAGGGATTATTCGAATGTACTCCGTACTGATTCAGCGGCAGGCTTTCATCCAATGCCTCATCTGCAACTACTGGAAATGCCATCATGAAAGATGTCAGAAGGCAGACGACCAAACTTAAGATATACGTTATCGATGTCCTGTTCATTGCCCGCCCTGATGAATCCGGCTTGTTCGGTAAATAACACATCTCTATTATTTATCGGCAAAAACCTTTCGGACTTTAACCCACTTTATTCACACATTATTTCACGGCATAATCTGAAGTGTTTGAAACGAAGCGCACTGTCTGGGTCTTCAGGGCGGCCAATCAGAAAAGACAATTCTTTAATATAAGCAACCTGTTTATTTCATAACCGGACCAGTCTATCCGTAAAGATGGACAGTTCAGTGGGCGAGAGGCGAATACTTCAGGCTCTGCTGTCGATATTTATGAATAAAGTGAGTTACACGTTTTCCAGCAGGTGTCCCATTTTTTTCTTTTTGGTCTTCAGGTAGAGGATATTCTCCTCGCTCGGTTTGGTTTCTATCGAGACCCTCTCTACGACCTTCAATCCATATCCTTCGAGACCGACAATCTTCTTGGGATTGTTGGTGATCAGCTTCATCTTTCTGATCCCAAGATCAACGAGGATCTGCGCGCCGATGCCGTAATCCCTGAGGTCCGCCTTGAATCCGAGTTGCAGGTTCGCCTCGACGGTATCGAGTCCCTTGTCCTGGAGTTCGTAAGCCCTTAGCTTGTTTGGCAGCCCGATGCCCCTGCCCTCCTGACGCATGTAAAGGATTACGCCCTTGCCCTCCTTGTTTACCATCTCCATCGCCTTGTGCAGCTGGTCCCCGCAGTCGCACCTCTTAGAGCCGAAGACGTCGCCGGTCAGGCATTCGGAATGTACCCTCACGAGCACCCTGTCTTCGGGCGTGATTTCACCTTTGACGAGGGCTATATGGACGTTCTTGTCCACCATGTTCGAGTATGCAATGGCGGTAAATTCGCCGCCGTATTTAGTCGGCATGTTGACAGTGGCGATTCTTTTGACGAAGCTCTCCGTCCTCATCCGGTACTGGATAAGGTGCTTGATTGCTATGATCTTCATGGAATGTATTTTTGCAAATTCGAGCAGCTGAGGCATCCGCGCCATGGTGCCGTCATCGTTCATGACTTCGCAGATCACACCGGACGGATTCAGCCCCGCAAGCCTTGAAAGGTCAACCGAACCTTCAGTCTGGCCAGCCCTCTGCAAAACGCCGCCCGGCTTTGCCCTGAGCGGAAAGATATGACCGGGACGCGCAATATCCTCGGGCTTTGTTTTGGGATTGATGGCCGTCAGGATGGTCACGGCCCTGTCCTGGGCAGATATGCCGGTGGTGACTCCTTTTTTGGCCTCGATGGACACAGTAAAGGCTGTGCCGAAAGAAGAAGTATTATCATCGGTCATCATCGGCAGGTTGAGTTCCTGGACACGTTGAGGGGTAAGCGACAGGCAGATAAGACCCCTGCCGTATTTTGCCATGAAATTGATAGCCTCAGCGGTAACCTTTTCCGCGGCCATGCAGAGGTCGCCCTCGTTTTCCCTGTCTTCGTCATCAACAAGGATGACCATTTTGCCTTTCTCTATATCTTCGAGTGCCTCTTCGATTGTATTTAGTTTATATTTTTCCATGCAGTCCCTCCAGTTTACCTTATCGAAGCTGAATCGCTGGCCGGCAGTCCCTCAGTTAACAGAAATACGAGTCGTTGCCGATGCTGTTGACCCCGAAATATAAGTATAGCAGAAACAAAAAAGGTCTTTCCAGAAAGCTCTATCATTTGAATTACCACTTTGGCGATTAATAACATGAAGGGTCGGGGTTACAATTGCTGCATCCGCCTAACTCTAAATTACAGCTGAATTTATGAACTTACCGTTTAGCAATTATGAAAAAAAAAGATAAAAATACAAATATTTTCGGAATATCCTAAATAAACCCGGAATCTTTGAGTTTCGAGAGGAAGCGTTCATCGGAAGAGTTTTCCTGAGAAGCATCTTCGGGGCCATCTTTTTGAATGAACTTCGCCACATATTTTGCGAGTATGTCGGGTTCGAGGTTTACCGTGTCCCCGACTTTCTTGATCCCGATGGTTGTAAGTGATGCTGTGTGCGGTATTATCACGAGGCTGAAAGAATCTTTGCGGACTTCGACTACCGTCAGGCTGATTCCGTCGACCGTGACGGAGCCTTTCGGCACAAGATATTGCAGGACATTTGCAGGCGCTTCGATATCTATCCGCTCAGCGTTGCCTTCAGCCTTTCGTGATCTGATCCTGCCTGTGCCGTCAACATGGCCGGTCACAAAATGGCCGCCCATCTTTGAATTGGGCCTGAGCGACGGTTCGAGGTTGACCCTGTCCCCCCGTTTTAATTCGCCGAGGTTGGTGCTTTTCAGCGTCTCGCCCGAGACATCGAACGTAACCGTATCTCTCTCTAAAGTTGTAACGGTAAGACATACGCCGTTGATGGCGATGCTGTCGCCGATGGAAATGTCCTTTAGTATTTCGCGGCCCCTGATCGCGAGCGCGGCATTTTGCGCACGCCTGTCAAGCGCGACTACCTCGCCCAGCTCTATGATCAGTCCGGTGAACATAATGAGTTTGAGGGTTTAGGGGTTAAGGTGTTCAAGGGTTAATAACCATAATTAGTGTATCAGCTTCCCGATCCTGTTGAATCGGGGGAAAGTCTTATCGCTGTCCCAGGACCAGTAGATGATCATGGCCTTGCCCCTCACCTCTTTTACATCCACGTATCCCCAGAACCTGCTATCATAGCTGTTGTCCCTGTTATCGCCCATCATGAAGAGTTTTCCCTTGGGGACAAGGAAGGGGCCGAAGTTGTCTCTTGGCACAAGCTGCCCAAGCCGGGCCAGTGTGTCCGTGTGCTGGATAAAGGGTTCGTCGATATATTTTCCGTTGATGTACATTTTTTGATCTATCATCTGGATTGTGTCGCCCTCAACTGCGATTACGCGTTTGATAAAGTCGCGGGTCGGGTCTTCCGGATATTTAAAGACTATTATCTCGCCCCTTTGAGGTGCCCTCAGCCCCGGCATGTGAAAGACGGTTATGTTGGTAAAAGGTATATCGACAGGTGTGCCATATATCATCTTGTTGACCAAAAGATGGTCGCCGATGAGGAGTGTGGGGATCATCGATCCGGAGGGTATCTTGAATGCCTGTACTGCAAAGGTCCTGATAATAAGGGCCAGGATCAGCGCCGTTCCTATCGCCTTTATCCATTCAAGGGCGGTATTGCCAACTGATGACGATTTGAGTCTTTTTTCTTTCACTATTCTTTCACCTTCAGCACCGAAAGAAACGCCTCCTGCGGGATTTCGACCCGACCGATCTGTTTCATCCGCTTTTTTCCTTCCTTCTGTTTTTCGAGGAGTTTTCTCTTCCTCGTGATATCGCCGCCGTAGCACTTTGCCAAGACATCTTTCCTGAGCGCCTTGACGCTTTCTCTTGCAATGATCTTTCCGCCGATTGCCGCCTGGATGGCTATCTCATACATCTGGCGCGGGATGACCTTCCTTAGCTTCTCCACTATCTGCCTGCCAGTATAATAAGCGTTGTCCTTGTGGACAATCAAGGAGAGAGCGTCCACCGATTCCCCGTTGAGCAGGATATCGAGCTTCGTGAGTTTGGATTCGCGGTAACCGATGAATTCATAATCCATCGAGGCATATCCGCGCGAGAGCGATTTGAGGCTGTCGTAAAAATCCCAGAGTATCTCGTTCAGCGGCAGCTCATAGGCGATCATTATCCTATCCTTGCCGACGTAATTGAATTCCTTCTGAGTGCCGCGCTTGGACTGGCAGAGTTCGAGCATCTGGCCGACGAATTCCTGGGGCACAAAGATCGAGACCTTCACATAAGGCTCTTCAATGCTCTCGAAGTAATCCGGCAGGCTGCTCGGATTGTCGATCCACATCTCAGTGCCGCTCTTGTCGATCACCTTGTAGATGACAGTTGGAGCCGTACTGATAAGGGTGAGTTCAAATTCACGTTCGAGTCTTTCCTTGACAATCTCCATATGCAGCAAACCAAGAAACCCGCACCGGAAGCCGAACCCGAGGGCTGTCGAGGTCTCGGGCTCATAGTTGAAAGATGAGTCGTTGAGGCGCAATTTTTCGAGCGCCGTCTTGAGGTCTTCATAATCGTTCGTCTCAACAGGATAAAGGCCGCAAAAAACCATCGGCTTTATCTCCTTGTATCCTTCAAGTTGTGCTGCAGCCGGATTGGATGCATCAGTGATGGTGTCACCGATCTTTGTATCAGCTATGGTTTTGATCCCTGCGATGATGTAGCCGACCTCTCCGGAAGACAACGAAGGAACCTCTACCGGCTTAGGCGTCAGCACTCCGGTCTTGGTTACTTCATATTCCTTTTTGGTTGCCATAAAACGTATCTTCATCCCGGGTTTTATACGGCCCTCAAAGACCCTGACCAGTACTATCACACCCTGGTAGTTGTCGAACCACGAATCAAATATCAGCGCCCTCGGAGGGGCTTCATCATCGCCTGTCGGCGGCGGGATCTTTCTGACTATCGCCTCCAGTATCTCCTTTACTCCGACGCCTTCTTTAGCACTCGCTAAAATAGCATCCGAACAGTCTATGCCGATAATGTCCTCTATCTGCTCCTTGACCCGGTCCGGCTCGGCACTCGGCAAGTCGATCTTGTTGATGACCGGTATCACCTCGTGGTTGTGGTCGATGGCGAGATAGGTATTGGCAAGAGTTTGGGCCTCGACACCCTGGGTTGCATCAACCACAAGCAGGCTGCCCTCGCATGATGCGAGGCTCCTGGAGACTTCATAGGAGAAATCGACATGGCCGGGGGTATCGATGAGGTTCAGGATGTAAGTATTGCCGTCATCGGCAGTATAATTCAGCTTTACCGCATGGGCCTTGATCGTGATGCCCCGCTCCCTTTCGAGGTCCATCGAGTCGAGGACCTGCTCCATCATCTCGCGCTGGCTCAAGGCCCCGGTCTGTTCCAGGATCCTATCCGCAAGAGTTGATTTGCCATGATCGATATGGGCGATTATGGAAAAATTCCGGATGTTTTTTGTCATAATATCAGGGCCGGATCAGGCAGTCCACCATCCTCCTTGCTCAAAGACGAGGGCCGCCATTCCAAGCGTGCCGGCATCATCGCCGAGTGCTGAAGGTATGATCTTCACCTTCGCGAAAAGCTCGGGGAAGGCCCTTTTCGACGCCTCGGCAATCGCCGCATCGATATATATGTTCCACGCTCCAAGCAGGCCGCCGGTAAGAATGACTGCTTCAGGGCCCATAATGTTAATCATATTTGCTATGCCGGTGCCGAGGGCCTTTCCCGCTTCGCGCAGCACGGACCTCGCGAGCGCATCTCCATCGAGGGCGGCATTATAGATATCTTCCGAGGATATCTTGTAGAAATTGCCCTGAAAAGAGTCTCGGAGTATGCTTGACGCACCCTTCTCTATCGCAGAAACAGCGCTTCCGATTATCGCCGTGGCAGAGGCATACGATTCGACGCATCCAAAATTGCCGCATCCGCATTTGGGGCCTGATGAATTTATAGTCATGTGTCCTATCTCCGCAGCAACCGGCAGCATCCTGCCATTTACGACTATCCCTCCGCCGATGCCGGTGCCGAGGGTCAACATGACAAAGTTGCCGAAATCGGCGCCGGCCCCGGCGATCTTTTCTCCATAAGCCGCGGCATTTGCGTCGTTTTCAATTACAGCCGACATGCCGTATCTTTTCCGGACCTCCTTCCGTAGGGCAAATCCTGAAAGTGCCCTGATATTGGGGGACCGGAGAATAGTACCGGATGAGTCTACAACCCCGGCAACTGCCAGGCCGATTCCACAGGCAGGTGGTTCCTCATGCGCGTTCGCGCAAAGGCTGTCAATAAGCCTGAAGAGCACCTCTAACGGTTCTGTCCCGGTCGGCTCCTTCACCTTGGAAACAATCCGGAATTCTGAATCTACAAGTGAGATCCTGATGTTTGTGCCGCCGACATCTCCAGCAATGCAATAGCGCTTGCCCACGATAATATTCCTCCGCAACCTGAGTAAGTTAATATTATAACAGATTGTCGCGGACCGGGAAAAAAGCGTGCACTTGTCTCCCATTCTGAAAAAATCACAATCTGATGCAACACACAAATATATTGTGGTATACTAAGCACCAGTCTGACATAAGTGTATACGATTTAATAAAAATAAAATGCAGAGGAAGGTTGTCATGAACAGAAAAACTTTCGCCCGTGCTTGTTTGAGCATTTTTCTGTTGATTGTTTTAGTCGGTTCTGTGTTTGCGGAGGGGTTGCCTACCGTTACATCGGTAGAGGTGAAGGGGTTGCGGCGCATAGAGGAAGGGTCTGTCAAAGCCAAGCTTTCGCAGAAGACCGGAGATGTACTTTCACAGGAAAAGACAACAGAGGACATCAAAACCATTTACAAAATGGGGTACTTCGACGATGTAAATGTGTCCCTTGAGCCGTTCGAAGGTGGAATCAAGGTAATTTATATGGTCAAGGAAAAGCCGACCGTTATCAAAGTCGATTTTCAGGGCAATAAAGAATATGACGACGCAAAGCTGAAAGAGCATGAATCGATAACCCCCGGCGCTATTGCCGACATCACCCTCATCAATGACAACGCCTTAAAACTAAGGACTTTCTATGAGGATGAAGGCTATTATCTGGCCAAAGTCGTTCCTGTCATTAATAAGACCGATGAGGGCGAAGTTGTCGTCACGTACCAGATTACCGAGGGTGACAAGGTAAAGATCAAGAAAATAATAATAGAAAACAACAAGGCCATCTCGGCCAGCAAGATTAAAAAAGCCATGAAGACGAAGGAAAGAGGGCTCATTTCCTTTATCACCGGCACCGGCTATTACAAGAAAGAGGAGATGAAGGCCAGCATCGAGCAGATCCGCGACCTTTATTACGATAACGGTTATCTCAAAGTTGTGGTCGGCGATCCGGTTGTAAAGCTGATGGACGACAACAAGGGCATGACTATCACGATCCCTGTGTCTGAAGGGGACCAGTTCAAGATGTCTTCGGTCGCGATAGCAGGCAACAAAGTATTCTCTGATGCGGACCTCATGAAGCTGATCAAAATGAAGCAGGGGATGGTTTTCAGTAAGGCAGTCATGAGAGAGGACGTAACGGCACTTACAGACAAGCATTCCAACAATGGCTATGCGCTCGTCTCCATCAATCCCGATATTGTCCCGGATGAAGAGAAAAAGCTGGTTGGACTGACATACCGAATTGCCGAGGGAGACAAATACAGGATCGGAAAGATCGATATTTCGGGCAATACCAAAACAAGGGACAAGGTCATCAGAAGGGAGATTCGCGTTGATGAAGGCGATTACTTTAACAGTTCTGCCCTGAAGCGCAGCTATGAACGCTTGAACAATCTCAATTTCTTCGAGACTGTAGATATAGCCCCGAAGCCGAAGGCCGCGGAAAAGATCGTCGACCTTGACGTAAAGGTAAAGGAAAAATCGACCGGCTCTCTGAATATCGGCGGCGGCTACAGTTCCGTCGACAAAGTTATCGGCATGGTCGAGCTGTCGCAGGCCAACCTTTTCGGCAACGGACAGTTGCTGAAGGTCAAGGGGGAGCTGGGCACCAGGATGAATGACGCCGAGCTTACTTTCAGAGATCCCTGGTTCTTCGATAAGGAAATCGGATTTGGAGCAACCATATACAAAAACAAACGGGATTATCCCGATTTTACGCGAAACGCCGTAGGCCTTGAGATAAGTGTCGGAAAGCGCTTCTGGGAATACTGGAGCGCCGGTATTGCATACAACCTGGAACAGGTAAAGGTTTCGAATGTTGTCGACACTGCCTCATTGATTGTGCAGCAGCAGCTTGGCAAGAAGATTACAAGCGCTATATCTCCTTCAATCGCGCGTGATACACGCGACAACCTCATGGATCCATTACGCGGATCGCTTAACAGCCTTTCTGCAACCTTTGCAGGTCTTGGCGGCGACAATGACTTCATCAAGGCCGTTGTCGACTCGGGATGGTATTTCCCGCTTTTCGATGTTACTACCATTCACCTGAGAGGTCGTATTGGATGGATCAGCGGAATTTTTGGCAAAACCGTACCTCTGTATGAAAATTTCTATGTAGGCGGTATTTATACGGTTCGCGGACTCGGGTGGGGAATAGCCGGCCCTAAAGACCCGTCGACTGGTGAAGCCATCGGTGGCACCAAGGAAGCTGTGTTCAATGCCGAATATATTTTCCCCATTGTCAGAGAGCTGAAGATAAAGGGAGTAGTATTTTCCGATGCAGGCCGGGCATGGGGAATTGGTGAGACATTCGGCAGCGATCTGCGATACACTGCCGGCACCGGTGTTCGCTGGACATCGCCTTTTGGTCCGATAAGGGTTGAGTATGGTTATAATTTATCGCGTAAGACTGGTGAATCTTCGGGCAAGGTGGAATTTTCGTTCGGGTCATCGTTTTAAAGGGTTGGTTATTCCAGCCTGAATGAATACAATAAACTGTGTGCGCCGGCCTTCGGCGGCACATGTTAATTAAACGGAGGAAATGATGAAGAAAATTTTCTTGATGTTGCTTGCTGGACTATTCATGCTCTCTCTGGCCGCGTCCCCGGTCCTCGCGGCTGATGCGGCAATGAAGATAGGGCTTGTTGATCTGTTCAGGGCAGTAAACGAATCGGAGCAGGGTAAAAAGGCTAAAACCGAACTCGAAGCTATGATCAAGGTCAAGCAGGACAGCCTTGAGGAAAAGGGAAAGGCCATCGAGAAACTGAAGGCAGAGCTCGACAAACAGGGCGGAGTCCTTTCCGGCGAGGCGAAAAAGGCCAAGGAAGAGGAGATGGAGAGGCTCGCGAGAGAGTATCAAAGGAATGTTGCCGATTCACAGAACGACGTCCGGAAAAAAGAGGGCGAGCTCACTGGGCGCATCGTAAAGGAGCTACGGGATATCGTAACCGACATCGCTCAGGAAGATAAATATACTATGGTCCTTGAGAAGGCCGAAGGTCTCGTACTTTTTGCGGACAAAGACCTCGACATTACCGACAAGGTAATAAAGAAGTTCGACGAAACAAAACCCAAAAGCGGCAAGAAATAGGCCGTAAGACATAGATGAGTCGTTGGGTCCCCCGGCAAAACGGGGAAGCCCAGCGGCTCAATTGCTTTTATTTTTACAATGAAACTTAAAGAAATAGCAGAATTACTAAACGGTAAACTCATCGGAGACGGGGAGATTGATATCTCCGGCGTGGCAGGGCTGTCCGAGGCGCGTCAAGGCGATATAACATTTGCTGCTGAAAAAAAGCATCTAGCACATGCAAAAGAAAGCCCCGCTTCTGCAGTTATCGTAAAGGATGCTGCGGCCGAGCTGGACAAGCCTCAGGTGATAGTCTCAAATCCACAACTTGCATTTGCACGCCTGCTCGGACATTTTTATGTCAAACCGCATCCCTTCGAAGGCATAAGCGAGAGGGCTTTTGTAGCTTCGTCTGCTTCTGTCCGAGAAAATGTGACCATTTATCCTTATGCCTATATCGCGGCCGGTGCAGTTATCGGAAAGGACTGTCTCATTTATCCGGGCGTCTTTATCGGTGAAAAAAGCGTTATCGGAGACGGATGCATCATATACCCTCACGTCACTGTCCGTGAAGGGATTACCGTGGGGCACAGGGTGATAATCCATTCGGGCGCGGTCATAGGCGACGACGGCTTCGGCTATGTTTTTGACGGGCAGTCGCACAATAAAATCCCGCAGGTGGGCGGGGTGCTGATCGAGGACGATGTCGAGATAGGTGCCAACACAACCATAGACCGGGCAACAACAGGAATGACGGTCATCGGCAGGGGGACCAAGATCGACAACCTCGTGCAGATAGGTCACAATGTCAAAGTTGGAAAGGGCTGTATATTGGTGTCCCAGGTAGGAATAGCCGGCAGTTCCGTCCTTGGTGACGGAGTTATTCTTGGCGGTCAGGCAGGCATTGCCGATCATGTCACTATTGAATCAGGCACTATGCTCGCCGCAAGAGGTGCTTTTATGGGCATTGTTAAACGGGGAGTTTACGCCGGAACTCCGGCAATCCCCATTAAGGACTGGATGAAGTCTACCGCATTATTTGCCCAGCTGCCCGAGATGAGGAAAAGAATCCGCGACCTCGAGGATCAAATCGAGGCGTTGAAGTGCCGGAGAGAAGAGGAAACCGGCAGATGACGGATCACAACTATGAATGGAGGGAATATGATCGACATTAAAGAGATACTTTCGCTGCTGCCGCATCGTTATCCCTTTTTGCTTGTTGACAGGGTGCTCGAAGTTGAGCCCGAGGTCAGGGCTGTGGGGATCAAGAATGTGACAATAAATGAGCCCTTTTTCCAGGGACATTTCCCGAACAATCCCGTAATGCCGGGCGTATTGATAGTGGAGGCGATGGCGCAGGTCGCCGGTATTCTTGCCTTCAAGTCCGGTACTTCTGCCAAATCGGTCTATTTTATGACCATCGACAAGGTGAAATTCCGTAAACCTGTTATCCCGGGAGACCAGCTCCGCTTTGAAACGACGGTTACGCACAAGAGGGGCAATGTCTGGAAGTTCGACGGCAAGGCTTTTGTCGATTCAAAGCTCGTCTCCGAGGCGGAATTCACCGCTATGATGACGGACAAGACTTTATAGGGGAACCCATGGCCAACGAAATTCACAAAACAGCTATTATCAGCAAGAAGGCGGTGATTGCAGACGGGGTAATCATAGGACCTTATTGCATCATAGGAGACGGGGTAATTGTCAGGAAAGGATCCAGGCTGATTTCACATGTGGTCGCCGAGGGGAATACCGAAATTGGCGAAGACTGTACGATCCATTCGTTTGCCACTATCGGATTGCCGCCCCAGGACATCAAATACAAAAATGAGCCGACTGGAGTCAAGATCGGCAAGGGCTGCATTATCAGGGAATATGCGTCCATACATCGTGGCTCCGTCGGTGGCGACGGCTTTACGAAGATAGGGGACAATAATTTTATCATGGCTTACTGCCATGTTGCACACGACTGCTTAATCGGCACCTCGAATATTATGGCCAATGCCGCCACTTTGGCCGGACATGTGATGATCGAGGATTTTGCCTTTATCGGCGGGGTTGTGGTCGTGCATCAGTTCACACGCATCGGATCCTATGCGATGGTCGGGGGATTCAGCGGTATCGGCCAGGACATCCCGCCTTATACCATGGCCTCGGGCGCCCGCGCAAAACTTTATGGACTCAATTCTGTAGGCCTTAAGCGCCGAGGATTTTCCGACGAGACGATTAATGTCCTGAAAAAGGCTTATAAGATACTCTTTCGCGAAAAGAGAACTTTAGTTGAAGCGCTGAAGGCCATCAAAACCGACTTGCCGCAGCTGCCTGAGACAAAGCATCTGGTAGAGTTCATAGAAAAGAACAAAAGGGGCATATGCAGATAGGCCTCATTGCAGGGGCCGGAGAGCTCCCGCTTATTATAGCCGGAGACGCAAAGGACAGGGGGTACAGGGTCGTCACCGTTGCGCTGGAAAATCTTGCCTCGGAACATTTGAAGGCTCTCTCTGACGAATTCCGGTGGGTCAATCCCGGCAAATTCGGGGAGCTTATCGATACTTTCAAAAAACATCGCGTCAAGGAAGCCATCATGGCCGGGAAAGTCCCGAAATCCCTCCTTTACAAATCGAAGATCACCCCTGACCTGAGGGCGCTGAAACTGCTCTTCTCGATAAGAGACAAAAGCGATGATGCCATACTGAACGCCATTACAAAAGAACTTGCCTCAGAGGGTATCGAGATTGTCGATACCTTGAAATTCAGTCCCCACCTTCTTACACCTGAGGGTTGTCTTACAAAAAAGGGGCCGGATGATGAGGAATGGAAGGACATTGAATTCGGCTGGAAGATAGCGAAGGAGATAGGGAAGCTCGACATCGGCCAGACTGTTGTGATAAAAGGAAGGGCAGTGATGGCAGTAGAGGCCATCGAAGGGACCGATGAGGCGATCCTCAGGGGTGGCAAACTGGCCGGCGAAAATGCGGTCGTGGTAAAAGTAAGCAAGCCGCAGCAGGACATGAAGCTCGATGTGCCCGCAGTGGGCCTCGATACCCTTAAGTCGATGGAAAAGGTCAGGGCACGCGTCCTTGCAGTAGAGTCTCAGCGGAGTATGATAGTCAGCAGGGAAAAGGTGATAGAAGAGGCGGAGCGTGCCGGCATTTCCATAGTCGGGATATCAGCAGAGAAGGTCCGTCGCGGGAAGGCCGGTATAAACAGATGAACTATCTTTCGACCATCAGGGAAGGCGTGGCGATAGCCAACAGGAACTGGCAACTCATAGTTGTTCAGTTCCTGTTCATGGTCCTTAGCTTCGTCAGCCTGCTCGTCATAGTAGGCATGCCGCTTGCCGTCGCCTTTGTCATCTTCGGCCTCGACCTGACCGAGATACTGCGTCAGAGAGACCTGATGGGCGTGTTCAATATCGCTACCTCAATGCTCAAGAAATCTCTGCCGATCGTACTTTTTGTCATCCTCGGGTTCATTTTATATCTGGCATCGATCGTTGCGCTGTGGATATTCGCTTTTGCCGGGACCATAGGTTCTATTGCCAAGACCATCCTCAACGGCCAGAAGTTTAATATAAGATTTTTTTGGGCTGAGGCGAGAAGGCTCTTTTTCCCCGTATTCATATTCTCGAATGTGGTAGGTTTCGGTTTTGCCATCCTTGCCATGGTGATGGGGATACTGAGCGAGAGTGCGCGACAGATCATTGCCGTGGCTGAAACTCAGGAGGCTACGCTCGCTGTCTTCCTTAGCATATTCTTCTTCCTGGTGCTGCTTTCAATCGGGCTGTTTCTTTTCTTTTTCACTATTGAACTGACTTTTTACGGTTGCGGTTATCTTGTTTTCAGCCGTCCCAGGCCGTTCAGGGCCTTCAGACAGACAATGAGCTACCTGTACAGGACATTGTCGGCCCACTTGCTTATGGGCATCCTGGCAGTCGGTTATCTGGCAGCAGGCTCGGTGGTGTTGACGGTAACGTCTCTTTTGGCCATGATCCCGACGGTGGGCCCGGCCCTTGCGATGCCGTTTCAATTACTTTCACAGGCCGCTCATGCGTATGTGAGCCTTATTATTTTAGCTTCCCTGTTTCTTCATTATTATAAGACCGGCTACCTGCCGTCACTTCCCGAACCCCGCGCAGAGAGTCCGGATGCAGCATCTGATACTTCTCCGAAGCCAGCTGATGAGCAAACTCAAGCTCCTGCGGAGACGGCAGAGAAACTACCAAAGTAACACCGAAAGTCTCTTCAAAAGCGCGGGCAAGGTGTCTCCTGAACATTTCAGGATTGAAGTCCGGGATAAGATCGCGCAATCCTGCAATCATCGAATTCTCTGTAATGTTGGGTAATCCGGATGCCGGCAACTTAAGGATTGCCGCAAGTGTCGGCTTGTCGACTGAAAAAGGGATGCAACCCTGCTGCAGAAAGCCGTCTTTCCAGCGTTTCTGGGCCGAACCTATAATTTTCATCCCCCGGCTGGTGATCTCCCCCAGCGACGTGGAAGCAAAACACAGCGGGCTTTTTACAAGCTGTCTTCCCGTTTCCCGGTCGTTTTTCATCGTACAATCCAGGCCTGTAAGCTCGAAGCACCGACGGAATGCACAGCCAAGCTTTCGGTAGGAATCCATGAGACCGCCGGAAAACTGTTCCAGATTGGGAGCGCAAAAACTGTAGGTCAATTCATGACCGTGCAATATGGCGCGTCCGCCGGTAGGCCTTCTCACGATGGGAATATCATTTGCGCAGCAATAATCGGCATTTATAGCGCTGATCTTTTGAAAAGCGCCAATGCTTACAGATGGAGTTGACCAGGTGTAAAGACGCAGCGTTGGTGGACAAATACCTTTGCGGACCGATGCGGATAGGGCTTCGTCGAGGGCCATATTGAATGCTGCCCCGCAGGGGCCGGAATCGATGAGCCTCCAGTACGTCAACTTTGGATGATGGGTATTTTTCATTAAAAAGGTCTGAGTTGTCCGGTTCGTAGCGTTCCAATTATGAACCAAGCTTAATGCCCAAAAATCTACTCTGGATTATTACACAAGGACTAATCTCTTTTAATGATAAATACCCATCATCCAAAATTATTTATTTTTTTTCTTCGAGCAGAATCTTATGCTTGAGCAGTGATATTTCCTTTACACGCCCATTGAATGTCTTCTGTTCGCCGAAGAGGCTTTT
>DATJOY010000204.1:0-4162 GCA_035506695.1 Dissulfurispiraceae bacterium
ACGTAAGAATAAAGCAATATATGTGCCATTTTTGTCGAATATTTATTCAGACCAAATTTAGTCGTACTATCAAGAAGATAGCTATTATAAAAGAAGAGCTTGCGCATCTCTGCCAGATATGGTGACGTGATAGTGTGGCATTTTTTATGTGGCGTGATACATGATGTGGCGCCTCATATGCCACACTATATGACAGCTAACATATTATCTTTCATTGTTCGGGCGCGGTTGTTTGGAGCGTTCAATGTTAAGTTTGTAATTTTGGACCTCAAGACAGCCTTGCAGAGACCGTGATTTCTGTCGGTGGGCAACTTTCAGACGGAAGAGTCTGAGTTAACCGGTTCGCTCAACGGAGAATAAAACAACCACATTGCAAAATGGAGTCGAATAACTGCACAAGGACTAATTGCTTCAGTCTGAAAGTAGCCCACCGACAAATATTGGTGCTATTTCTTTTCGAGATTGCGATAAAGAGTTCGCCGATCTATGCCGAGCTGACGGGCTGTTTTAGCCTTGTTACCGCCATTTCGCGCAAGCGAATCCATGATGGCATCCAAACTGACCTTTCTTTTGTGTTTGACATCATCTCTGCGTTCGTAATGGGGACCCGCAAAATCACGGGGCAGATGCTGCGGCACTATCTCGCCGCCCGGACATAAAATGAATGCGTGTTCCAGTGTGTGGCGCAATTCACGGACATTTCCAGGCCAGTCATAATTCATGAACAGCATCATTACCTCATCCGATACCCGGGTGACATTCTTTTCATAGTCTATGTTCAGTTTATTTATGAAGTGCTGACATAAAAGCGGAATGTCCTGCTCGCGCTCACGCAGGGGTGGCAGGTGAATACCCATAACCTTCAGCCGGTAATAAAGATCTTCCCGAAACAGACCCTGCCTGATTTTTTTCTGCAAGTCCACATTCGTCGCCGTAACTACCCGGACATCCGCCTTAAGTGTCCTTGAATCACCGACACGTTCATATTCTTTGCGCTCCAGCACGCGGAGGAGTTTGAGCTGCGTGCTTAAAGGGACATCACCGATTTCATCCAGGAATAGTGTCCCACCTTCGGCGGCCTCAAAGCGCCCTATCTTGTCCTTGACTGCCCCGGTAAAGGCTCCCCGAACATGTCCGAAAAGTTCACTTTCCAAAAGGTTTTCAGCAAGGGCTGCGCAGTTGACTTTAACAAGTGGGCGCTTCGCGCGCGGACCTCCGTAATGCAGGGCCTCAGCAGTAAGTTCCTTGCCGGTGCCGGATTCCCCTGTGATGAGGACCGTAGTTTCCACATCCGTGAGGAGATCCAAAACCCTGTATACTTCCTGCATCGCCTTGCTTTTCCCGATGATGTTCTTGTATCCGGCAGGGTCTGTAATCTGTCTCTCAAGGTTTGCCAGCCGGGTGATATCGCGGATTGCCAAAACAGCCCCCATAAACTGGTTTTCCTGGTCACGAAGCGGCGATGAATTAATTATGAAGACCTTTCGAGGCTCACTTGTCGCGCATTCAAGGCGATATTCAATAACAGGTTCTTTTGTCTGCACAGTCTTGAACAAGATATGGAAGCAGGACCGGTCGCAAGAACCGGAGAAATCCTTGATCGATCTGCCTGGCACCAGCTTATGACTGATGCAGCAAATATTTTCCATGGCCTTATTTATATGAATGATGCGCATGTCCCTGTCCACAGTCAGGACTGCATCCGGAATGCTGCTGAATACAGCCTCGAGATTCAGACGATATTGTTCTTTTTCATCCGATATTCTCTTGATCTCCTGTTCTGCCACTACCCTGTCAGTCACATCACGCCCTACTACCTGGAATTCGGTAATGACGCCGTTCTGATCGAAAAACAGCCTGACCGAACGATGAAGCCAGCGCATCTGACCGTCAGGCAAGATCACACGGTGTTCCATTTCTGTTACGGGTTTGGACGTGGTCAGCCTTCTTAACAGGCTCTCGAATTCCCGGAGATCGTCTTCAGGAATGTTGAGTTTAAATGCAGTCCCTATGAGATCTTCTTTTTTCTTCTGGAAAAAATTGGCATAGGCATCGTTTACAAACGTAATTGTCCCGTCGCTCCTGTAGCGGCAGACCTGCTCTATCTGGTCTTCAACAATGGCCCTGTAAATGGATTCGCTGTGCTCAAGTCTCTCCTTGGTTGCAGCCAATGTATCGAGCGCACTTTTGCGCGATGTTATGTCCTGGATCATCGGCAGAAGATAATGGGGCTTTCCGGACTGGTCACGCAGACAGCGCATCGAGATGATAACCCATATAATGCCGCCGTTCTTATGCAGAAACCTCCTGTCATTCTCATACGAATCGATCTCGCCGTTTAAAAGTCGATTAGCATAGTTCAATCCTATAGGGACATCGTCAGGATGAATTATGTCGAGAATTCTCCTGGAAAGCAGTTCCTCTTCAGCATAGCCGGTGATATCGCAAAGGACCTTGTTGACCCGTATAAAAGCAAAGTTGATGTCCATGATTGCAGCGCCGATCGGGGCCTGATCAAAGGTGCGGCGGAATTTCTGTTCGCTCTCGCGCAGCGCAATTTCAGCGTTCTTTCTTGCAGTGATATCGATGTTCAATCCCTCGATATACTGAAGTTTCCCTTCGGGTCCCCGCACTTCTCGCGCTGCAAGGTTTATCCATTTAGTGCTGCCGTCTTTGCATATAAATTGAGTCTCGAAATCGGTCATGACACCTTTTTCCGCGAGGGTCGTCAGAAGACGCTCACGATCGGACGGATCGGCATAAAGCTGCGATTTCAGGTCCTGCAATGTAGATATGAGGTCCTCAGGATTATCGTAGCCGAGAATCATAGCGAGGGCAGGGTTTACCGCGATAAATTTTCCGCTGGCAGTTGAACGGAACAGGCCTTCGACCGCATTCTCGAAAAACCCCCTGTAATCAAACTCGTTAAAGCCGTGGTCGTCACAGGGAATGCAACTATCGTTCTCGTGATTTTTTTTCATCCTAGTGCCCAGGAACGAGCTCCATCAAAATGTACTCCTTCTTGTCAAACCGGGGAGAATAGTGATCGGAATCAGAGCCTTTCATTTAGTGGAATATCTCTTGAAAAACAACCTGTTCAATATTGATACTTTAATTGCATTATAACATATACTGGCGAAGACAGCCTAACCGACTTTATTCAAAATTTTTCTCATATAGCCTGAAATGTTTTAATCAAAGCGCACTTTCCCGGTTCTCGGGGCTGCAAACCAGCAGATGCAATATCTCTGTTATTACAGAATTTCGAGGTTTGAAAAAAAGAAGGGAATCTCGAACGCAGCCGATTCGGGGGAATCAGAGCCGTGGACAATATTCCGCTCCACACTGTCGGCAAAATCTTTCCTGATAGTCCCGGGCGCCGCATTTGCAGGATTAGTGGCCCCCATTATTTCCCGTAGCTTGGTTATTGCATTTTCACCCTCGAGCACCAGCACAACTACAGGTCCCTCGGACATGAATGTGGTAAGGCTTTCATAAAAAGGGCGCTCTTTGTGGACTATGTAAAAAGCTTTTGCCTCATCCTGCGACAGGATTATCTTCTTCAGGGCAGCAATCCTCAGACCATTCTTTTCGAGCCTGCCTAAAATCCTGCCTATGATGTTCTTCTTAACTCCGTCGGGTTTAATGATTGAAAGCGTCTTTTCCATTACTCCTCCTTTTATTTATGCTTGTTCAACTAACTCCCCCTCCCTCTCTTAACCTATGAGGGGCAGGAGGGGTTACGAGATCAGCCGGATCGTCAGCTCATCCGCAAAAACTGAGCGATTCTTCGATTTTCATCAGGAGATGATCGCCCTCTTCATGTATCACATAACGCCCTCTGCATGAGCGCACGAACATTTCAAACTTCCGTACGTCATCCCTGTTGTTGTCCATGAGCACATCTATACCTTCACGGACTGTGCAGAAACCTTCGAGCTGTCTCCTGAATTCCTTCAGATGATCAGGATGGTGCAGACCGCGGACGTCAATTATCATTTCTGTCTCTTACAGTCCAGAGAGCGTCCTGTTCAGGCTCTCCATATTTTCGACATTGAAAGTCCTTGCCCCGGGCTCTATCCTTTTTATCAGGCCTGAGAGGACCTTGCCGGGTCCTGCCTCTATGAAGGTTGTAATGCCTTTCGAGGTGATCATTTTAATA
>DATJOY010000205.1:0-2192 GCA_035506695.1 Dissulfurispiraceae bacterium
TGCTTCCTTTGTAGAGAAAAACGGTTACATGAATAATAACTCATAAGAGAGACACGATGGACAACCAGAAAAAAGTCAAAAGACCCAGGGGGAAAGCCATATTGATTCCCGGCAAGTGCATTGCCTGTGGTGCGAGATGCCAGAGCGCTTGCCCTGCAGATGCGGTTGAAATGAATGCAGCGGGTGAGCCAATCATCCTTTTAGATAAATGTATCGGCTGTCAGAAATGCATCAAAGTATGCCCGGTCGAGGCTCTGGAAATATTTTATAGTCCGGAGGAGCGGGAAATTCTCAAACAGCTTGAGCAGGAAAAATCAGCAGATTCTCAGAAAACGAAGGACAGCGCTGAAGATGACGGGCTGAAAGAATACCTTGCGCAATATCGCGGCGTATGGGTCTTCGTCGAGCAAACCGGCTGTGTACCCGTAAAGGTGTCCTGGGAACTCTTGGGTGTTGGAGCCCAGCTTGCTTCCGCCTTACACGTGGAGTTAAGCGCCGTCGTCCTTGGGCACAAACTTGAGGGGCTTTGCCATGAAGCATTCAGCTATGGTGCCACGAAGGCCTATATGATTGATGATCCTATTTTACGAAATTACCGGACGGCTCCATATCTGGAGGCTTTCTGTTATCTCATGGAGAAGTATAAACCCGAGGTCGTTCTCATGGGGGCGACAGGTCTGGGTCGAGACCTCGCTGGTGCGGTTGCAACGCGAATGAAGACAGGGCTGACAGCGGACTGTACGGGTCTCAGTATCGACGATAAAAGGCAGTTGCTGCAGACGCGTCCGGCTTTCGGCGGAAACATCATGGCAACTATTTTATGCGAAAAGCGGCGCCCGCAAATGGCTTCGGTCCGCCCCCACGTTATGCCCATGCCCACCAGGAGAGAAAATGCCACGGGCGAGATCATTCGGGAAAAGATGACAATGAAGGAGGATGATATCCTGACCAAGGTGCTGGAGGTCATCAACGATACCGAACGCATGGACAGCGTTGATATAGGCGGCGCCGAGATCATAGTTTCCGGCGGTAGGGGGATGATGGCAAAAGAGAACTTTAGCATACTGCAGGATTTGGCCAACGAACTTGGCGGTGTGGTAGCTTCATCACGGAGCGCCGTAGATGCTGGATGGATGCCGGTGGAGCGCCAGGTGGGTCAGACCGGCAGGACTGTACGACCCAAGATCTACATCGCCTGCGGCATCAGCGGGGCTATTCAGCACCTGGTTGGTATGCAGGACGCCGATTTGGTCATCGCCATCAACCGTGATCGCGACGCCCCGATCTTTGAGGTGGCAACATTCGGCATTGTCGGTGACCTTTTCAAGATTGTCCCAGCCATTACCGAACAGATCAGAAAGCGAAAGACCGAGAAAAGCACGCCGAAGGTCTGTGAGACTTAACATTAAGAAAGCAGGATACTTCTTATGGTACCGAACCCGATCACCTTTACAGCGGTATTTATAGCTGCCGCTCTCCTGTTCGCATGGAGCTGCTTTAAACGGTTCAGCCTAGTTACTATCGGCAGGCCTGAAGACCGTTTCCAGAATGTGGCGGCCAGAATCCGCAATACATTTCTTTATGCCTTTGCACAGAAGAGGGTTCTGCAAAAACCGTTCGGTATCAACCATTTTGCCCTTTTTTGGTCATTCATGGCACTATTGCTCGCCAATGGGGAGTTTATTGTCCATGGTGTATTTCCTGGCATCAGTTTGTCGATCCTGCCGAATGCGATTTATCACCCGCTCGCGATGATGTGCGATCTCGCATCACTGCTTGCCCTGGTCTGTGTAATTATAGCCGGTATCAGAAGGATACTATGGCCCCCATACCCAGAAGCAATAACACTGGATTCATATGTGATCCTTTCGATTGTTGCGGTATTGATGATTGCCTTCTTCAACCTGCACGGCATTGCGATCGCCACAGGAAAAGAACCGCCCTTCATGCCCATCTCTGCTGCTGTTGGCATTGCGTTCTATTCCGGCCTATCGACGGAAAGTGCCGCACCCTACATCACCTTCTGGTGGTGGCTGCATGCCATAGTACTGCTCTCCTTCCTGAATTATCTGCCTTACAGCAAACATATGCACATCCTCTCGTCGATACCGAGCTGCTATTTCAGGCGTTTCGAGAAGGCGAATACCCTGCCGACTGAAATCTTTTTAAAAGGTAACAAATTCGGCGTAGAA
>DATJOY010000206.1:0-9030 GCA_035506695.1 Dissulfurispiraceae bacterium
TTATCCGCCTGGCGCCAAACCGTTTCGGATTGCGGCTCGACTCCGCCGACCGAACAGAAAACAGCAACCGCGCCATCAAGCACACGCAAGGAACGCTCAACCTCGATCGTAAAATCGACATGTCCGGGCGTATCTATTATATTAATGCGATGATCCCGCCAGGAACACGTTGTGGCAGCAGACGTAATGGTAATTCCCCGCTCCTGCTCCTGCTCCATCCAATCCATGGTGGCGGTACCTTCATGCACTTCGCCTATCTTATACGAAACACCGGTATAATACAGGATGCGCTCGGTAGTCGTCGTTTTCCCCGCATCTATATGAGCCATAATCCCGATGTTTCGGGTTCTTTCTAAAGGTACTGTACGCTGCACTAAAAAATATCCTCCAAGTTCAACCTGCGCCCACTACCAGCGGTAATGCGCAAAAGCCCTGTTTGCTTCAGCCATTTTATGAGTGTCTTCACGCTTTTTAACGGCATTACCCCTGTTGTTATATGCATCAAGTATTTCGCCAGCCAGTTTTTCAGTCAAAGTCTTTTCGGTTCGCGCATCCGAGTATTTCACCAGCCATCGCATCGCAAGGGAAGTCCTCCGGTCCGCCCGGATTTCGACGGGCACCTGATAAGTCGAACCCCCAACCCTTCTCGATTTGACCTCCAGCATGGGCCTGATATTGTCAAGCGACTTTTTAAAGACCTTCAGAGGATCTTCACTTGTGCGCTTGGCAACTATATCAAGAGCGCCATAAAGTGCTCTTTCCGCCGTACTTTTCTTCCCATGCAACATTATTATATTGATAAGCTTGGCAACAACCCTGTCATTAAATTTCGGGTCAGGCAAAATAATGCGCTTCGCAACTTCTCTTCTCCTAGGCATAGATACCTCTCACTTTAATCTTTTACTTAGGTCTTTTGGCGCCATATTTGGATCGGCCCTGCTTCCTGTCTTTAACACCGACGGAGTCAAGCGTTCCACGCACGATATGATATCTCACACCAGGAAGGTCCTTGACCCTTCCGCCACGTATAAGGACAACCGAGTGCTCCTGAAGATTGTGCCCGACGCCCGGTATATAAGAAGTCACCTCGATCCCGTTGGTGAGTCGCACCCTGGCGACCTTGCGCAGCGCAGAGTTCGGTTTCTTCGGTGTCGTCGTATAAACCCTGGTACAAACGCCGCGCTTCTGCGGACAGCACTTCAGTGCCGGGGCCGTTGATTTGTCTTTTTTGCTTTCCCTGCCAATGCGTATCAACTGGTTTATGGTTGGCATTACTATTTCTCCCAAACCTTTATAATCGTGTAGGGGTAGCTCCCCCTTTTACAAGCGAAAACCCGACCAAAATATCAAAACAATTCTATATTGTCAAGTTTTTTTCAAACAAATTTACGTCTGGAGCAATAATTTTATCCCGTTTATTGAGACTCCACTTCATCTTCGATTATGGACTCTTCAACATCTTCGACAGCTATTTCTTCCTCGTTTTCCGCGACGATCTTTATGTTTCTGTAACGGGAAAGACCAGTGCCGGCGGGGATCAACCGGCCCATTATAACGTTCTCCTTGAGCCCGCGAAGGCTGTCAACCTTACCTTCAATGGCAGCCTGTGTCAAGACTTTTGTTGTCTCCTGGAAAGAAGCGGCGGAAATGAATGACTCCGTTGAAAGAGAAGCTTTCGTTATTCCAAGAAGCAGCGGCTCGGCGATTGCTGGCCTGCCGCCATTGGCAAGCACTCTCTCGTTTTCTTCCTCAAAAAGATTGCGTTCCAGCTGGTCGTCTATGAGGAAATTCGTGTCGCCCACATCCTTTATCCGGACACGTCTCAGCATCTGGCGAACTATTGTTTCTATATGTTTATCGTTTATCTTGACACCTTGCAGACGATAAACTTCCTGAACTTCATCCACCAGATATTTCGACAACTCCTTAAGCCCCAAAACCCTTAAAATATCGTGCGGATTTGAAGATCCATCCATGAGCGGCTCGCCGGCTTTCACGAAATCACCCTCATGGACGCTGATGTGCTTGCCTTTCGGGATGAGATATTCTTTTGCCTCGCCTTTTTCAGGAGATACGATTACCTTGCGCTTTCCTTTGGCATCCTTGCCAAAAGAAACGACTCCGTCTATCTCTGAAATAACCGCATAGTCTTTAGGTTTTCTGGCTTCGAATAATTCCGCGACCCTCGGCAAACCACCCGTGATGTCTTTGGTTTTTGTAGTCTCCCTCGGTATTTTCGCGATGACGTCACCAGCATTTACATACGCATCCTCGTGCACCGAAATATTTGCCCCGACGGGAAGGAAATACCTTCCGACCGTGCTTTCACCCAGTCTCACTGTTTTGCCGGAATCATCTTTTATGGCGATACGAGGGCGCTTGTCGGGATCCTTGGATTCAATAATGACTTTTCTGGAAAGACCGGTAACCTCGTCAAGTTGTTCTTCTACCGTTACGCCTTCGACGATGTCTCCGAATTTGATCTTTCCGGATACTTCCGTCAATATCGGCATGGTATAGGGATCCCATTCCGCCAGAGAATCCCCGGGTTTAACCATTTGCCCCGGCGCCACCTTGATTTTGGCACCGTATACTATCGAATACCTTTCACGTTCGCGTCCCGTTTCATCAATAACGGCCACCTCGCCGTTGCGGTTCATTACTATGTGGTGGCCTTCGGCATTGACAACGCTGTTAATATTAATAAACGATACCGAACCTTCGTTTCTCGCTTCCAGTGATGTCTGTTCCGCATGCCTGGACGCGGTGCCGCCGATGTGGAACGTCCTCATGGTGAGCTGTGTTCCGGGCTCGCCGATGGATTGCGCTGCAATAACGCCGACCGCCTCTCCCAGGTTGACCAGATGCCCGCGAGCAAGGTCTCGGCCGTAACATTTTGCGCATATTCCCCGTTTGCTCTGGCAGGTAAGCACAGAACGTATTTTTACTTTTTCAAGGCCTGCATCTTCAATCTGCTTTACAAGCAGTTCGTCAATCTCGGTATTGGCGGGCACAAGAACCTCACCGGTAACCGGATCCAGGATATCATCCAGTGCAACACGGCCAAGAATACGGTCGCCAATATGTTCTATGATCTCGCCGCCCTCAGTCAGGGCCGATATCAGAAGGCCATCAAGCGTTCCGCAATCTTCTTCGGTAATAATAGCATCTTGCGCGACATCCACCAGTCTTCTCGTCAGGTAACCGGAGTTGGCAGTCTTAAGAGCCGTATCCGCAAGACCTTTACGCGCACCGTGCGTTGAAATGAAGTATTGAAGCACGGTAAGGCCTTCCCTGAAATTGGCGGTAATAGGTGTTTCGATAATTTCGCCCGACGGTTTCGCCATCAGTCCACGCATTCCAGCAAGCTGGCGAATCTGCTGGGCGGAACCCCTTGAGCCGGAATCGGCCATCATGTGGATCGCGTTGAAAGAGGGGACCTTCACGTCCTTACCGTCCGGAGAGGAAACGGTGTCGCGTGAAAGATTGTCAAGCATCTCTTTGGCAATCTCTTCCGTGGCCTTTGCCCAGATGTCGATAACCTTGTTGTAACGTTCTCCATCAGTTATCAACCCCTCCGTATACTGGTTCTGTATTTCCTTAACCTCTTCGGTTGCCTTGTCGATAATAACGGGCTTGCCTTCGGGAATTACCATATCGTCGATGCATATGGATATCCCGGCCAGGGTCGAATAACGGAAACCGATCTCTTTCAGCTTGTCCGCCAGAATGACGGTCTCCTTGTTCCCGGCAAGCCGGTAGCAGACATCCACCAGGTTGGACAGTTCCTTTTTGGTCATTACCCGGTTTATTGTTGAAAACGGTACCGCATCAGGCAAAATCTCCCTTAAAATAATGCGTCCCGCCGTAGTTTCTATTAACTGGCATTCCAGGTCGGATGGAATGTTCTTCATTCGAACCTTGATCCGCGCATGAAAATCCAGTTCACCGGAATCGAAGGCCATCCTGACTTCTTCGGGCGAGGAAAAAACCTTGCCTTCACCTTTGACGAAATATTTTTCCCTCGTCATGTAATAAATTCCAAGAACCATGTCCTGTGACGGGACGATGATCGGCTTGCCGTGGGCAGGAGAAAGTATGTTATTGGTGCTCATCATCAGCACCCTAGCCTCGACCTGGCTTTCGATGGAAAGCGGCAGATGAACGGCCATCTGGTCCCCGTCAAAGTCGGCATTGAACGCGGTGCAAACCAGCGGGTGCAACTGTATAGCCTTGCCCTCGATAAGTACCGGCTCGAATGCCTGTATGCCGAGACGGTGAAGCGTGGGAGCACGGTTCAGCAATACCGGGTGTTCTTTTATTACTTCTTCCAGAACATCCCAGACCTCCGGACGTTCCTTCTCGACCATCTTTTTGGCGCTTTTTATAGTTGTGACAAAACCTCTATCTTCCAGTTTGCTGTAGATAAAAGGCTTAAACAGCTCCAGAGCCATTTTCTTGGGGAGACCGCACTGATGTAATCGAAGCTCTGGGCCGACGACGATAACGGAACGTCCTGAATAGTCAACACGCTTTCCGAGAAGATTCTGACGGAAGCGGCCTGATTTTCCCTTCAGCATGTCTGACAGAGACTTCAACGGTCGCTTGTTGGGGCCTGCAATAGCGCGGCCGCGCCTGCCGTTGTCAAAAAGGGCATCCACAGCCTCCTGAAGCATGCGTTTCTCGTTCCTGATTATTACTTCCGGGGCCTGAAGTTCCATAAGCCTTTTCAGACGATTATTCCTGTTGATTACGCGCCTGTACAGGTCATTGAGGTCAGAGGTCGCAAAACGGCCGCCGTCCAGAGGAACCAGCGGTCTCAATTCGGGAGGCAGAACGGGGATACACTCCAGGATCATCCATTCCGGCCTGTTGCCTGAGGATTTGAACGCGTCAACCACCTTGAGCCGTTTCGCAATTTTCTTCCTCTTTGCTTCGCTGGTGGCTTCAAGCATTTCGGCGCGGAGCTGCACGGCAAGCTGCTCGAGGTCCAGAGATTTGAGGCAGTCTCTGATCGCGGCGGCGCCCATGCCCGCTTCAAATTCCCTGTTGTATTCTTCAAGGGCCTTCTGATAACGGTCTTCCGTCAGTACTTCAGCCAGCGTCATGCCGGTATTTTTCGGATCTGTAACGGCATAGGCCTCGAAGTAAAGCACCTTCTCCAGATCTTTCAGGGAAATATCAAGCAGGTTTCCGATTCTGGAAGGCAGTGATCTGAGAAACCAGATGTGAGCCACCGGCGTAGCCAGATCAATATGGCCGAGTCTCTCACGCCGAACCTTTGACGGAATAACCTCCACACCGCATTTTTCGCAGACAATTCCGCGGTGCTTCATTCTCTTGTATTTCCCGCAGTTGCACTCATAATCCTTTGTCGGACCGAAGATTTTGGCGCAGAAAAGGCCGTCGCGTTCCGGCTTGAAGGTCCGGTAGTTAATTGTCTCGGGTTTCTTTACTTCGCCAAAAGAGCGCTCACGGATTTTTTCAGGCGAAGAAATGGATATTCTTATCGCGGAAAAATGTAACGGATCCTTAGGTTTATCGAAAAAGCTGAAGAAATCTTCCAATGTATTTTCCTCCCATCTGAGGAGATGTGTCTTTTATTGTTTATTTAAATGTTTGCCTGCCGCTTTCCGGACACCGGATCAGTCTTCCTCAATTTCCAGAAGTTCAACATCAAGACATAATGACTGCAATTCCTTGATCAGAACATTGAATGATTCCGGGAGACCGGGTTCCAGAGTGTGTTTGCCCTTCGCGATTGCCTCGTACATCCTTGTTCGCCCGGCCACATCGTCGGACTTGACTGTCAGGAACTCCTGAAGGGCATATGCCGCCCCGTAAGCCTCCATGGCCCATACTTCCATTTCACCAAGCCTTTGGCCGCCAAACTGGGCCTTTCCTCCAAGAGGCTGTTGAGTCACAAGGCTGTATGGCCCGATGGAACGGGCATGTATCTTGTCGTCAACCAAATGGTGAAGCTTGAGCACATACATTATGCCGACCGTCACCTTTTGCTTGAATGGCTCGCCTGTTTTCCCGTCATAAAGGATGACCTGCCCCGAAGTGGAAAAACCGGCATTTTTCATTAGATCCTTTGTCTGGCCTTCCGAGGCTCCCTCGAAAACTGGAGAAGCCATGGGAACTCCCCGCTTGAGACGTTTCGCCACGGTCAGCAATTCATCCTCTCCGAGTTTCTCCAGGAATCTGTCCATCTCTCCATCATTATATATCTCTTTTATATATGATTTTAATGTGGAACTCGGAGAGTTTTTCGCCAGCATTTCTTCGATCTGCCAGCCGATCCCCTTAGCCGCCCATCCCAGATGAGTCTCAAGTATCTGCCCTACGTTCATACGCGAAGGCACGCCAAGAGGGTTCAGGACAATTTCCACGGGACGGCCGTCTTCCATGTACGGCATATCCTCTTCAGGCAATATGCGCGAAACAACGCCCTTGTTCCCGTGGCGGCCCGCCATCTTGTCGCCGACCTGCAGTTTGCGCTTGATGGCGACATACACTTTAACCATCTTGATAACGCCGGGGGGAAGATCGTCACCTCTCTTCAGTTTCTGTATCTTGTCTTCGAATACATCCCTGATGATAAGAATCTGCTCCTGAAGCCTGGCGAGGATTTGCGAAACTTTTTCATCCACATCCCCTCCGTCTTCAACGGAAATTTCATCCCATCTGTCCATCGGGACCGAAGCGAGATTCTCGGATGTTATTGTCTTTCCTTTCGCCAGAAGAACCTTGCCTTGCCTGTCTTCGATGGAAACCGCCGCGGTTTTGTCCACAAGCAGCTTTTTCAGCTTGCTGACGGCGGAATTTTTTATGATGTTGATTTCATCCTGCTCATCTTTGCGCAATTTTTCTTCTTCCGCGCGCTCGATGCTTTCAGTTCTGGTGTCCTTGTCGGAGCCTTTCCGGGAAAAAATCTTTGCCCCGATAACGGTACCCTCAACTCCGGGCGGAACACGCAGGGAAGTATCTCTGACATCTCCGGCCTTTTCGCCGAAAATCGCTCTCAACAATTTTTCTTCCGGAGAAAGCTGCGTCTCGCCCTTGGGCGTGATCTTCCCGACCAGGATATCACCGGGTTTTACTTCGGCGCCTATCCGTATGATGCCCGACTCGTCGAGATCTTTCAGAGTCTCCTCTCCGAGGTTCGGAATATCCGAAGTAATTTCCTCCTTGCCCAGCTTGGTGTCACGGGCAACGCACTCGAATTCCTCGATATGAATTGATGTGTACCGGTCATCCTTGACCAGTTTCTCCGAAATGAGGATCGAGTCTTCGAAATTGTAGCCGCCCCACGGCATAAACGCGACGAGGATATTCTGGCCGAGAGCCAGTTCTCCCATTTCCGTCGAAGGACCGTCAGCTATAATGTCGCCCCGTTTCACCCGATCGCCCGCCTTCACCACAGGCCGCTGATTGATACACGTGTTCTGATTCGACCGTGCGAACTTGATGAGGTTGTAAATATCTACACCGGTGCCGGTCTCGTCGTGCTCGTCTTCGTCGATTTTAATTACAATCCGGGAAGCATCTACCGATTCAACCACGCCGTTGTGCCTTGCCACGACGGAAACACCTGAATCGCGAGCAACTACACGCTCCATGCCCGTGCCTACCAAAGGCGAATCGGCGCGAAGCAGCGGCACCGCCTGGCGCTGCATGTTGGAACCCATCAGTGCGCGGTTTGCGTCGTCATTTTCAAGGAACGGTATAAGTGAAGCCGCGACGGAGACCAGTTGCAATGGAGAAACGTCCATCAGGTCGACTTCATCCCTGCCGACAAGGACGAACTCGCCGCCCCTCCTGGCCGAGACGTAATCGGACACGAAACGGCCGTTTTCATCAACCTTCGCGTCGGCCTGCGATATGGCGTGCCCCTCTTCTTCAAGGGCTGAAAAGAACCTGACCTCATCGGTAACCTTGCCTTCCTTGACAATCCGGTAAGGCGTTTCCACGAAGCCGTGCTGATTGATGCGTGCATAGGTCGAAAGAGATGCAATAAGGCCGATATTCGGCCCTTCAGGCGTCTCAATCGGACAAACCCTGCCATAATGCGTTGGATGAACGTCGCGCACTTCAAACCCGGCCCTCTCACGGGTAAGGCCGCCGGGACCAAGAGCCGAAAGACGGCGTTTGTGGGTAACCTCCGACAAGGGATTGGTCTGGTCCATGAACTGCGAAAGCTGGGACGAGCCGAAAAACTCCTTGACCACTGCCGAAACGGGCTTGGAGTTGATCAGATCATGGGGCATGAGGTTGTCAACTTCCTGCAGGCTCATGCGCTCCTTGATCGCCCGCTCCATCCGGACCAGTCCGATGCGGTACTGGTTTTCAAGCAATTCGCCGACCGCCCTCACCCTGCGGTTCCCCAGGTGGTCGATGTCGTCAATGGCGCCTTTGCCGTTCTTCAATTCGATAAGGTACCTGACGACTTCCAGCACGTCTTCCTTCGTCAGTGTCTGGCAGTCCAGGGGAACGTTGACCCCGACCTTGTGATTTAATTTAAGACGACCGACCGCCGAAAGATCATAGCGGTCCGGATTGAAAAACAGATTTTCGAACAGGGCCTGGGCACTCTTCAGCGTCGGCGGGTCGCCGGGACGCACCCTCCTGTATATTTCGATAAGCGCCTCTTCAGTCGATGCTATCTTGTCTATCAGCAAAGTGTCGCGAAACGATGAGGTTACGTGGAGGTTATCTATGAAGAGAATTTTCAGCGAGGGGATACCTCTCGCCTTGATTTCTTCAAGCTTGACCTGGTTAATTTCATCATTGCTTTCCACCAGCACTTCACCGGTCGCCGGATCCACAATATCATGGGATGAGACCTTACCGATTATTTCCTCTTCGGTGATCGGAATATATTTAATACCATGCTCCGCCATTTTCTTGATGGCTGCCTTGGTGAACTTGCGATTTGCTTTCAGGATCACTTCGCCGGTCTGGGGATCGACGATGTCGGTGGCGGCTTTCTGGTTGCTCAACAGCTCCGGATCGGCGATCTTCATG
>DATJOY010000207.1:0-4841 GCA_035506695.1 Dissulfurispiraceae bacterium
TCAATATCGTTTTCTTCCCTGCAGCGAGCTTTTTCATACCTTCGAGTCTCTTGAGTCCGCAGGAATAAGGGTCAGTGATTTCAGCACTCTAATTATTCTCGATTGCAATGACATCGAACGCATCGGTCTTGAGAAAAAGCAGCAGCACCCCTGGGCCGAAACCCTTAAGGACGCGCTTTCCGGGGCGATGACATCCATCGTAATAGATCATCATGAAACACATAGGGACTTCGGAGACGTCAAATGGATAGAGCCGCATGCGGCGGCAACGGGACTGATGGTCTTCCAGCTTCTAAAAGCCTTTGGCACCCATATCACTGCCGAAATCGCGACCAATCTCTACGCGGCCATCGTGGTCGATACGGGCAATTTCCGTTTTGAAAATGCCACATCGCAGGTTTTTCGAGTCGGGGCAGAGCTTATCGACTGCGGCGCCAGGCCGCACATCGTCTATCAGGAGCTATTTGAATCGTGGTCTGAGGACCGCTTCAGGCTTTATTTAAAGATGATAGGGACGCTCGACATCCGGGAAGATGTGGCCTTCACTCTGGTCACAAAAAAAATGATGGAAGAAACATCTACTGCAGCCGACGATACCGAGAACTTTGTCTCCTTTCCCCGCATCATGAAGAAGATCGGGATGTCGGCCCTGCTTAGGGAGACGGGTCCGAATGAATACAAGGTCAGCCTGAGGTCGAAAGGCGATATCAATGTCGCCCGCATAGCAGAGATCTTCGACGGAGGCGGACATAAGAATGCCGCAGGATGCAGGATCAGGGCAGATATAGAAACAGTCAAGGCCCTGATTTTGGGAAATATCCGCGTTTTAAAGAATCACTGATATTTTCTCGTGAAGGTCTTCCGGCGTGATCATGCTGCCGCCCGGCCTGCCGTAAAACAGCACTTCTGACTTGCCGTTAACCGCAAGTCTAACATCTTCGACCATTTGTCCCATATTCAGTTCAACGGTCAGAAACCTCACACGTTCGCCTGCAAGCTCGTTGATCCGACGTTCTGGGAAGGGATAGAGAGAAACCGGCCTGAAGAGTCCGACCTTATGACCCTCTTTTCTGAGTCTTTGCACCGCGGAGTAAGCGATCCTCGCGGATATGCCGAAGGCCACCACGATAAGAGTTGCATCTTCGATCATAAGCTCCTGGAACCTTACCTCGCGTTCCTTCATCCTGCCGTACTTTTCAGCAAGCTTGTAGTTAACCTGTTCCAGTTCGCCCTCACCCATAAACAGCGATTTGACGACATTAGGCTCCCTGCCCTTGCAACCTGAGAGGGCCCAGGTCTTGGGCGGCAGCTCGGGCTTTACGTATTTAGTAGTCAGAAACGGTTCCATCATCTGTCCGAGCACAGCATCTCCGAGTATCATGACCGGCGTCCTGTATTCATCCGCCTTGTCGAAGGACAGCATCGTAAGGTCCCAGCACTCCTGAAGGTTGTAGGGGGCATAAACCAGCAGCCTGTAATCTCCGTGACCCCCTCCCTTTACGGCCTGGAAATAATCCGCCTGGCTGGCCGAAATGTTGCCGAGTCCGGGTCCACCGCGCTGCATGTTCACAACCACTGCGGGAAGTTCGGCGGTCGCGAGAAACGACAGGCATTCCTGCTTGAGGCTGATGCCGGGACTGCTCGATGAAGTCATGGCCCGCGCACCGCAAGCAGCGGCACCGTATACCATATTGATCGCGGCGATCTCACTTTCGGCCTGGATAAAGGTGCCGCCCATGTCGGGCATCCTTCTCGCCATGTATTCCGGGATTTCGTTCTGGGGTGTTATGGGATAACCGGCATAGAACCGGCATTCGGCCTGCAGTGCCGCTTCGGCGATGGCCTCGTTACCGCGCATGAGAATTTTCTTCATCTGAAATTATACCATTTAGGGATTGAGCAAAGACAGTCAGTAATGGTTTGATTAATCAAACCCCTACTCATTAAAATAATGCACAATGAACGTTATCAAAGTCCTTCCCTTGCTTCTCAGGAACAAGATCGCCGCAGGAGAGGTCATAGAACGCCCGGCCTCTGTCGTCAAGGAGCTGCTCGAAAATTCGATTGATGCCGGAAGTACGCGTATCGAAATTACAATTTCAGGCGCCGGCAAAAAGCTCATCCGGATATCGGACAACGGCAGCGGAATGGGGCGAGAAGACGCGCTTCTTGCCTTTGAGCGCTATGCGACAAGCAAGATCGACAGCGAAGAAGATCTCTTCAATATCCGCTCGATGGGTTTCAGGGGCGAAGCGCTTTCTTCGATTGCCGCCGTTTCCAAGGTGAGACTCGTCACTGCTCGGAAAGAAAATGGTCTTGATGATAATCAGACCGGCATATGTATCGAGATTTCGGGCGGAGAAGTCAGGAGCGTAAAAGATTGTCCTGCCTCAGGCACTGTCATCGAGGTCAAAGACCTGTTTTTCAATACACCTGCCAGGCGTAAATTCCTCAAATCCGACAACACGGAGAATTATCATATCATTGATGCCGTAACCAGGGAGGCGATCCCGCACTTCGATATCGGCTTTGTCCTCATGACAGAGGGCGAAGAGACACTTTCACTACCTCCGGCGGCATCTCCCAGGGAGAGGATAATGCAGGTTTATGGTAAGAGCTTTGTTGACGGCATGATAGAAACCTCGTCGGAGGAGACTGATTATTCGCTCAGGGCTTTCATCGGCAAAGCATCGAACGTGAGGAGCAGCAGGAACAGCCAGTTTCTATTTATCAACAGAAGGCCTGTCAAAGACCAGGCTGTCAATCACGCCATTTACAAAGCATATGAAGATTTGATCCCGCGCGACAAGCATCCTGTCTTTTTCATCTTTCTCGAAATAGATCCCGAAAGGGTCGATGTCAATGTCCATCCAGCAAAACGTGAGGTAAGGTTCGAGGACAAGACAGGCGTTTATAATTTCGTGTTGAGGACATGTCGCGACGCAATCCGAGGGGCTGCTGTTGATTTTGTATCGGAGGCGCCGGAAGGTGAGAGAATCGGAGGACAATATTCCATAGGTTTTCCGCCGCAAACCAGTGACATGCAGCGACGTTTTTTTACACGCGAACCAGGGTCCGCAGCTGATATGATATCGGAGGCAGCCGGTCAATCATATGGTACGGCTTATGGACCGGGCGTCGCCTCTATTTACATCGGAGAAACCTTCGTTGCCTTCCCGTCCGACGGCGGACTTACGCTTCTCGATTACCATGCGGCCCACGAGAGGGTCAACTACGAAAGGTTGCTGAAGAAATCAGGACTTGTGTCGCATCGGCTTCTCTTCCCTCAGCAGGCAAAGGTCGGGCCGAAGGAATATCGCATCATACTCGGCAATCTGCAGTTGCTCAGTGATTTCGGCATAGAGGCTGAAGACTTCGGGCACAGGACGATTATTGTCAGGAGTCTGCCTGAAATGCTGAAGGATGCAGATGTCAGAGAACTCCTGAACGATGTCGCTGCCTGCATGGTCGAAGAGGGATCGCAACTCTCAGCTTCGCCGGAACCTCTGGAGTCTGTACGAAAAAGTGTCGCCGCAAGAATGGCATGCCACTCGTCGATCAGGGGAAAGGAAGTGCCGGATGGCGTCAGGATTTCAGAACTGGTGAAAAGCCTCGGCTTGTGTGAGGAGCCCGACCGCTGCCCGCACGGAAGACCTACGCGCATTTTCATCTCGACTGCTGAGCTCAAAAAGATGTTCAGGAAATGAGTTGGAGCGTCTCATGATCAATAATATTTTCCTCTGCAGTTTAATTTTTACACTTCTAATGGTATCTTTATAGAATATGGCCTCGGGGGGATGCCGTCCCGAAGCGTATTATAATGGAATCAAGCGCTCAACATAAGAGGACATCTTTGGCGATGCAACTTAGGATAGAAGTTGCATCGGAGGTAATGCATGAATAACGAATGTAAATTGAATGCACATGCTTAGAAAGATGTTGAAATCTGTAAAAGCAAGGCAGCGGCTCGAAAATCTGTTGGCTGTCTGGGAAGAGCGGCTGCTTCTGGCTATCTCACCCCCGCATCCCAGGCCTCTAACCGCGCTGAAACGCTATGGTCTGGCTGCGGTCTTTGTGACGGTTTCCACCATCATCCGTTATGCACTTCTTCCCTGGATCGGGATTACAGTCCCGTACAATATGGCCTTTTTCGCGGTAGTTGCGGCTGCCGTGCTGCTGGGCATCGGACCGGGATTGTTTGCAGTGCTGCTGGCCATTTTTTTTGTCGAGGTATTTATCATTGGAGCTATTCCGACAAGGGTTGATACTGAGGTATTGCTGAGGATGGTCGTCGCCCTGGCCATGGGGGTCTTTGTCTGCTTTGTAGTTCATACCATTCGTAACGCCCTGTTCAGGTCACGGCAAAGCGAACAGAGACTGGCCGCGTTCTCAGATGCAACCTTTGAGGGAATTGTTGAGAGCGGTGCGGGCCGGATCATAGATTGCAATGAACAGTTTGCCGCGATGACCGGTTATACACAACAGGAACTCAGAGGCATGACCATACGCGATCTGATCACTCCCGAAGACCGGCAGCATGTGTTGGCAAACATCGAAGAAAACCGTGATTCAGAGATCGAGCATTTCTTGAGGCGCAAAGACGGAAAACGTCTTATCGTCGAGGCCCGCGGACGTGTAGTATCCCCCGACAGTATCAGAAGGCTTACCGCAATACGCAATGTCACAGAGAGCAGAAACGCTGAGGAATCGCTTCGGGAGAGCGAAGCAAAATACCGGAGCCTGTTCGAGAACATGGCCGAAGAGGTACATTTCTGGAAAGTGGTCCGCGATGCAGACGGACGGATAAAAACCTGGCAGGTCGTGGACGTCAACCCGCCAAC
>DATJOY010000208.1:0-4014 GCA_035506695.1 Dissulfurispiraceae bacterium
CAGGCAAGATGGGATATTCCACGACAGAGGTCGGGGACCTTGTGGCAAAGCTTGTAACGGAAATCAAGGAGTAGGGGCCGTGCTTAAGAAAAAAGATAAATATGTCGTAGCAGTTGTGGGAGCGACGGGGGCGGTCGGCAACGAGATGATCGCGACGCTGGAGCAGCGCGCGTTCCCTGTCGGCAAGATAAGGCTTTTCGCCTCGGAGCGGTCCGTTGGAAAGACCCTTGAATTCAGGGGAAACAAAATACCTGTCGAGACCATAAATAACGATTCCTTCAAGGGCATCGATATCGCGCTCTTTTCAGCTGGGGCCGAGAGGTCAAAGTTGTGGGCGCCTGTGGCCGCAAAGTCCGGCTGCGTTGTTGTAGACAATTCGAGCCACTGGAGGATGGACCCTGAAGTGCCGCTCGTCGTGCCGGAAGTGAATCCGCACGACCTGAAGTGGCACAAGGGGATAATTTCCAATCCCAATTGTTCGACTATACAAATGGTGGTAGCATTAAAACCGATTCACGATGCAGCCAAAATCAGGCGTGTTGTGGTAACCACCTTCCAGGCCGTATCCGGGACCGGCAAGAAGGCCATGGACGAACTTATGCAGCAGACGGCGGACCTGCTCAATTTCAGGGGAGTTAAGTGCAATGTCTATCCCCACCAGATCGCCTTCAACGTGCTTCCGCAGATAGACAAGTTCCTCGAAAACGGCTATACAAAGGAAGAGATGAAGATGGTCAACGAGACACGGAAAATAATGGGCGATGACTCGATCAGGGTCACGGCCACTACTGTGCGCGTGCCTGTTTTGCGGGGGCACTCGGAATCTGTCAATATAGAGACCGAACGTAAAATCACCGCAAACGAAGTGAGGGCGCTGCTTTCCAGCGCACCCGGGGTAATAGTTTTCGACGCGCCTGAAAAGAGTGTCTATCCACTCCCGATTCATTGCGACGGCAAGGACGAGGTCTTTGTCGGCAGGATCAGGGAGGACGAATCGATCGAAAACGGCATAAACATCTGGATCGCGGCGGACAACCTCAGGAAAGGCGCTGCCCTGAATGCGGTCCAGATAGCGGAATTTTTGATTCATGAGGGTAAATGAGTGAACAGGCCCTTAATCTTTGAAACTCGACCAGTTAATTTAATTCGGAGGTGAGTGATGGCGGCTGACAAAAGATATTTCTTTACCTCGGAATCGGTGACGGAGGGCCATCCCGACAAGATAGCCGACCAGATATCGGATTCCATCCTTGATTCCATAATCGGCAAGGACCCTTATTCTAGGGTTGCCTGCGAGACCCTGGTAACAACTGGTCTTGCCTTTGTCGCGGGCGAGATTACAACCACTACTTATGTCGATATCCCGACGATTGTGCGTGAAACAATCAGGGACATAGGTTACACGCGGGCAAAGTACGGTTTCGACTACGAAACCTGCGCTGTCATCACGTCCATCCATGAACAGTCTCCGGATATTGCAATGGGCGTAGATCCCGGAGGGGCCGGAGATCAGGGGCTTATGTTCGGCTTTGCCTGCAACGAGACGCCCGAACTTATGCCGATGTCTATCATGCTCGCGCACAAGCTTGCGAGAAGGCTTTCCGAGTGCAGGAAGGAGGACATCCTCAGTTACCTCAGACCGGACGGCAAGACTCAGGTAACGATAGAATACGAGGATTTCAAACCGCTGCGCGTTGATACCATCGTTATTTCCTCACAACACAGCCCTGATATAACTTTAAAGGAAATGCGTGAGGATATCATCGAGAAGGTAATAAAACCGGTGATACCCGTAGAACTTCTTGATGAAGAGAAAATAACCTATCACATCAACCCGACCGGAAGATTTGTCGTGGGAGGACCGATGGGTGACACCGGACTAACCGGAAGAAAAATTATTGTCGATACATACGGCGGGGTTGGAAGCCATGGAG
Organism: Dissulfurispiraceae bacterium; assembly: GCA_035506695.1. Classification (GTDB taxonomy): domain Bacteria; phylum Nitrospirota; class Thermodesulfovibrionia; order Thermodesulfovibrionales; family Dissulfurispiraceae; genus Fen-1308. Next base: position 1,935 of record DATJOY010000208.1, read on the forward strand.
GAGGTTGCTTCTCGGGCAAAGACGGCACGAAGGTCGACCGCTCGGGATCATACATGGGCAGATACATCGCCAAGAACCTCGTGGCCGCGGGCATTGCGGACCGGCTGGAAGTGCAGGTTGCATATGCTATCGGTGTCCCCGATCCCGTTTCGATTTATGTCGATGCGTTCGGCACCGGGAAAATTCCGGACCATAAGATCGTTTCTATAATACGCAATAATTTCTCGCTCACACCGAAGGCGATAATCGATACACTTGATTTGAGAAGGCCTATATTCAGGAAAACGGCTGCCTATGGTCATTTCGGAAGGACCGAGCCGGAGTTCACGTGGGAGCGCACGGACAAGGCCGACATACTGAGAAAAGAAGCGGGACTCTAATTCCTGAATCTGGAATTGCAAATTTGAAATATTTACTTGGAGGATAAATGGCAAAATACGACGTAAAGGATATCAATCTCGCCAAAAAGGGCAAACTGCGCATAGAGTGGGCTGCCCAGGAGATGCCTGTGCTGAGAAGTATCTCCGAAAGGTTCGCAAAAGAGAAGCCCCTGAAGGGTATACGCGTGGTTGCATGCCTGCATGTGACTACCGAGACGGCATCGCTTATGGAGACGCTGAAGGCAGGAGGCGCACAGATATCCCTATGCGCTTCAAATCCGCTGAGCACCCAGGACGATGTTGCCGCTTCTCTCGCAAAGAATTCAGGCATCTCAGTCTTCGCAATCAAAGGAGAGGACACAAACACCTATTACCGGCATATCAAGGACGCCCTTTCGCTCAAGCCGCAGATAACGATGGATGACGGGGCCGATGTCGTTTCGACGCTGCACAAGGATGAGCAGGCCCTTCTCAAGAATGTTATCGGCGGGACTGAAGAGACGACTACCGGCGTAATTCGCCTTAAGGCAATGGCCGCAGACGGGGCACTCAAATACCCGATAATTGCCGTTAACGATGCATACACCAAGCACCTGTTCGACAACCGCTACGGCACAGGCCAGAGCACCATGGACGGCATAATCAGGGCCACCAACAGGCTTATCGCAGGGTCCGTATTTGTAGTCTGCGGCTATGGCTGGTGCGGCAGGGGTGTCGCGATGAGGGCCAAAGGATTGGGCGCCCGCGTCATCGTAACCGAGATCGATCCTTTGAAGGCACTTGAAGCGACGATGGACGGCTTCGAGCTTATGCCCATCAGGGACGCGGCGAGGATTGGCGACATCTTCGTTACGGCTACCGGCAACATCAATGTGATCTCAAAGGGTTGCTTCCCGTTGATGAAGGACGGCGCCATTGTTGCAAATACCGGCCATTTCAACGTCGAGATAGATATCGAAAGCCTGAAGGCAATGTCAAAGGCGCATAGGATGATCAGGGATTTTGTGGAGGAATATACTCTCAGGAGTGGCAGAAGGATTTACCTCCTCGGCGAAGGCCGTCTTATCAATCTCGCCGCAGCCGAAGGCCATCCGTCGGCGGTAATGGACATGAGCTTCGCGAACCAGGCCCTCTGTGCCGAGTACATGGTAAAGAATGCGAAGAAACTCAAAAATACTGTCTACGGCGTTCCTGAAGCTATCGACAAAGAGATCGCGAAACTCAAGTTAAACGCCATGTCTCTGAACATTGATACGCTCTCTCCGGAGCAGAAAAAATATCTGAAAAGTTGGGAGATGGGCACGTAACAAGATAAAGCAGGCTTAAATAAACCCGGTCGCCATTACCGCGAGCGACTTAAAGCAATAAAAAGAAGCGCTGTGACTCAGTGAGTCATTGCGCTTTTTTTTATTTTAGGGCATGATTTAGCTCTGCGCTCAGCATGACTGGAAGGCTAGGTACTCACACCTCTCTAAGGGAGAGCATCCTGAATACACCGGAGAGTTTTTAACGAAAATCATTGATGGTCGTTTCAAGAATTCACGCTGCCGGTTCTATCAATAACATGTCGCTATACGTAACAAAATGAATTGATTCTTAGGGCCACTGAGGGTCATTATTAATCCTGCTTTTTCAATGAGAAAAAGGAGGAGCAATGACCAAGACCGATTCCATTCCAAGCGTATTTACTCAGGACATCG
>DATJOY010000209.1:0-2897 GCA_035506695.1 Dissulfurispiraceae bacterium
TCACTCCGGGCAGATAAAAACAACTCAGGACGGAAATAAGGCCATCGGAGAGTATAAAGACGCTATACACAAACTTGAAGGTAGCGCTAAAGAGCTGGCTGATAACGGCATTAAAAGGATGGAAGCTGCTGCGCCTGCCATAGGTGCCATACAAAAGAAATCGGTTTTGCTGTTGCTGATTCTTATCGTTTCGGCCATCGTAATTGGCGTTGCATTCAGCGGACTAATAGTCACCGGAATTCAAAAGCAACTGGGCGGGGAGCCTGTTCTTGTATCGGCGATTGCAAGGAAGGTTTCAGATGGAGACCTGACTATGGAAATTGAAACAAAGGGAAATGACAGTACCAGTGTCCTTGCCTCCATGAAGCGCATGACGCAGAATCTCAAAGAGATAATCCGACATATAGAGGAATCGAGTCACAATGTTGCCAGCAGCTCGGAGGAGCTATCATCAACAGTCAGTCAGATTTCCAAAAGGACAAATGAGCAATCGGGCAGGGCCAACCAGATCGCAACTTCTGCAACTGAAATGTCGCAGACAGTCATTGATATAGCCAAGAACGCTTCCCAGATGTCATCATCGGCTACAGACACATTAAAGATAGCTGATAACGGAGCTGACGTTGTAAACAGAACAGTGGCAGAAGTACAGGAAATGGCAAATACAGTCGGCGACCTTTCCAAAGTGATGATGTCTCTCGGGGACCGTTCCAGGCAAATCGGGGACATCAGCAATGTCATAAAGGACATAGCAGATCAGACCAACCTTCTTGCGCTGAATGCTGCAATTGAAGCTGCGCGGGCAGGAGAACAGGGCCGGGGCTTTGCTGTTGTAGCGGATGAGGTCCGCAAGCTGGCGGAGAGGACCACCAGCTCGACTGCAGAAATAAGTCAGATGATCAATGCCATGCAGGATGAAACTCAGAAAGCAGTCGATTCTATGGAGAAAGGCAGCAAGAAAGTTGAGATCGGTGTGGAACTTGCCAAACAGGCCGGAGGATCTTTAAGGGAAATAGTGGCAAGTGCAAACGGATTACAGTCAATCGTGCAGCAAATAGCATCGGCTACAGAAGAAATGTCAACTGTTTCCGAAGGAATAAGCAGTGACATCGAATCTGTTGCAGAAGTTGCGAAAGAAACCAGTATAAGCGCTAACGAAATTGCTGAAGGCGCAAACAGCCTGGCAAGCATATCTGCTGAATTAAGGAATCAAGTCAAGAAGTTTAAGCTTGCATAGATTATTTTGTCGTCCTGAAGCCGGCCCGTCGCCATGCACTCATTCCTCCGAGGACACTGGCGACTTTTTTGTATCCCCTGCTCTGAAGTATGCTTGCAACTGAAGACGACCGGTAACCGCTTCCGCAAATTACCGCAACCTGCCTGTCCTGAGGCACCTCCCGGATGTGTTCAGGTATCTCCGCGCCTGTAATGTGATGGGCACCTTCTATATGCCCGTGCGCCCATTCCCGCGGCTGGCGCACATCGAGCACAAAGAGGTCGTCGATGCGTTCGATCTCATTCTCAAGGTCCCATACAGTCCAAAGTTGTATCGGCTGGATTTCCCGGCCTGCCGCGCGCCAGGCCGTCATGCCGTCGGCAAGCCATCCTTTCGGAAGATCATACCCTATGCGCAGCATGTGCCATATTATGTCCTGGAGGTCCTTTGCCCTTTCGATCACTACAAGGTAGGGTTGTGCGAAAGGGAGCACAGTGCCGGCCCATGTCGGAAAGCTTGTTCCCGCACCCGCATGAAGTGCGCCCGGTATATGCGCGGAAAATGCCTCCGGAGAGCGGCAATCAAGGACGTAAGTTCCTTCTTTTCTCAGACGGTCGAATTCGGCAACACCCAGAGCAGGCGGTTCAGCAAGTATGCCCAGCAGAGACGGCCCGGACTGGTTGATTTCTCTCATGTGCCTCCAGTAAGGCGGTATTGCAGGCAGGTTTTCCTTTTTCAGGCACGCTTCGATAAATTTGTCCCGATTCGGATATTTCAGCCAGATGTTCAGTTTGCGTTCATAACCTATGGTTGTGGAAAGACGGCTGCCTATATTGCCGCCGCAGAGCGACCCTGCCACATGGGTCGGATAAACCTCCACATGATCGGGCAGTCGCATGATCTTTTCATAAAGGGAGCGGTAAAGCTCGCGCGCATTGGCCTCCACCGCCCCGGTTCCACCAAGCAGGTCCGGCCTGCCTATATCATCGACCAGAAGACATCCGCCCGACAGCAGCAGTGTCGGCTCCTCTCCCCGCGAGAGGTCCGTGATCAAAAGACAGATATGTTCAGGGGTGTGCCCCTGCGTATGCAAAACGGTAAAAGCCACCTCGCCCATCCGGAACTTCCCGGCATCGCTCAGTTTTGCTGCATCGTATCCGACGGTCGAGAGAGACCCGGCGAACAGCTTTACATCGGCGCGGGCTGCTATCTCGCGAATCCCCGAGACATAGTCATTATGCTGGTGGGTATCGAGCGCGTATGTTATTCGCATCCCCTGGTTGCGAGCTTCTTCAAAATAGATGTTTGTATCCCGCCGGGCATCGACGATCAGCGCTTCACCCGTCTTCTCCGAGCCGACGAAATATGATGCATGGCCCAGGCTTTCGTTGTGGAATTGGCTGAAAATCATAAAACCTCGCTTTCTCTCCGAAAAAATACAGCCTGTCACGGTATTCATGAATCAATTATCAGTTTATCACCCGACCGTATAAATTCAAAAAAAGGAATCGGCAGAAGACAAGGTATACTTGACGAACCGATGATTGTAGGTTACATTAAGATTCTGCATTTGTCATGCGGAATAATTATTGCAGAGGACTATATGAGTGCTGAACAACGTAAAATATGTTATGTGGTAGGACACAAGAACCCGGACACTGATTCAACCTGTGCCGCTATA
>DATJOY010000210.1:0-12974 GCA_035506695.1 Dissulfurispiraceae bacterium
TTTGCCTCGTCTTCTTCCCATCGTTTCAGCGGGATCAGGTTTTCGAGCGGACTCTTCACGAGGCCTCCTCGAAGATGCTGCGAAGATGACTCATTCCTTCGATGTACGTTACCTTTTCAGTCATGTTCTGCTTCAGAAAAGGACGTATTCTGTCCATCATGCTGATCGCGTGATCCAGCTTGGGATTGGTTCCCGCCTTGTATGCTCCTATGGTAATGATGTCTTCATAGCGCTTATATGTGGCCATAATGTCGAGTACCTTCTCGACATAGAGCAACTGTTCTTCATCGACTATGTCTTTCATGAGCCTGCTGATACTTTGCAAAATGTCTATCGCCGGATAATGATTGTGATTAGCCAGTTCACGGGAAAGGACGATATGGCCGTCAAGAATGGCCCTGGCTGCGTCTGCAATGGGATCGTTCAGATCGTCACTCTCGACCAGCACAGTGAAGAGTCCGGTAATCGTGCCTTCCCCGTCACCGTTGCCTGCGCGTTCGAGAAGTCTCGGCAGCAGGTTGAACGCTGAAGGCGGATATCCTTTTGTAGTCGGCGGCTCTCCCGCTGCAAGGCCGATCTCCCGCTGGGCCATCGCAAACCTTGTGAGAGAATCCATCATGAACAGCACATTTTTACCCACAGACCTGAAATATTCCGCAATAGCGATCGCCACAAATGCACCCCTGAGCCTGACAAGCGGAGACGTATCAGATGTCGCCACTACAAGGACAGACCTTTCCAGGCCTTCTTCGCCGAGGTCCTTTTCTATGAATTCCCTGACTTCCCTGCCGCGCTCCCCTATCAGTGCGATCACATTGATATCAGCTGAAGTATTTCGTGCCATCATTCCGAGCAGTACGCTTTTGCCTACACCACTGCCGGCCATAATCCCTATCCTCTGGCCTCTTCCGCAGGTAAGCAGCGTGTTTATGGCCCTTATTCCAAGGTCGAGCGGTTTTGAAATGCGTCTTCTTAGAAGGGGATTGATCGAATCCTGATAGATGGGATACAACTGACCGTTGATGTGCCCCCTGCCGTCCATGGGATTTCCGAGTCCGTCGATGACCCTGCCGAGCAGTTCCTCACCGACCCTTATGTAACGCTGCCTTCCTTTGGCGACAATCCTTGATCCGGGACCGATGCCACGCATCTCGTGTAGAGGCATAAGGAGTATCCTTCCCTCCCTGAAACCGATGACTTCCGCCTCAACATCTACGCCGTTCATGACATCGCCAGACTGGATAAAACAGGCATCGCCGATATCAGCACGCGGACCGAGACCCTCGATCACAAGTCCGACCCCCTTGTCGACACGACCATACACCTTTATCGGGTCGGCTTCCCTGGCGAAGTTCCTGCACTTAGCTATCAAGTGCTGTGGCGATTGCATCACGGAGTTCCTTTATCTGTTCTTCGATCCTCGCATCCACATCGCCTGAAAGGGCTTCGATATAGCAACCTCCAGGAGAAATGGATTCTGCAGGTTCGATGGTAATATCCCTGAGCCTTATCTCCTCTCGTAAAACTTCCAGGTTGGAAATCATAGTTTCGTAATCGGAGGGATTCACCCTGATCGTCATCTTTTCTTCCCTGCCGAGTTTTCTCACGGCTTCTCGCACTACTGCAACAATGATCTCACGATCCTGTTCTATTTTACGGTGGATGATTTTCCGGGCGATCTCAAGAGACAAATCGACAATTTCAGGCAGAAGCTCCTGCAGCTTGCGTTCCTTTATGCGATCTATTTCCGAGATTATGGAATCCAGCCTGGCAAGCCTGTCGGTGATCTCTTTCTGTCCAGCATCGAGTCCGTGCGAAAAACCTTCCGCATGGCCTTTACCGTAGCCCTCCGATTCTGCTTTTCTGAGCTCATCTTTGCGTTTTTCTTCGCGGGTCCTGAACAGTTCCGGGCCGGAAATATCGAGATGGTCGGGTACATAGCTCCGGACAGGTCTTCCCTTGTCGAGATCAGCCGATGAGTTCTTCGCCACCCTTGCCTCCAATTACAATCTTTCCTTCTTCTTCGAGCCTGCGAGCGACCCTCACGATATTCATCTGGGCCTTTTCCACATCCGACACCTTCACGGCGCCCTTGGCCTCGATCTCTTCCTTGAGAATCTGTACTGCCCTCTGGGACATGTTCTTGAAAATCTTTGCTTTCAGTTCGTCTGCAGTCATCTTCAGTGCCAGGGCAAGGTCGTCTGTAGTGATCTCCTTTAGCACCATCTGAATGCCCTTGTCGTCGATAGTGATAAGGTCGTCGAAGGTGAACATTAGCTTCCTTATTTCGTCCGCCAGTATCTGGTCCTTTTCTTCGATGTTCTTCAGAATCAGGTCTTCCGAAGCCCTGTCCATCTGGTTGAGTATCTCAGAGACTGTCCTTATGCCGCCGATCTTCTTGCCCCTCGTATAACTCTGCAGCTGCGACTGCAGCACATCTTCGAGGTCTCCGAGGATGGAAGGCGATATCTGATCGAGGCTTGCTATCCGGAGTGAAACATCGATCTTGATATTTTCAGGCAGCTTTCCCATCACCTCGGCTGCCTGGGTCGGCTCTAAGTGTGCAAGGATAATCGCAATAGTCTGGGGATGTTCCCGCGAAAGCATGTTGGCGATAGCGCCGGTGTCGAGCCATCTAAGGACGTCGAAGGCACTCGCTCCGCTCTCTATTTTATCGATAAGTTTTTTTGCGGTTTCCTGACCGAAAGCCTTTTCAAGTACATCCTTGATATAAGCTTCATCGACCCCCTGCAAAACGCTGCCGGTCTTATCGCAAAAATCCCTGAGTACAACTTCGGCGAGATCCGGCGGGATCTTGATTTTTGCCATCATTGGTATGACCCTCGCCAGATCAAGAGGATCGAGATGTTTGAACACCTGAGTAGCTGCATCTTCTCCGATAAGCGAAAGAAAGGCTGCCGCCTTTTCAACACCCGAGAGCTTTCTCATGTCCCTATTCCTGCAGCCATTCCTTTACGACGCCTGCGGCCTGCTTGGGATTTGTTCCGACAATGCCGAGCGCCCTCTCCCTTGCAGCTTCTTCAGAGGTTGGAGGAGCAGGCTGAGCACCGCCGCCCCCGATCACACCGGGGATGCCAGGCATGCCATATGTAGCCGCTCCCTCAGGCGCCTTGTATGTAATAGGGGCACTCAGTGTTTTTAAGAGCGGCTTGATAACAAGCATAAAGAGCAGAAGGACCACGCCGATAGGAATTATATATTTCAGGAGAGACATGCCGAGTCTCAGGTAGTCTGTTTTTTCGGCTGCCATCTCCTCAAACGCAGCGGTCTCGAAAGGAACATTCTCTACGATCACCTGATCGCCGCGGTTCTTGTCAAATCCGATGGCCGCTTTGACTATGTCGTCGTACTTCTTCATTTCCTGTTCATTCCTGGGTACAAACGCACCCTTTTGTGTACCCTGTCCTTTTTGATAAGTCCCGTCGACCAGTACTGCGACCGAAATGCTCTTGACTACACCCCTCGCCTCTATTATCTTGCTTACTACCCGGCTGACTTCATAATTGATGCTCTCAGTCTGTTTCTGAGAAGCCGACGGAGCTGCTGCAGGAGCCGGCGCAGGCTGTTGTCCCGGCTGGTTGGATGCAACTCCCGGTATGCCTCCCTGTGCAGACCCGACACTCTTTTCCGCGTTCCTGTTTTCAGACCTCACCGCTATGGTATCGGGATCGAACTTCTCTTCAGTGCGTTCCACCTTTGAGAAATCGAGTTTTGAAGAAACCCTGACAATCGCCTTGCCCCTGCCGACAATGCCTTCGAGCATGCTCTGGAGCTTCGATTCGTATTCCTTGTCCACACCCCTTTGATATTCCAGCTGTTTGGCATCAGCTACCATATCGCTGCCGTCTGAAGGTTTCGATAAAAGGTTGCCCATGTTGTCGATGACTGTTACGTTTTGAGGAGGAAGCCCTTCCACGCTGCTTGCAACCAGATGGACTATACCGCCGATCTGGCCCTGGTTAAGAGTCCTGCCTCCCTTAAGCCTGACCACAACCGATGCGGTCGGTCTTTCCTCCTTCTCGGAAAAAATAGATTTTTCGGGAATGGCTATATGGACCCGGGCCTGGTCTACCTCGGAAAGTGTCCGTATCGTCCGCGCAAGCTCCCCCTGCAGGGCACGAACATAATTGAGCCTCTGGACGAATTCAGTAACGCCAAACTGGTTCTTGTCGAAAATCTCGAAGCCGACCCCGCCGCCCTGAGGAATGCCCTGAGAGGCAAGATCGAGCCTTAGTTCATATACTCTATCCGACGGGACGGAAACGGCATTGCCCTCGACCTGGTACGGCACCTTCATTTCCTTCAGTTTTGCAATAACCTGTCCGGTATCTTCCTGGGAAATATTGCTGAACAGCACCTGGTAATCCACCTTCTGACTCCACATGACCATTCCGGAAATGATGGCGATACATATTGCCACAACTGAAAGGAGTGCCAGTTTGTTCTTCAGAGGCCACGCAATGAAGCGGTCGACAATATCGTTAAGTGCCATTTCTTCCCCTCAGCTGCATTTGTTGTTTTAAACCTGCATGCTCGAAATCTGTTGATAGGCGCTGATAAGCCTGTTCCTCACCGACAGCAAGGTCTGCAGCGAGAGGTCCGCCTTCTCCATGGCCACGACGACGGTCTGAATATCCTTTACGTCGCCCTTGGCGAAGTCCTGGATAGCTTTTTCGGCATCATTTTGTATCTGGTTGACCTCTTTGAGGGCGTCCTTGATAGCGTCTGCGAAGGAGACCCCCTGCTTATTACCGGCCTGCTGGGGATCAGCTATAGTCCGGCTGACATCACCTATAATTTTAATTTCGTTCACAGTGCCTCCTTCATCCTTGCCACCCGCACGATGATTGGCAATATAAGTAACTCCTTAATTATACCCTCAAAATATCCAGGGTCCTCATATACATATCTTTATAAGATGAGATCATGGTCAGATTGGCTTCGTATGATCTTTGCGCCGTCATTAAATTGACCATCTCCGTCAGCACGTTGATATTTGGATAAGAAACATAACCCTTAGTGTCTGCATCAGGATGGGACGGATCGAATACGGACCTGAAGGGGCTTTTATCTTCTATGACCTGCGGAACATCGACCCCGGCGGAATTCTGATCGTACATGATCGTTTTGAACAGAACGTCCTTGCGCCTGTAAGGGCCGCCCTCAGGCGTCTGAGTGGATGAGGCATTAGCAATGTTCGAAGCTATGACATTCAACCTGACCTTCTGCGCTTCGAGCGCTGTGGCACTGACCTTGAGGGGCAAAAACATCTCGTTCATTACTGGCCTCCCGCCTTGGCAACATCCTTCATCATCCTGAATTTCATGGTTAATAACAGCGCGGCACTATTGAAAGTGAGCTGGTTTTCAGCCACCTTTGTCATTTCCGAATCTACGCTGACTGTATTGCCGTCCCTGCTGATCATTGAAGGGACAGTTTCATAAACATCATAGCCGCCTTTTGACCCGTTCATGACCTTGCTGAGCTCTGATTGGAAAGAAATGTCTCTCGCCTTGTATCCGGGGGTATCTGCGTTAGCTATATTCGACGACAATATCTTTTGCCTGAACGATGCAACGTCCATCATATTTTCGAGTATTTTAAAAGTATCGTTTACCATAATGCGCCTCCGCAAGAAAATAGTCTGAAAAAGTTGCTCCACCAACTATTTTTCATGCAATTTGTATACCTATCACTAATGTCATGTGCCTTTCAATTCGTCATCTGTTATATTGTAATCCTTGAGCTTGTTTCTGATAGTCCTGACGCTTACACCGAGAACCGCCGCAGCCTTTGTCCTGTTGTTGCCGGTCTCTATCAAGGTCTTGATGATCAAGTCCCTCTCAACATCTTTCAGACTGCCCGTCCTTGCAGCTGCGGCAGGCTGTTGCTGCCCTCCGGAAAGCGCGGGCCCCTCCTCAGGCGGTGCAAGGACGTCGGAAGCCGATATGACCGCAGTACGATACATGAAATTTTCGAGCTCGCGTACATTGCCGGCCCATTCCTTCCCAAGAAGATATTGCCTGAAGGCCTCCGAAATCGTGAAAATTTTTCCCATCTTCTGCGAAAGCCTCTGGAGAAAAAACTCTGCCAGCGGTATGACATCTTCCTTTCTTTCAGCCAATGGCGGTATCCTTACCGGAAAAACATTGAGACGATAATACAGGTCTTCCCTGAAATTGCCTTTCTTGACCTCGGACATCAGATCTTTGTTGGTCGTCGCTATTATCCTCACATCAAGCCTTACCGGGCCCTTTCCCCCTATCCTGTCGATTTCGCGTTCCTGTATGGCCCTCAACAGCTTGGCCTGCAGTGAATAAGCCATTTCGCTTATTTCGTCCAGTAGAAGTGTGCCGCCATTTGCGAGCTCGAACTTGCCCAGCCTCCTCTCTACGGCGCCGGTAAAGGCGCCCTTCTCGTGGCCGAAAAGTTCCGACTCAAGAAGACTTTCCGATATCGCGGCACAGTTGACAGCAACGAATGGCTTCAGGTTTCTGTTGCTGTATTTGTGGACTGTCCTTGCTATGATTTCTTTTCCGGTGCCGCTCTCCCCGGTCAGTAGGATCGTAATGTCGCTTTTTGCGACTTCCTTGATAATGGACATGAGGTTTTTCATGACCGGCGATTCTGCGACAAAATCACCGTATTCAACAGGGATGATCCTGTCGATCGTCCTTTTCAGCGAATCGAACGAAACCGGTTTCATAATATAGTCTGTTGCACCAAGCTTCATCGCATCGACCGCACTTTCGACAGTGCCGAATCCGGTAATCATGATGACCGGTACAAATAGCCCCCTGTTGCGTATTTCCTGCAGAAACTCAATGCCGTTCATCTTGGGCATTTTCATGTCGGTTATGACCAAAGCGTAATCAGCTATGTTTTCTTTGGCGAGCACATCGACCGGGTTGTGATAAACCGTGGGATTGAAGCCAAACCGCTTCATCGTTTCCTTTAAGGCCGTCGCCATATCTATTTCGTCATCCACAATCAGTACTGATTTCATGTGCCCCCGTTGGTTCGCATGTCAGCCCTCTTTTCGGGCGGAAGCGAAATAATGAATTCAGTCCCCCTGCCCGGGAAACTGTCCACTTCGATATGGCCTCTGTGTGCATTCACAATTGCAAGGGTTATGGACATGCCGAGACCGGTTCCCCTGTCTTTTGTCGAAAAGAAGGGCTCGAACAACCTTGCCCTTGTATCCTCGTCCATTCCTGTGCCGTTGTCGCGGATGCTTATCCGGATTGCATCCGAATCTTTGTCGCGGGCTATGACCACCCGGATATTCCCTCCCTCCGGCATTGCATGGACTGAGTTAAGAAGTATATTGATCAGCGCCTGGCTTATGAGGCCCCGGTCGAGGTAAAGCCTGAATTGGTCGGAGTCAATAATGTCTATCCCTATGCCTCCAGCCATGAGGATTTCCCTGAATTCATCGAAGGTGTCTCTTACGACATCGTTTATGCAGAGATATTCCATCTTGGGTCTGATCTCACCGGAAAACCTGAGCATGTTGTCGAGGGTATTGACCAGAGACCTTACCGAGTTGGATATCCGCCTTGCATAATCGACCTGCTCGGTCCCTTTAAGATCATTGGCGAGAAGGTTGGCAAACAGCTCCATGCTACCAAGCGGGTTACGGATTTCATGGGCTATCTTCATTACCAGTTCACCCATTGCAGAGAGTCTCCGGTTCCGTTCGTTTTCGGCCTCCAGCTTTTTAAGTCTTGTGATGTCTTTAAAGATCAGCACCCTGCCTATCGGTTTGCCGTCGCTCCCTCCTTTGACCTGGGAACTCGAAACGAGTGCATTAAAGGGCTGACCTTTTTCAGGAATGACCATCTCGTCGTTTATTTCCGCGTGAAGCGAAGTGCCTCCTATCAATGTACCGGAATCAATACCCAGAAGCGTTTCTGCAGATTCATTTATGAGTCTTATAACACCGTCACTATCGAAAAAAACGACGCCGACATCGATGCTGTCCAATATGCTGTCCAGCAGCTGCTTTTTCTGGTCTACCTCTTCGGTCAGCACCTTCACCTTATCTTCGAGGGTCTGATAATACTGCATCAGAGTCGACGATACTGAATTGATGCTCTCGATCGCCTTGGACAAAAGGCCTGCGTCCTGCTCGTTCCGTTCCATATTCATTCTTGTTTATTTGTCATTCATCATCAAACCGGCAGCCGCGGCAGTCGGACCTCCGCCCGATTCGGCCTTTTTAAGATACTCGTCATTTCCGGTGAGCTTTCCGTACTGGTAATTGGCCCACTGGAGATCGGCGGAGCTCTTGTCCTTCACACCCCTGGCGAGTGCTTTTTTATAATATGCTTTTGCCTGGTCATACTTGCCCGTGAGGTAATATATATCGGCTGCCTTTACCATCGCTCCCGTGTCGCCCTTTTCAGAGGCCCTGATATAGTTCTTTAAAGCCTCTTTATTGTCGCCCGATCTGACATAAAGGTCACCGACCCGAAGATAGTCTTTTTGGATTTCCAGCACCTTGATCGCGCGGGCCCGATATTCAGCCGCCTCTGCAGTTCTGCCTTCTTTTTCAAACAGCTGGGACAGCAGGAGCGACGCCTGACCGGAATATCTCGTATCAGTTGTAACAGGAGTAACCACCTTTTTGGCTTCGGAATATTTTTTATCACTTATCAGCAATTCCGCCAGAGCAAGCGAAGCCTCGGCACCGTTGCTTCCCCTTGCTGCTTTCTGAAGAAGCCTCTCGGCCAGTTGCCTGTTTCCTTTGTCATCGAGATATTTGGCCAGCTCAACAGCGTACGGGCTGTCGGCCCCCAAATATATAAAATATTTTGTCACATATTCGTCGGTTTTGGGGTCTTTCTCACTTATGAGTTTCCTGAATTTCTTTTCTATCTCGCCGGACCGCACATTCTGGTCCCGCAGGTATGAAATATAGCGAAACGCGCTGTCAATATCCCTTTTTTTATCATAGATAGATATTATCCTCATTTTCAGCTCATCGCCCGAATCATGATTCATAAGATCGAGCGCAATCCTGAGGGATTCGTCCTCGTTGTTTTCAAGTTCATAGATTTTAAGCAGAGTTTTTTTGGCACTGATCTCCTCGATTCTCGATGGGGATGAGTTGACGATTGCAATCAGCATGTTTTTGGCATCTGCGAATTTTTTGGCATTGTAGTAAATAATTGCCTTGCTGACCGCAATATTTTCATCTTTCAGCGCCTGGTCGGGAATCCTGTTTATCGTCTTTATCGCCTGCTCGTGTTTTCCCTGCCTGCTGAGTATCATTGCCCTCAGGTAAAGCACCCTGATGTTTTCTTCATATGTCTTTCTGTCGATCTTCGACAGCAGACTTTCTGCCTTGTCCACCTCCCCGCGGATGAATGCAAGCTCGGCTTTTCCGATAATAGCTCTGTCCTGAAATGGCCCCTTGACGCGGTCGAACTGCTCCTCAGCTTCCTTGTACATTTGAATGTTCTGAAAAACCTGCCCCCACAGCAGATGCGCTTCACTCGCGAAAGGCGAATCGGGATAAGCTTTGAAAAAACGTTTCAGGTTGAGACCGGATTCATAGTAATTCTTCAGGTAATACTCTGATTTTGCAACCCCTATTAGTGCCCTCGCCGCAGTTGCGGGGTCCTTGGAATTTACGAAGGCCTCACGGTAAAGCTCTCTTGCCGACTGGTATTGCCTGGCATTGAACGTCGCATCCGCGGTAAAAAAAGCATCGTCTGCTGCCGACAATACGCTGCCCGCAAGCAGGATGAAGACAAACAAAAAAAGGACATAATACAACCTTTTTTTCACAAAGGCCCTCCTAACCGCGGCAGCTGTTTCCGATTTATGTTGAAAAAAATATGCCATCCTCCATAACCCATTGTATTTCAGTTCTTTTTCACAATAGTGCATTAAGGACGTATAAGGGAATTGATGTTTTAGTCAATTTTATGACTGAAAATGTAACAAAGTATCTGCATACCTTCCGGTTAGATACCGAGCCTTTTCATTTTCTCAATGAGCGTGGTCCTGTTGATGTTGAGATATTTTGCTGCCTGGCTTTTGATACCCGAATGAAGCTGCAGTGAATGAAGCAACAATCTCTTTTCGTACTCTTCCAGCGCAGAATTGAGGTCGATGCCCTGCACAAAAGGATTGACGTCCGGGTCGTCTCCGGCAGCGTCTATTTCCGGCAGTTCCGGAAGCTTCCTGCCGGTCATCTTTTCCGAAAGATCATACGCTGTGACAAGGTCATCGTCTTTGAGCACAAGAAGTCTTTCAAGGGTATTCTCGAGTTCCCGTACATTGCCCGGCCAGCCATACTCCATAAACGTTTTGAGTGCTTCTTCAGAAATCCTGAGAGGTGCCCTCTCGAAACGACCTGCGTGCTTGTCCATGAAAAAATCGCACAAAAGCGGCAGGTCTTCAGGCCTTTTGCGCAGCGGAGGGATTTCGATGGGGATGACATTGATCCGGTAATAGAGGTCTTCCCTGAATCTGCCGGACCTGACCGCCTCTTCAAGGTCCTGGTTTGTGGCCGAAATGACCCTCACATCTACGTTTACCGTCCTGCTTCCGCCGATCCGTTCGAAAGACCTTTCCTGCAGCACCCTCAGGAGCTTTACCTGCAGAATCTGTGACATCTCTCCTATCTCGTCAAGAAAGACAGTGCCGCCGTCTGCAAGTTCGAACCTTCCTACCCGCGCTGCGATAGCACCGGTAAATGCGCCTTTTTCATGGCCGAACAGTTCGGACTCAAGCAGTTCCGCCGGTATCGCCCCGCAATTTACAGGAACAAACGGCTTGTCCGCCCGTTTGCTGCTGTAATGGATTGTCTTGGCCACAAGCTCCTTGCCTGTGCCGCTTTCGCCAAGAATCAAAACAGTACTGCCGGTATTGGAAACTTTTGAAATTAAATTGTAAATATTCTTGATGGCCGTAGAATTGCCGACTATAGGCGGGACTGATGGATGCAGCAAGGGCTGATCATTTCCCATGTCATAATTCTGACATAGAACTGTGAAAAGGTCAACATTTTTTTGAGTTCATATTTTTTTGAGTTCGCTGAAGAATCCGACAGATCGGTCAATCCGGTAATGGCTCAGTTTCGGGCGGGACTTGTCCCGACTTTATTTTCTTGCTCTGGTTTTCGACTTTGGGTTCCGGTTTTAATTTCCGAACTTCAACCGAATATCGGCCAGCAGGCACGGACGGATCGGCAACCACGTTAACGGTTATGCCATAATCGCGTTCCAGTGCAACCAGTTCCTGCTTCCTGGCATTGATCAGCAGATTGGCGCTTTCAACAGGAAGCCGGCAGGTTGCCGCTGTGATTTCCCCTGCTGCGGCCAATGCATGGAGTTCACGTACAGCCGCGAGCGCAACAAAATCTTCAGAATTAAGAGAGCCTATGCCGTCGCAAAGCGGGCATTTCCGCGAGATGGCTTCAGCATAAGCAAGCCGGAATCGTTCGCGGGTCATCTCTAATATGCAGAATTTGGAAAGCCCCGCAATCTCGGTGCTGGCTTTGTCGTCGCTCATGGCTTCCCTCATGCGTGTCTCGACGAGTCTTCGGTTCTTGCCAGATTCCATATCGATGAAGTCTATAACAATAAGACCGCCGATATCTCTTAGCCTCAGCTGCCGTGCAATCTCATCCACAGCTTCAAGATTTGTAGTCAGTGCTGTGGACTCTATATTATCTTCCTTGCGGCTCCTTCCGGAATTGACGTCAATGGCCGTAAGGGCTTCCGCCTTGTCGAAAACAAGATATCCCTTGGACGGGAGAGTTACCTGGCGGTGAGACAGTACGGCGATCTGCGCTTCTACGTTGTAAAGCGAAAACAGCGGTTTCTTATCTTTATAGTGAGTTGTATTGACCTTGCGCCAGGGCATTATCTTGCGCAGGAAAGCCTTTGTGGCCGTATAAACAGGCTGGTCGTCAATGAGGATTTCAACCACATCGGTTGTCAGGTAATCACGGACCGTCCTCATGGCAATGTCCTGCTCTTTATAGATGAGCGCCGGAGCGGTCGCCTTGCCTGCATCAGCCTTGATCCGGTCCCACAGTTTCGTAAGATATTTAAGGTCGTCATTAAGTTCCTTTTCAAGGGAGTCGCTGCACGCGGTCCTCAATATGAACCCGGTGTCCTTCGGGAGCTTAAGCGAATTGAAGATTTCCTTGAGCCTGTCCCTGTCTTCCCGGCCTTCGATCTTGCGCGAAATGCCGACCCTCTTTTGGCCCGGCATCATGACAATATACCGGCCCGGTATGGAAATATAGGTTGTAAGACTGGCCCCCTTGGTGCCATGCTCGTCCTTTTCTACCTGAACGAGTATCTCCTGGCCCTTCACAAGCGCCGGCAACCGTCGCTTACCTTCCCTGCCCCTGCTTTCATCATCTTCCTTGTCTTCCGCATTCTCCACTTTATCCCGGATCAATTCAGGCATGACCTCCCGGAACTGGAGAAAACCGTGCTTCTTCTGACCGAAGTCGATAAAGGCTGCCTGAAGTCCGGGCATTACGGACGAGACAACGCCTTTGTATATATTCCCCTTGAGATGTTCCCTTGCAGCAACTTCGATATAAAACTCGGTGAGAGACGTGCCCTCCACGATAGCCACGCGTTTTTCCTCAGGATAACGGGCATTGATGAGGATGCGTCTCGTGCGGTCTCTCTGCTTGTCCTTCAGCAGGATGTCGGACTCTGTATTGAGTGCCATTGCCTCCGGACGCTTGTCCTTACGTGACCTTCTGCGACGACGGCGAGAGGGCGTCCTGACTTGCGCCGACAGCTCCTGCTGCTCTTCCGCCATTTCAGGTTGTACTTCAACTGCCGGACCGATTTCTGTTGTCTCCGGCTGGACAGGACCCTCCACTGCTGCATTGCCTGGAATTTCGACCGGGGACCCCTGTGCTGCTACGGACTTCTTATGTTTATTCCTTCTTGACCAGGGTCTCCTTCTTC
>DATJOY010000211.1:0-2372 GCA_035506695.1 Dissulfurispiraceae bacterium
AAAATGTGGGCGTCATCCTGAGTGAATCCCCTTACCCGGAGCAGGCCGTGCAGCACTCCCGATCTTTCATAGCGGTATACGGTCCCCAACTCTGCATACCTTATCGGCAGGTCCCGATAACTGCGCAGGTTGCTTTTGTAAATATCGATATGGAAGGGACAGTTCATCGGTTTGAGCTCGTATGCAACTCCTTCGATATCCATCGGCGAATACATGTTTTCGCTGTAATAGTCGAGATGGCCGCTTGTTTTCCAAAGGTCGAGCCTCGCTATATGCGGCGTAAAAAGCAATTTATAGTCGGCCTTGAGGTGCTCGTTCCTCCAGAAATCCTCGATGGTCTTCCTGATGAGCGCACCGTTGGGATGCCAGAGGATAAGGCCAGAGCCGATTTGGTCGCTCATGCTGAAGAGGTCCAGGTCCCTTCCCAATTTTCTGTGGTCCCTCTTTTTGACTTCTTCAAGAAAGTCGAGGTATGCCTTCAGCTCGTCTTTCGTTGCAAAGGCGGTGCCGTATATGCGCTGGAGCATCTTGTTCTTTTCATCACCGCGCCAGTACGCACCCGCAACGCTCAGCAATTTAAAGGCCTTCACTTTGCCCGTGCGTGCGAGATGAGGCCCCCTGCAGAGATCGACAAAGCCATCCTCATCATACAGAGTTACTTCTTCATCAGCGATGGCTTCGATGAGCTCGACCTTATAATCTTCACCCTTTTCCCTGAAGAACCCCACGGCTTCGTCTTTCTTCATGGTCTTGCGGATAAAAGGACTGCTCTTCTTGATGATCTCCTGCATCCTTTTTTCTATTTTCTGGAGGTCTTCGGCACTCAAGGGGTTTGATAGGTCGAAATCATAATAAAAGCCGTCCTCGATGGCTGGACCTATGGCAAGCTTCGCGTCCGGGAAAAGGTCTTTCACAGCATGCGCCATTATGTGCGATACGCTATGGCGATATATCTCTTTTCCTTCAGCCGAATTGACGACGATAGGTTTTATTTCCGAAGACTGACCGAGTTGTCCTGTAATCGCCGCATAAATATCCATCGGCACTCCGTCTACTTTTACGGCGATTGCATTGACAGCTTCAAGCTCTTTCTTAAGTTCCGACGGTTCTATCTCTTTTTCCGAACCCTCAGGCAATAACAGTTTGATGATCGTGCCTCCCAGCAAAAAAAGTAATGTATATCATAGCCGATTACCCATCAGAGATTCAAATAATTTGACAATGCGCAATTTTTACTAAAAGAATCTGGGTTATCCGGTTCGCAGCAGCCAATTTAGGAAGCAAGCACAGTGACCGAAATAAACGTTCAATTGATCACACATGGACTATTCTCTTTTAGTGAACATTGCGCATTGTTAATAATTTCCCGTCCGCCATCTCGACGATGCGGTGGCATCTTCTGGACAAGGATTCGTTGTGGGTTACAATGACGAACGTGACTCCATGCTTTTCATTGATATCCATGAGCTGATTGAAAAGACCCTCGCCCGTCGCCGTATCGAGATTACCCGTAGGTTCGTCGGCAAAGACAACGCGCGGTTCAAGCAACAGTGCCCGCGCGACGGCCACTCGCTGCTGCTCGCCGCCCGATAACTCGCCCGGCTTGTGTGTCCGCCGCTGACTCAGCCCCAGCACTTCCAGCAGTTGCAGGGCCTTGTCCGTCAAGTCCTTCATATCCCGAAACTTGTCGGACCCGAACCTCGACCTGTCTGCCTCCGGAAGGCTTCTGTAGATAAGCCCCGGCATGAGGACATTTTCGAGGGCGCTGAATTCCGGCAGCAGATAATGGAACTGGAAGACAAAACCGGTCATGCGGTTTCTGAAAGCTGCGACAGAACCGTTTCCGAGCGAAAAGGGATCGACTTGCCCGTCTACATCGTATATTATTTTGCCTTGCGTCGGCCGGTCCAGGGTCCCGAGGATGTGAAGAAAAGTGCTTTTACCGGCGCCTGAAGCGCCAACGACAGCGACCATTTCTCCTTCCGCAAAAGACATATCGATTCCTTTCAGTACACGCAGTTCTCCGGCCGGCGTCAGAAATGATTTATGCAGCCCTTCAACGGTTATAAGCGGTTTCATCATTCGTATCTCAGGGACTCGACCGGATCGAGCCTGGCCGCATAATATGACGGATAAAGCGTTGAAAGAAAACTTATCGTGATCGCCGATATGGAGACGACCAGAAAATCGACCAGCTGCATCCTGACCGGGAGTTTGCTGAGATAATATATGTCCGGCGGAAGTTTGATAAGCTCGTAGTTGTTCAGCACAATCCCAAGGATATATCCACCGGCCACCCCGATGGTAGTCCCGACGATGCCGATGAACAGACCCTGAAGCATGAAAATCATCATGATCCCCTGGTTCCTGGC
>DATJOY010000212.1:0-21734 GCA_035506695.1 Dissulfurispiraceae bacterium
GTCCCCTGCGGGCTTCGTTGTATCGCGGCGACGGGTACTACAGTAGTATCACGCTTTGTGTCCAGGAGCAAGCGGGCATTGACGAACTGGTTCGGGAAGAGTTCATTTTGCTTGTTAGCAAACTCCGCCTTGAGTTTGACCGTGCCGGTAGTGGGGTCGATCTGGTTGTCGGTAGTAAGCAGATATCCAACAGAAAGTTTTTGACTCTGGTCCCTGTTGAAGGCTTCCACCTCAATGCGCTCTTTTGATTTCATCCTATGCATAATCGAAGGCAGGTTGTCTTCGGGAATCGGGAATATCACGGTTATTGGTTGAAGCTGTGTAATTACCGCTAACCCGTTGGCATCGGAAGCATGAATTATGTTGCCGGAATCGACGAGACGCAGTCCGATCCGCCCACTGACCGGAGCGGTAATGCGAGAGTATACAAGCTGCAGCTTGGCGTTGTCGATTTGTCCACGGTCAACCTTTACGAGACCTTCATACTGGCGGACGAGGGCGGCCTGGGTGTCGAGCTGCTGTTTTGACACCGAATCCTGATCGGACAGCACCTGGTAACGTTTCAGGTCCAGCCTCGCATTGTCGAGGAGGGCTTCGTCGCGCGCCAGCTGGCCGGCGGCCTGGGTCAGCTGGGTTTCAAAGGGCCTCGGATCTATTTCAGCCAGCAACTGTCCGTTGCTTACGATCTGCCCTTCCGTAAACAGGACCTTCATAAGCTGCCCGTCAACGCGGCTCTTCACCGTCACGGTGTTGAGCGGCGTCACCGAGCCGAGCCCTGTTATATAAATCCTTATGTCGCCCTTTTTTGCGACGGCAGTTACCACCGGCATAGGCCGGACGGCAGTCTGCTTGGACTGTTGTGATCCAGCTCCTGCAATGAAATAATAGTAAGCAACGGCCGCAATGATACAAACCACTGCCGCCACTATCCACCATCTGCGCCTCAACCAGCTACGGTCTTTTTTTACTGTTTTGTCATCCGTCCCGCTTTCTTGTGTGGAAGTCATCGTATAACCCTCGCAATTAGTAGTGACGTTAATTTAAAACATTGGCTGATACATGTCAATTCGGAACGGAGTGCGTCAATTGCCCTCAAAATGCCTGCACCACCTGTTATGTCTTTGGGCGGTGGTCTGCTGCGCGAACTAAATTCTATTCGGATACTACATATTTCTATCCGGGAGATCTTTATTTGTCGTTATCTTCACTTCCATGCCTTTTTTTCCGTTCAGCCGCGATTTTGTCGAATCTTTCAAGCTGCCCCGGCCGGAGTATAGTGCGCACCCTGTCCTGGGACCGCTTTAGTATTTCTTCGATCTGAGGTCTGTACTGTTTTCTAATGACACGCATCTCGTTATGCGTTTCCTGTACGATGGTCCGAAGCTGCTCCAGCTGCGCTGCATCGAGGTCAAGTTCGCGGCTGAGCCGGTTGACGATAAAGTCTCTGGACATGCCGCCTTCGCCTCTCATAATCTTCTCGATCTTCATGTGATCGATTCCGTGCATTACAAGGGCCCCGGCCAGTCCGCCTAGCAGGAAAATAATGACAACGCTTATTATCGCCTTCCATCCTTTCATCTCATTCTCCTGTTAAAGACGCCACCAGCATTGTTTCTTCATTGTTGATGCCTGTTATGGAATTCAAGCCTATCGGCTGGGAATGTTCGGTTATATAAATCCAGGCGCCGAGCATCAGAACCATTGCAAAAAGTGCCGGAATGAGTCTCCAGGCCCATAAAAAGAAAGGTCCCGAAGCAGCACGGTGCTCCTTTATCTTTGTAAGCATGCGTGTTTCGAAACCATACTGCAGCTTTGGATCGCAAGCATCGTATTTGCGCGCGGCTGCAAAAAGTCTTTCAAGTCTGTCGTCGCCATTATCGTTTTTCACGATCATCCTCCAGAATTCTCCTGAGTTCCTTTCTCGCCCTGAATGCACGCACCTTTACGTTGGCTTCGCTCCAGCCGGTAAGGGTTGCTGTTTCCCGGACAGATTTCTCTTCCAGGTGCAACAATGTTATGACCAGCCTTTCCTTGGGACGCAGTCTGTTCATAGCCTGACTGAGGATTTCCCACGCCTCTTCGCCGGACGGGGTGTCTGAAGCCGGCGGATCGCCCACAGAGAAGGCGACGCTGTCCCAGGGTACGTTGTCCCGTTTTCTACTTTGCCTGCGCAGCATATCATAGCAGACATTAACGGCTATTTTAGTCATCCAATGCTCAAAAGGAGCATCCCCGCGAAACTTGCCCAGGTTTTGATACGCCTTGATAAATGCCTCCTGGCAGATATCGTCCAGCTCATCGCTGCCTCTTGCAAATCTCGATGCGAGCCTGAAAATCTTTTGTTTATATCTCCGGACCAATTCTCCGAATGCCTCATCATCCCCGGAAAGAGAAGCTTTGACGAGGCGTTCATCAGTTGGCACCTGTTGTGGTGCATTCATCTAATCCCAGTCTACTCCCCTTTTTCATTTACGGCAAGCCTCATCAAATACCTGTCGGTCCCGGCGACCGACTTATTTTTTTTTGATTTCGGACAATTTCCGCAACTCCCCCGGACCGGTTAAATTGGGCCTATCCCTTCTTCTGTTGCATCGTTCAATCATTAGACGGTCCGGCCGTGAAAAAGGTTACAATACAAGAGCAAGGACGAAAAAACCATACAGTTGCAATGTCAGGACAGGAGTAACGCTCCAAAGTCTTCCAAATGCGATGTTGAAACCGTATTCAGCTGCCAATTGCAACTCTTCACGAAACGTTCATACCTGTTTATGATTTGCTTGCTGCTATGAAAATCAGTTGAGGTATCGCTTGTAAGCCTTTGGTTCGTTCCTCCTGTCCCAACTTGGGCGGTTATGCAATCAGAAAACTTATTTATAGTGCAGGCCAAGCGAATATAAACGGGGAATGTGGTAAAATATAAGGTATTTTATACCTGAATAGAAGGGGTTTTTAATTTATGTCCAGAGTGTCAATAAGCATAGAAGAAGAAATGAAGGTCAGCTACCTCGATTACGCGATGAGCGTAATCATCGGCAGGGCACTGCCGGAGGTGAGAGACGGCCTGAAGCCGGTCCAAAGGCGCATACTCTATGCGATGTACAAGGAGGGGTTGCTCCCCAACAAGAAATATTCGAAAAGCGCCGGAGTCGTCGGAGAGGTACTCAAGAAATATCATCCGCACGGTGACTCGGCCGTATATGACGCAATGGTCAGGCTGGCGCAGGATTTTAACATGAGATATGCGCTGGTCGACGGTCAGGGGAATTTCGGCTCCCTCGACGGCGACCCTGCCGCTGCATACAGATATACAGAGGCGAGACTCGCAAAGATAGCGGAAGAGCTGCTCGCTGACATCGAAAAAGAGACAGTGGATTTCATCCCCAATTTCGACGAAACGACCGAAGAACCGTCCGTACTTCCGTCCCGTATACCGAACCTGCTCATCAACGGCGCTTCCGGTATCGCGGTCGGCATGGCGACCAATATTCCTCCGCACAACCTGGGAGAAGTGATTGACGGACTCATTATGCTGCTTGACAATCCCCAGTCGACGATAAACGAACTCCTCGCTGTTGTCAAAGGGCCGGATTTCCCGACTGGCGCGGTCATCCACGGGACCCAGGGCATCATCGATGCCTACACCACCGGAAGGGGCATTATCAAGGTGAGGGCAAAGGCGCGCATAGAAAGGGAAGCCAAGAGCGGCGACAGCATTATTATTTCTGAAATTCCCTACCAGCTGAACAAGGCAAGGCTGATCGAAAAGATAGCCGAACTCGTCCGGGAAAAGAAGATCGAAGGCATATCCGATATACGCGATGAGTCCGATCGCGACGAAAACGTCAGGGTTGTCCTCGAATTAAAGAGAGGTGAGGTTCCGCAGGTGGTCCTGAACAATCTCTACAAGCACACCCAGATGGAGACCACCTTCGGCATAATCATGCTTTCCATTGTGGGAGGCCAGCCGCGCGTACTGAGACTCGATGAGATGCTGAATTATTTCCTCCGCCATCGCAGGGATGTAGTCATCAGGCGGACGCGCTTCGAATTGCGGAAGGCTGAAGAAAAGGCGCATATATTGGAAGGCCTCAAGATCGCGCTCGATCACCTCGACGAGATCATAGCACTTATAAGAGGCGCAAAGAGCCCGGAAGAGGCCAAGACAGGCCTCATAACAAATTATCCGTTATCGGAGATCCAGGCCCAGGCCATACTTGACATGAGGCTGCAGAGACTGACCGGCCTTGAAAGGGAGAAGATCGTCAGGGACTATCAGGATATACTCAAGGAAATCAAGAGACTCAAAGCCATCCTCGGAAGCGAGGCGCTCGTCACACAGATCATCAAGGATGAACTCAACGAAATCAAGACCAAGTATGCCGATGAGAGAAGGACCGAGATCGTGCCTGAGACCGCCGACCTTACCATCGAGGACCTTATTACCGAAGAGGAGATGGTAATTACCGTCACTCATTACGGCTATATCAAGCGCCTCGCGCTTTCAACATACCGCAGCCAGCACCGGGGCGGCAAGGGCCTCACAGGCATGGAGACCCGCGAAGAGGATTATGTCGAGCAGCTATTTATCGGATCGACCCACGACTACATGCTCTTCTTCAGCAATCTCGGCAGGCTTTACTGGCTCAAGATATACCAGATACCCGAGTCGAGCAGGACGGCCAAGGGCAAGGCAATGGTGAACCTGCTTCCGCTAGCCGACGGGGAGAGGATATCTACAGCCATAAATGTAAAGGACTTCAAGGATGGGTATTTAGTGATGTTTACTAAGGCCGGCATCGTGAAGAAGACAAAGCTCGACGAATATAGCAACCCCCGATCCAAGGGCATCATCGCTGTTACACTTGACGAGGGTGATGAACTGATCGGCGTCAGAAGGACTTCCGGCTCAAGCAGTCTTGTCATCGGGACGAAACAGGGACTTGCGATAAGGTTTAACGAAGAGGATGCAAGGTCGGTTGGCCGCACGGCGCGTGGTGTAATCGGGATAAGGCTCGGCAAAGACGATGAGGTAGTTTCATCTAATGTAATCGAAGAAAGGACGACTCTACTGACAGTTACTGAAAAAGGTATAGGCAAGAGGACAAAGATAGAAGAGTATCCCGTGCACGGCAGGGGTGGCAAAGGGGTCATTTCGATCAAGGTGGTTGAAAAGGGCGGAAACGCCGTGGGTCTGATCCAGGTAACGGACGATGACGAGATCGTCCTCATAACCAACAGCGGCAAAGTTATACGTATGCCGGCACGGAACATATCAGTATTGGGAAGAAATACCCAGGGTGTGAAGCTCATGGACCTGGACCCTGAGGACCGGATTGTCAGTATGGGCCGAGTCGTCGAAGAATAATCGCAGGAGGTCGGATGCCGATACTTAACCTCGCGTCTTTGTTCAGTTTCCGACATATAAACTGTGCATTCACACCCGGCTTTAGGGTTTCAAGATGTCCCTGAGGCTGCTGGTTGTCGAATCCGACGAAAAAAGTTGTGAAGCCCTCCGGGCAGTCCTCGCAAAGGAAGGCTATCAGGCCGACTGCGCCGGCAGTGCCGAGGCAGCTCTTAAACTCCTCGAAGAACTCTCATATGACCTGATCATTACCGACATTATGCTCCCTGGCATGGACGGCATTGAGTTTATGAGGACGATCAGGGAAAAAGACCACAGCAAGATGTGCATACTTATGACCGCCCGTGCCACTTTGGACACGGCACTTAAGGCCATCAAGGGCGGCGCCTCCGACTATCTTCTCAAGCCCCTGATGTATGACGAGGTAATCCAGAGCGTAAAAAACGCACTGATGTCGAGAATTCATATCGAAACTGAACGATCATCGATTTCAGCACCTGAAAAGAGTATAGATTACACTCAGATTCTCGGCGAAAGCGAAGTCATTAAAAACCTGATTGAAGATGTGAGGAAGATCGCCGATTCACGAAGCAACGTGCTGATCGTTGGAGAAACGGGCACCGGGAAAGAGCTGGTTGCAAGGGCCATCCACGCGGGCAGTCCCCGGCGCCACGGTCCGTTTATCCCGATCAACTGCAGTGCGGTGCCGGAAACGCTCCTTGAGTCTGAATTCTTCGGATACGAGCGCGGCGCTTTTACAGGCGCAATTATGCCCAAAAGGGGCCTCTTTGAGGCCGCCGACTGCGGCACCCTCTTTCTCGATGAAATCGGAGATCTTAGTCAGCCTCTCCAGGCAAAACTCCTGCGGGTGATGGACGACCGCGAGATCCGGCCATTGGGCGGCATAGCCACAAAGAGGGTTGATATACGTTTTCTCGCTGCAACCAACAGGGAC
Organism: Dissulfurispiraceae bacterium; assembly: GCA_035506695.1. Classification (GTDB taxonomy): domain Bacteria; phylum Nitrospirota; class Thermodesulfovibrionia; order Thermodesulfovibrionales; family Dissulfurispiraceae; genus Fen-1308. Next base: position 6,318 of record DATJOY010000212.1, read on the forward strand.
ATCACAAAAGAGGTCAAGGAAGGAAGATTCAGAGAAGACCTTTATTATCGCCTGAACGTTGTTACTCTGAAGATACTGCCGCTCAGGGACAGAAAGGGGGACATCCCTATACTCGCTGCGGCCTTCCTCAAGCGATATGCAAAAGAAATCGGAAAACCTATAACCTCCATAGATGAAATGACCATGAAACTGCTGACGGATTACGACTGGCCCGGCAATGTTAGGGAGCTGCAGAATATTATCGAAAGATCGGTTTTGCTTGCCGACGGTGAAGTCATTGTGCCGTCACACCTAGCCGAAGAGCTAAGACGCAGGAAACCCGGCGCAATCACGAATTCTGCTAACGTACCTGGCGGGACAGTGCTGTCAATCGAAGAATACACCAAGGAATTTATCCTCAGACACCAGGCTGAAAACAGCGAACAGGAGCTTGCAGAAAAGCTCGGCATCACGAGGAAGTCGCTCTGGGAAAAGAGGAAGCGATGGGGGATAAAGAAGTAAGACCGGCATCATTCACCCTGCACGAAACAAAACCAGACCCCGTTTTCGACCTTGTGACCCTGTTTGCTACCCACTGTTGTTATTAATTCCCGGTTTTGTAAGCCGCTTAATTGTTTTAGTGAATTCAGCTTGTCCTTGATTTGATGCTCCAGTGTTTCCAATAAGGAATTGCCTCTATCAAGAGGCCCTCCTTCTCGAACTTCGTTTCGGTGTGAAGGGTTATAAGCAGCGCCTTCTTGAGCTTGTTCCTCTCAAGAAACTTGAAGAGCGTCTTAACGTCATCCCTGTTTATTTTTTCCTTTATCTTTATCTCCACCGGCAACACGACCTTGTCATGCGCATGGATAATGTCGATCTCCTCTTTCTGCGGTGTCTTCAGAAAGAACTTCGCATCAAGGCTGTTTACAAAGAACTGCTCCAGGACAGCCGGCAGCTCGGCCTGCGGATTCAGCGCCAGCGTGAATGCCGTGTTGCAGGGATAGAGTCTTTTTACCTTCTTCTCGCTGGTAAGGAGGTTTTTCGAATAGTTGTAGAGCTTCTGCAGGAACAGGGCGTATTCAAGATAGGAAATGTAATTCGCAATCGTCCGCTGGTCAACATTAAGGTCATTGCTAAGGTTCTTGTAATCAAGATAAAAACCCGGACGTGAAGCAGTGATAGTCAGCAGCTTCATAAGGAGATCAGGCAGGTCAAGTTTAAAGGTCTGCGGGATGTCCACAAAAATGACCCGCTCAAGAAGGCTCTCTTTTAAATACTTTCTGAGTACAGACTCTTCCATATCAAGGGCCTCGATAAACCCTCCGGTCTTCAGGAACGCTGCCACGTGTCTCTTCAGGTCCTTCTCGAAGATATTCTCCCTATGCTCATCTATTCCCGCTTCTTTGAAATCGAGGTACTCTTCAAAGTCCAGCGGTTTGATCATAAAATCAAAGAATCGCCCTGCCAGGCTTTCCCTTGTGCCCTGCCACATGGTTATCTGTGCCGAGCCAGTCAGAAAAATTTTCAGCTTAGGGTTTGCATCATAAAGGAGCTTTACCTTTGAAGGCCATCCCTCAAGCTTTTGTATCTCATCGAGGAATATATAGACTTTCTTTCTGGAGATATCCTCCTGCAGCACCTCCGTCTCATACTGTTTGATGATATCTTCGAGGTCATACCTCATCTCGTCGAATGAGAAATACATGATGTTGTAAGGCTTAACATCTTTGCTGAGAAGTCCGTTGATGATCTGGTACATAAGGGTTGTCTTGCCGACCCTTCTTAACCCCGTGAACAGAACGATCTGGCGCTTGTTTACATATCTGACGATCTCATCGAATATCTTTCTTTTTCTTCCGGTAAACTCAGGGGATATCTTTCCGGTCTTCCACCACGGGTTAAAGCTCTGTAAATCCATATGCGCTCCGATGTTATTGAAGTTTAATTTCAATTACATTATAATGCTACTGAGAGATAATGGCAAGTGCGACCTGTATGCACATTTTGCCAGCCTGACCTCATCTGTTTCAGCTTCATTCTAAATCCAGATGAGTGACTGGAGCAGTACAACTGCAACCTGTAGCGAAAGAAAATACGGCATGGGTAATGATATGGTAACCCGCAGCAGGGCTGACACCTATACAGTGCAAAATTATGAATTTATGGGGTCAAGTCTTGTAATAACACATTTCATTTTTCATTATAGCGTCTTATCCCACTTACCTGGCTCCGGCATTTTTCAGCAGATCAACTACATCAGGATGGCCATACCTGTCCGCTCTGATCAATGCCGTATCTCCTGCAGAACTCTTTGCGTTGACATCTGCGCCTTTGTCAATCAGGACTTTTACAGCGTCCACACGGCCTGAAGTGGCTGCACTCATAAGGGCTGTATAACCGATAGAACTTTTTGAGTTTACATCCGCGCCTTTGTCGAGCAGGATGCGCACAATGTTTTCGTAGCCTCTCCCGGCTGCTTTCATCAATGCGGGATACCCGAGAGAGTCCATTGCGTTGACATCTGCTTTTTTATCAATCAGAAAAATCACAATCTCAGTATTACCCTTATCGGCAGCCAGGATCAACGCTGTGCCATTTTTATCTTTTGCGTTAACGTCCGCGCCTTTATCGATCAGAAAGTGCACAAATTCAGCGTTACCCTTACCGGCTGCCAACATCAGCGCTGTTCCATTGGCGCCCTTTGAATTAACATCTGCGCCTTTCTCAATCAGATAATTGACCATCTCGGCATTGCCTTTATCAGCTGCCAGGATCAACGCAGTAGCGCCATTTTTATTTTTTGCGTTAACATCCGCGCCCTTATCAATCAGGAGGCGCACAACGTCCATATGTCCAAACCAGACTGCGTGCATAAGGATTGTCCTGCCATCCTGATCATCTCTTGCGTTAATGTCCGCGCCGTTTTTCAGGATGTCCGACATTACCGATGTATTTCCGTACTGCGCAGCTTCGATATCGAAGCGAAATTCACTTGTGCCTTTTACAGAAGCGGATGATTCTCCAGATCGCATTGTCATAACCTTGAGATAATATCGCCTGCCTGAATTTGAATTAACCTTTTCGTCAACAGACTCTTCCACTGAGTATGTGACGCGAAATGTTCTGCTGCCCTTAAGAGAGGGTCCGCCTCCGGTCAGAAAGCCTTCCACCATATTCCCGTCGTTGATCAGTTTCAAAAACTTTTTTACCCGGCCCGCATCGTTACGCAGTAAATCAGGGCTTAACGCAGGCTTCAGAAAAAATACGGAGTCAACATTAACCCGTTTCTGCTCCGCTTTTCCCGCAAGAATATCCTGAAGCCTTTCAACGCCATCAGCAGAAAGGGACGATTTGGCGGCGGACATAATGGCTGCCCTTTTAACATTGAAGCGCTCCCGCACCGGCAGGGTAGCTTCGACAATCACTGCAGTGAATATGAAAATAATGACCAGACCGAGAATCCTTTTCATAATTTTCGCCTCAAATAACTATGATACAGGATAAAATAATCTACCGCTGTTTTGTACGGCCGGGCCTCTTTGCGTATGGAGATGTTCCTTTGTTTTCAGGCGTCCGACCGGCCTGATTCCACACGCGTTCGCGCTTGATGCCTGCGCGCCCGAACAGCATCCCGGCCATATCTTCCTTTCCCAACTCCCTGAGCGCCTCCAACACCTTTTTGCGTTCATCGGGTTTGTGCCACAGCAGCAGCGCTTTCTGCAAACCCTTTGCGCGATCGCTCCGCGGTACATAAATTGTTTTTCCGTTCTCGGGATTGATGCCGGTGTGAAACATGCAGGTCGATAGTGTCCCGGGCGCAGGTGTGAAATCCTGCACCTGCTCAACCTTGAGCCCGAGCTTCTTTAACGCGAGTGCCAGTTCGAGCATGTCGGCAAGAGTGCAGCCGGGATGTCCTGAGATCAGGTATGGAACAACCTGCTGTCTCTTGCCGATGCGGTCGTTTTCTTCCCGGAACCGGCTGAGGAAGTTTTCAAAGGACTTCCTGCCGGGCTTGTGCATCAGGGTTGTAACGTGCTCGACAAGATGCTCGGGCGCTACTTTCAGCAGACCGCTTACGTGATGAGACACAAGCTCGCTGAAATATGCGGGCTGACATTCCATCAGGTCATAGCGAACACCCGACGACACCGCCACATGTTTTACGCCGCTGCAGCTGCGGGCCTTGCGCAATAGGGAAACCGCACGCTTGTCATCTGTCTTGAGATTTTTGCAGATCTGAGGGAAAATGCAACTCTGCTTGCGGCACAATTTCGCTGCATCGGGATTATTGCAGGCGAGAGCGTACATATTTGCTGTCGGCCCGCCGATGTCGCTGATGCTGCCGTGAAACCATGACTTACCGGCCAGCGCACTAATTTCGTTCAGCACCGAGTTCTCACTGCGGGATTGTATCGTCTTGCCCTGATGCATATTGATGGCGCAGAAGGAACAGCCGCCGAAACATCCGCGGTGGCTGGTGATTGAGTTCTTGATCTGCTCCCAGGCCGGGATCGGGGCTTTATACGATGGATGCGGTGCCTTCACGAACGGCAGGGCGTAGAGTGCGTCCATCTCGGACTCGGTCAGCGGCAGCGACGGAGGAAGGCAGACGAGCATGCGGTCGCCGTGGCTTTGCACAATGGTCCGACTGCAATACGGATTCTGTTCAAGATTTGTGAGACGGAAGGCCTCGGCAAAATTCCTCTTGTCTTTGATCACATCTTCGAACGTCGGGATTTCAAGGATTCGGCTTTCCCCGCTGTCTGAGAGGGTAACGGACGAAATCTCCCGGCTGATATAAGCCGTCCCGCGCACATTGCATATGTCTGCCAGTGGCTCGCCCATTTGCATCCGGCTCGCAACCTCCAGGAGTGGGTGTTCACCCATGCCGTAAATCAGCAAGTCAGCCTTGGCGTCGAAGAGTATCGACCTTCGGACCTTGTCCTCCCAGAAATCATAATGCGCAAAACGACGCAATGAAGCCTCGATGCCGCCTATAATGACCGGGACACCGCGATAAGCTTCATTCAGCCGATTGGTGTAGATGATAGTGGCGCGGTTGGGTCGCGCCCCATTCAGGTTGCCGGGCGTATAGGCATCTTCATGGCGCAGCTTGCGCGCCGCCGTGTAATGAGAAACCATCGAATCCATCGCCCCGGCCGATACAGCGAAAAAGAGCTTGGGCTTGCCAAGTGCCATGAACGGTTCTTTGGAACGCCAATCAGGCTGGCTGATAATGCCAACCCTGAAACCGTGCTTCTCCAGCCAGCGAGCCAGAAGCGGCACTCCGAAGGAGGGGTGGTCGATATAGGCATCGCCGCTGATGAAGATGACGTCCAGCTCCTCCCAGCCGCGGCTGCGTGCCTGCTCCATGGTCATGGGAAGAAAGGACTCTGCATGAGTTCCTGTTTGTTCCTGACTGCGTTTATGCATATCTCAGGTTAACACTTTGACGCCGGATTGCAGAAACATGGTATCTGCTTGTTAATATAATTGCTCGAAATGAAAACAGCTTTGCGACACATTCGGATCAGAAATCTTCAGATAGAGCCTCCTTTACTCCTGGCACCGATGGCCGGCCTTACGCACAGCGCGCTCCGGCAGATAATGTGCGGCTTCGGAGGGGTCGGTCTTTTATCTACAGAGATGCTCTCGGCAAAAAGGCTGCCGTCTGAAAACCCGAGGATTTCTCCTTTTCTTATAAGGACAGCACTGGAAAGACCGCTTTCTCATCAGCTGCTGATCTCCGCAGTCAAAGATGTCGCACCGGCCATAAATGCCCTTCATAAGCTTGATGCTGACGCGATTGATCTGAATATGGGCTGCCCGGCTACAACCGTGGCCCGGCTCGGCGCGGGCTGCATGCTCATGGAACAACCTGAGGATGTGCGTCGGCTGGTGGCGGAAGCAAGAAGACTCACCGCGCTGCCGTTGACCGCAAAGATCAGGCTCGGCTTCGAGCTCAATGAAGAAAAACTGAAGTCCTTCTGCACCATTCTCCAGGGAGAGGGCATCGACATGCTCACAGTACATGCGCGGCTCAAAGACGAGTCTTTTGAACGAAGGCCGAGATGGGAGTGGCTCGCGAGGGTGAAGGAATGGGCCGCAATCCCGGTCATTGCCAATGGCGGTATATTCTCTGTGCGGGATGCAGAGGATTGCCTGCGCGTCTCAAATGCCGACGGCATGATGCTCGGTCAGGGTGCGGCGATCAAACCATGGCTGTTCGCCGAAATAGCCCGGGACTTATACGGATCGGATATTACGGGACCGTCGATCTGCCTGCCTGCGATCTATGGCAATTTTATCGATCTCCTTGACGAGCTTTTTCCGCCCGAAAGACGACTCGGAAGGCTTAAGAAGTTTACCCACTATTTTGCGAAGAACTATAAATTCGGTCACCGCCTGGCAACGAGAGTGCAGGGCAGCCGCAGCATGGATGAGGCAAGAGAAAGGGCAGCTATTTTTTTTGAAGTCAACGAAGAATGCGACCCTGGATTCAGGGGCACGGCAACTGATCACTCCACAATCATTCATCCCTCTTAGTAATACCTAAAATACTGATTGCATTCATTACCGCTTGGTTTTATAATTGTGGCATATAGATGCACCTGAAAAAGCTAAACCCTTCGTGAGAAGGGGACGGAAAGCGACGGGTCTTGAAATTAAGACAGCCGGGCTGCCGAAGGAATCGACTTCGACATGCCCGTTTTTTTATCCAAACATCGCCGATTATTTTGTTAAAGGAAAGGCGAGTTAAATCAGTCGGGAGGGGGACCTGATGAAGCATGTATTTATTTGGATTTCCAACGTCATGTGTATGACTATCGCTGTACTATGCGCTTTGTCTGTCCTGCTCCTCGGATATGCTTTATCTGATTCAGGTCCATCAGCCACCGAGTCGGACAAGACTGGTCCAAACAGCAATCTGCTTCAGTTCAGGGCAGGCAATCATGTCCTCGGGTTTGCCCCGACTAAAGCGTATCTTGCAGCACTCGATCATGCATTGACCGCAGAATTTCTCGGCACTAAAGGGGTAATGCCGGTATCCGAAGGCGATTTGCAATCATCAGGTGTATCATCAGGGGCGCAGGCATTGCGGAAGGTCATTTACAAAAACTTGTGGCCTGGTATAAACCTTGTATATTCTGCGACAAAGGACGGCATCACCGAAAGCACTTATCTGATTTCGCCGGGAGCCGATATGTCAAAGATAAGACTGCAGTATAATGTCCCGGTAGAACTGAGGAAAAATGGGGAGATCAGATTCAAGTTCGCCAAAGGATATGTGACCGAGGCGGCGCCTGTAGCGTGGCAGGAGATAGACGGCAAAAAAGTCGCCATCAAGATCGAGTATCAGTTGTCCGGAGGTGCCGTGGGGTTCAAGGTCGGTGATTATAATAGAACCAGACAGCTTGTCATCGATCCGGTTTACTCCTGGCATACATTTTACGGCTCGACCGGAGATTCTGACGAAAATGTTGCGTTTGCGATTACTACCGATACGAGCGGCAACGTTTATGTCGCAGGTCGCAGCGAGGGCACATGGAATGGAGAGGGTGACGTACCGCCAATCGATGCATACAGAGGATACAAAGACATCTTCGTGTTGAAACTGAACAGCAAAGGAGAGCATCAATGGCACACCTTCCATGGAAGTCAGTATGACGACGATTCAGCCAACGACATAGCGGTGGACCAAAACGGCAATGTTTATGTGACCGGGTGGAGTAAGTACGGCTGGACCGGGCCATCAGGACACGCACCCGGCAATCCCTTCAATGGCAATACAGACCTTTTTGTACTCAAGCTCGACAAGAATGGCGGTTATATGTGGCACACTTTTTATGGATCAGCGAGCTATGCCGATCAGGGAATGGGCATTGCGGTGGACTCAACCGGCAATATTTATGTCGCCGGCGGCAGCAAGGCTTCATGGACCGGCCCCGACGGGCAGGACCCAAAACACCCTTTCAGCGGGTCTGCGGATATCCTTGTGCTGAAGCTGGACAACGGTGGCGGCTACCTGTGGCATGCTTTTTACGGATCAAGCGCAAATGAGACCGCTTACGGGGTAGCCCTGGACAGCAATGCGAATGTGTACGTGACGGGCTACGGTCAGGCAACCTGGAACGGCGGCAGCAACAAGCCACCAAAACATGCCTTCAGCAGCCTCAACAACAGCGATGATATTTTTGTTCTGAAACTTGACAAGGACAGCAACTATCAATGGCATACTTTTTACGGCTCAGGCGACGAAGACTTTGCGGATCGCATAGCCGCAGACTCCAGCGGCAGTACGTATATTACCGGGGGCAGTTGGGCCGCATGGAAAGGGTCCGACGGGCAAGACCCTTACCATGCATATGGCGGCGGCATGTTCGTTCTGAAGCTCGACAGCAGCGGCGACTATAAATGGCACACCTTTTACGGCGGGAATCAGTATGATGAGGCGAGGGGCATCGCCCTTGACGCAAATGGAAATATATATTTGGCAGGTACCAGTTGGTCATGGAACGGACCGGATGGACAACTTCCTTTGCACAACCAGGGCCAGATTACAGTACTCAAACTCGACAGCAACGGCGGGTACAAATGGCACGCATTTTACGGGTCCGACACGTCCAATTACGCAATGTGCATTGCTGTTGACAGATATGGCTTTTTATATACTGCAGGCGACAGTTTTGCCGAAACCTGGAATGGCGATGGAGACACGCTCCCTCTGCATGCTTTCAATGGCACTGAAAATATCTTCGTCCTGAAATTGTCTGCGATTAACACATGCCCAGATCACGCCGTGACCATCAACGGCGGCGGCACTCCTTATTCATACATCCAGACGGCTTACGGCTATGCGGCGAATAATGACATTCTTTACATTCAGGCGCTGCCGTTTACCGAGGATTTGTCCCTGACAGGCAATTTCGCTGTTACGCTCAAAGGCGGCTATGAATGCGATTTTACCTCGAATCCCGGTTTCTCAACTGTTTATGGCAAAATGACAATCAGTACTGGAACAGTGACTGTTGAAAATATGATATTCAGCAATTGACGCAGATAATGTATCATGCCGGACTATGCCGGAAATCATGAAGGGGAGAATTGTAATGAGAGTTGACAACTTACGCCTTAATAACACTATCGCACACCGCTATTGTCCGGCGGTAGTGACCTTTATGCTGGCTGTGATGATTTCGCAGGTCGCACTGGCAGCAACATTCAATGTTTCAAATCTAACCGAGTTCAATAATGCCTTGATCGTTGCTCGCAACAATGGAGAGGACGACATGATTGTCATGGCGGCTGGCACTTACAATTGTGATGGCTCAGTATCAATGCTGGAGAATCATTCGCTCACTATACAGGGGGCCGGCACCGGCAAGACAATAATCAAATCAAATTTTGGTCTCACGTCCTGGTTGTCTGCAGACGCAGCTACTCAATTTACGATTAAAGGAGTCACGATTCAGGATTCCACGGGGGATGGCGCTGGCCAGCCGGGGCTCGACTTTTTTGTTGATCAGGCAAATATTTCGATTGAGGATTGTGAATTCAAAAATAATGTGTCTAATGCAGATGGGACGGGTCTTAATATCCACGCAACGGGTACGAGTACTGTCATAGTCAGGAACAACGTTTTCAGTAACAACACTCAGACCGGTCTTGGACAAGGCGCCGGGGCACATATTTCCAGTTACGGTCCGATCACAATAGAAAATAATACATTCAGCGGCAACAGATCGCAAAGCAGCGGAGGAGGTCTTGTTGCGTTTGCTGACGTCAGCTCGCAGATTACTCTGAAGGGAAATACCTTTATATCCAATATTGCCAGGAATGATGCCGGCGATCAAGGAATGGGCGGCGGGGCCTCCGTGGTTTCCACCAATGGCACCGTAATAATGGTAAATAACATCTTTTATGACAATTCCGCTCAGCAGAGCGGAGCGGCACAAATCCAATCGTCAGGATCGAGTGATATTACTGTTGTAAATAATACTTTTTTCAAAAACAGTGCGCAGCAATTTGGCGGCCTTTTCGTGTGGCCGAAGACTGGAACAACAAATATCTACAATAATATCCTGTACGCTAACAGTGATACTTTAGGCTCGTACGATCTGGCGATCAATAATTCCCAGTCGACTCTGGTGAACGTTTACAACAACGATGTGAAACTGTGGGCGGCTTCCTTGCCGGCTTTTGCGCAGCAGGACGGAAATATCAATGAAGACCCTAAACTCAACGATCTTTGGCATCTTATCAAGGATTCTCCCTGTATAGACACGGGGCTGTCGTCGGCACCATCGCTTTCAACTGTGGACATCGACAGCAACCCGAGGATAATCAACGGCTCAGTTGATATTGGAGCAGCGGAGTACACAGGTACGGAAGTGAAGCTTGTCAGGGAAGGCGCGACAGTTGGTTCCTACGCAAATCTGCAGGACGCCTATGAACATGCGGACAGCGGAGATGTTATCAAGATGCCGGCCACGGTTTTAACTGAGGACCTGACATTTTTCAGGCCTGTAAATGTTGAAATAACCGGAGGCTACAAATATGATTATGTTCAAAGCGCCGGCATGACTACTTTATATGGCAGCATGACCATCCAAGGCGGCGGCACAGTGGGCTGCGGTTGGTTTACATTGAAATAATATATCGTAATAGGCACAGACAGCACTCACGGTCTTTGCCAGCAGTAAAAAATTCATCTATCAGCTATAGCCAGAACTCGAAAAGACGACAGCAAGTCAAAGACTTATCTTACCCGCTATATTTATTCTCCGTATATGCCAGATGATCGCGCAACCCGACTTTATCACACCCCAAAATAGTGATTGATATCAGTCTTGCATCATCTTATAATTATGCATAAACACCTTCCTGATAAAGCTAAACCCTTCGTGAGGAGGGGGCGGAAAGCGACGGGTCTTAGTCAGCGCAAGACGGCCGGGCTGCCGAAGGAATCGACTTCGACATGCCCGGTAGTTTTTATCGAAACATAGCCAGCTGTCTTATTAAGGGACAGGCGAACTAATTTAGCCGTAAGGGGGGAAATGATGAAACGCGGATTAATGTGGATTCCCAAAGTCATGTATATATGTATTACTGCAATGTGCGCCTTGTCGGTCCTGCTCGTCAGCAATGCCTTCTCTGATTCAGCTCCATCAGCCTCTGTGTCGGACAAGACCGGTCCAGGCAGCAGCATGCTTCAGTTCAAGGCAGGCAATCATGTCCTCGGATTTGCTCCGACTAAAGCGTATCTTGCAGCACTCGATCATGCATTGACCGCAGAATTTCTAGGCACTAAAGGGGTAATGCCGGTATCCGAAGGCGACTTGCAATCATCAGGAGTATCGTCAGGGGCGCAGGCATTGCGGAAGGTCATTTACAAAAACTTGTGGCCTGGTATAACCCTTGTATATTCTGCGACAAGGGACGGCATCACCGAAAGCACTTATCTGATTTCACCGGGAGCCGATGTGTCAAAGATAAGACTGCAGTATAATGTCCCGGTAGAACTGCGGAAAAATGGGGAGATCAGATTCAAGTTCGCCAAAGGATATGTGACCGAGGCGGCGCCTGTAGCATGGCAGGAGATAGACGGCAAAAAAGTCTCCATCAAGATCGAGTATCAATTGTCAGGAGGCGCCGTGGGCTTCAAGGTCGGTAAATATGATAGAACTAAGCAGCTTGTCATCGATCCGGTTTACTCCTGGCATACTTTTTACGGATCCAGCGGCTATGATTCCGGCAACGGTATTGTTACCGACAGTAGTGGAAACATATACGTGACAGGATACAGTTGGTACACCTGGAACGGACCTTCAGGCCAATCTCCTCTCCATGCTCATTCCGGTGGCAGCAATAAAAGTGATATTTTCGTAATCAAGCTTGACAGCAGTGGTACTTACCAGTGGCACACCTTTTATGGGTTAACGGGCGAAGATGATTCAGGCGTCGGCATTACGTGGGATGGAAGCAATTCTATCTATGTGACCGGCTATGCCGGAGGCATATGGACCGGCCCGGACCCGGACGATAAGGCCCCTCTGAATAATACCGGACGGATGTTTGTTCTTAAACTCGATACCGGGGGTGGCTATCAGTGGCATACATTCTATGGATCGAGTAACAATGATTACGGCTGGAGCGTTAAAACTGACAGTAGTGGCTATGTTTATATTATGGGGCAGAGCAGCTCCTCATGGAATGGGCCAGGCAATGAAGAGCCACTCAACCCTTATGGTAGCGGCGCGTATAACAGCTTCGTATTGAAACTTAACGGCAGCGGCACTTATCAGTGGCATACATTCTATGGTTCAGGATCGTCGAGCAGCACAAACTTTGGGTTTGCCGTGGATGGAAGCGGAAACTCCTATGTAACTGGAGAAAGCGGTGCAACATGGACCGGTCCCGCTCCTGACTATAAAGCTCCGATCAATGGCTTCACCGGGGGCACTGACATATTTGTGCTTAAACTAAATAGCGCCGGCGAATATCAATGGCATACTTTCTATGGCTCGGACGGCTACGACTTCGGGCAGGGCATTGGTTTTGACGGCAGCAGCAACGTTTATGTTCTGGGGCAAAGCAGGAAATCATGGGTCGGGCCATCCGGACAGTCTCCGCTGAATAGTTATTCCGGTTCGCCCGGGACAACATACGACATTGTTCTGATCAAGCTCGACAGCAGTGGCGGATACCTCTGGCATACATTCTACGGGTCCGGTGTTTCTTACGGCGATGGAGGAGGTCCGAACGGCATCGTAGTGGACAAGGGCGGAAACAGTTATATCGCCGGCTTCAGCCCGGCAACGTGGGGATCTCCGCTTCATCCACACAGCGGCAATTCGGACATCCTGGTTTTGAAGATAAATAACATTGGAGCACATCAATGGCACACCTTCTACGGATCAACAACATATGATTATGGCTATGGTATTGCTTTGACCACCGGAGGCGATCTTTACGTTACAGGCTACAGCAACGCTTCATGGAAGGGAGACAACAACACCGATCCGCTGCACGCGTATGCCGGCGCGTATGAAGCCTTTATACTCAAACTATCGCCGGCAGTATGCGCATCTAATCATATAACAATTTTGGAGACCGCTGTTCCCTATTCGTCTATTTCCCTTGCTTACGCGGATGCACTGGACGGACAGTCTATATTGGCCCAGGCGACTGTCATGCCGGACACTTCCTTAAACTTCGCAGACGGCAAATCGATAAAATTGCTGGGAGGCTATTATGAATGCGATTTTTCCGTTAATCCGGGCTTTACAACGGTACAGGGCAGTGTGACGATCGGCGGGGGGCCTGTGACGCTTGAAAATATAATCATCTCGGACTAAATAGGAGGATGTGATGAAGTGGAGGGGGCTTTTATTACTATCGATTGCTATTTGCATGCTGACTCTGTCTGCTGCGCAAAGCCGCGCGGCGGTCTACCAGTGGCACACATTTTACGGTGCAGTCGGAGGGACAACTTACGGCACCGGCATCTCTGTAGATGGCGGCGGTAATGTCTATATAACGGGATACAGCAGCGCGTCATGGAATGGTCCTGGGTCGTGTACTGTTGCAGGCGTACCACCTTGCCCTCTTCATGCCAGTGGAAATAACTTTGTGCTGAAACTCGACAGCACAGGTGCTTATCAATGGCACACCTTTTACGGTGGAACCAACAGTTCTGCAGATTCTGGCATTGCTGTGGACAGCAGCGGAAATGTCTACATGACCGGATATAGTTATGCATCTTGGAATGGTCCAGGGTCTTGCACCATTGCAGGCACATCACCGTGCCCTCTCAATGATTTCAGCGGAAACTATGACAGCTTCGTGCTGAAGCTGGATACAAACGGAGCCTATCAGTGGCATACCTTTTATGGATCAAGCGGATATGATCTGGGCCATGGCATTGCAGTGGACGGCAGCGACAACGTCTATGTTACCGGCCAGAGCGATTCTTCCTGGGGCCTACCTCTCCATCCCTATAGTGGTGGTTGGTATAATCTATTTGTTCTTAAGCTCGACAGCGGCGGAGCGCATCAGTGGCATACTTTTTACGGCTCCAGCGACTCTGGCGCTTTGGATTATGGGAACAGCATTGCCGTGGATGGAAGCGGAAACATTTATGTTGCGGGAAAGAGCGACGTAGCCTGGGGCTCTCCTATCAACAAGCATACCGTAGGAGATCTCAATGTCTTCGTTTTAAAACTGGACAACAGTGGAACGTATCAATGGCATACCTTTTACGGACCAAGCAATAATAACCATGGGGTGGGGCTTGCACTTGACAGCGACAGAAACATATATGTGACAGGCAGCGGAGCAGGTTGGACAGGAACTGCGCTCCATGATTGGAGCGGTGGTTGGGACGTGTTCGTACTGAAACTCAATACAGACGGTATATACCAGTGGCACACATTCTACGGCTCCGGAAATGATGAATACGGCTATGGCATAGCTGTAGACGGCAGCAGTAATGTCTATGTCACGGGCACTGGCAATGGAACATGGGGCTCGCCTCTATCAGCATATAGTGGCAACTACGACGTCTTTCTGCTGAAGCTCAATAGTAGCGGTACATATCAATGGAACTCTTTCTACGGCTCGGGCAACAATGATGAAGGTTGGAGCGTTGCCGTAGGCACTAATGGCAAAGTGTATGTCACTGGCGGAAGTTATGCTACATGGGGTTCACCGCTCCATGCGTTTATTGGCACCGAAAGCGTTTTTGTACTGAAGCTTGACGACCAGGACGGAAGTGTAAGGGTTATAAGAGGAGGCAATCCCTTCAACTCTTATTCAAAACTTCAGAATGCCTATAATGCTGCAGCCGATGGCGATACTATCCAGGCTCAAACCATGGTTTTTAGCGAATCACTAACATTTGGAGCCAATATCGCTGTTTTATTAAAGGGCGGGTACAACTATGATTTCGTGCTGAATCCGCTGATGACGACTGTAAATGGTATCTTTACCATCAGTGGCGGAGTTGTGACGGTTGACAACATAATTATTAACTGAGGAGGGTATGATGAATCGGTGGGCGGTTTCGTTATTAATGGCTGCATTATGTCTGGTGATTCTATCCGTCGCTCCGACGCAGGCCGCCGTCTACTCGTGGCACACCTTTTACGGTATAGCAGCTTCGGGTTGCTCGTATATAACAAACGCTCCAGCCTGCGATACAGGGGCCGGCGGAATCGCTGTGGACAGCAGCGGCAATATTTATGTTTCCGGAACCAGCGGAGCTTCCTGGAATGGCCCTGGAGGGGAAGCTCCGTTGCATCAATTTTCCAGTGTGACACTCCCCTTATACTCGACTGGCGGTGACTGCCCAACATTAGCGACATCTGTTACGGCACATGAAAATACATTTATCCTTAAACTGAATTCCAGTGGAACATACCAGTGGCATACGTTCTA
>DATJOY010000213.1:0-10844 GCA_035506695.1 Dissulfurispiraceae bacterium
CGAAGCAGGCCCTGCAGGTGCGGCTGCAAAAGGACAGAAAGTCTTTCAGGACAAAGGTTGCGCGGGCTGCCACAGCACGGACGGATCGAGAAAGGTCGGGCCTACTTTCAAGGGTCTTTACGGGGCTGCAGAGGTTGTTACGACTGCCGGGATGGAGCGGCACATAACAGTCGATGAAGAATACATTAAAAATTATGTTCGCCATCCGAACGTCGATGTTGTGAAAGGCTACCCGCCTGTAATGCCGGTCATCCCCATTACGGACGCTGAACTTGAAGAACTCGTCGAATATATAAAGACGGTGAAATAACAATGGCAAGTAATTCTGAAAAAATCCTACTATCAAAATATCGGCAGAATCCCGGCGGAAGGTTATGTATCTGAATGTGATTAGCAATTATCTTCAACTTCTCAGGATCAGGATAGCCCTGTTCGCGGCGTTCTCGGCTGCGAGCGCTTTTTTGCTCGCCCGTCCGCACAACCTGGAGAAGATCATTTTCGTTGCTGCGGGTATCTTCCTTATGGCCTGCGGCGCCTCCTGTCTCAACCAGTACCAGGAAAGGGCCACGGATGCGCTCATGGAGAGGACAAAAAACAGGCCATTGCCGTCCGGAATGATCACGCCCGAACGCGCAGCTATTTTCTCAATGCTATTTACAGTTGCTGGTGCCGCTATTTTGATTGCCGAATTTGGTTTCGGGACGGCGATTATCGGGGTTTGTGCATCGGTTTGGTACAATGGCGTCTACACCTATCTGAAAAGGATGACTGCATTCGCGGCGGTCCCCGGCGCGCTTACGGGCGCCCTGCCGCCGGTGGTTGGGTGGGTCGCAGCAGGCGGAAATCTTCCGGATTCGAGACTGCTGGCCCTTTGCCTTTTCTTCATAATATGGCAGGTCCCTCATTTCTGGCTCTTTCTAATGGGCTATGGGAAACAGTACGAGGATGCGGGACTCCCCTCCGTAACGCGAATATTCAGGAGAAGTCAGATGTCCAGGATCATCTTCCACTGGATAGCTGCCACGGCGGTCTGCGGACTGGCCTTGTCTCTTTTCGGACTCTTTCAGTCGCATTTTATTAGTTGTCTGCTTCTGGCGGCTTCCGCATGGCTCATGCTCCAGGCAGTCAATTTCCTCAGAAGCAATGGGGATTGCTGCCGCGAGGCTTTCCGCATGATCAATCTTTACATGATCGTCGTAATGCTCCTGCTGATTTCAGGTAGCCTTCCAGCCTTTCATGGAATCGGGAAATATTATGCGATGATAACCCGCGTCTTTCTATGAATTTTGTCAAACGAGATTTAGTATCTATAATTAAATCATACATTTCACAATTATTTTTTTTACAAGCGAGGACCCGGAAATCACAGGTACGAGCCTGGAAATCACAGGTCTAAAAAGGAGGTTCTGTTATGGATGATCAACTGCTGTCGCGCCGAAGTCTGTTGAAGGGGGCAGGAGCATTCACTGCGCTGGCTGCTTTGGGAGCCATTCCCTCAGATATCTTCGCAGCTGACCGAATGGCACGGTTCCCTGAAAAGACTGACCTGATGCTCCTGACCGCCAGGCCACCGCAGCTCGAAACGCCGCTGCATTTCTTCAAGAATATGATCACGCCGAATGAAGCGGTTTTTGTTAGGTGGCATATCTCGCAGATACCGACATCGGTTGATTTGAACACCTGGAGGCTGAAGATCGGCGGGAATGTCCACAGGGAACTTTCACTTTCGATGGATGAACTCAAGAAATTCGACAAGGTTGGTTATACGGCAGTAATCCAGTGCTCCGGCAACGGAAGGGGGCTTTTTGAACCAAGAGTCTTCGGCGGTCAGTGGGGCAACGGCGCGATGGGCAACGTAACCTGGGCAGGGGCCCGGCTAAAGGACGTCCTTGCGAAGGCCGATATCAAAGCGGGATCGGTCGATGTGTCATTTGACGGACTCGACAGGCCTCCGCTGGCTTCAATACCCGATCTTGTCAAGAGCCTTCCGGTCGACAAAGCGCTTGAAGACGACATCATCATAGCTTACGAAATGAACGGTCAACCTCTTCCGATGCTCAACGGCTTCCCCGCTCGACTGATTGTCCCGGGCTGGTATGCGACATACTGGGTAAAGGCCTTAAGCGAAATAACTGTTTTGAACAAACCGTTTGAGGGGTTCTGGGTAAAGACCGCTTATCGCATACCTGATACTCCTTGCGGTTGTGTTGAGCCGGGCTCTGCACCGAAGAAGACCATCCCGATAAATCGGATGACCACGAGGTCTCTGATCATCGAACCCGCGAACGGGACTGCATCGAAGGCCGGCAGTCCCCTTGAGATATCAGGCATTGCATTTTCGGGTGGATATCGCATACGCGAGGTTGTGGTCTCCACAGACGGCGGCAGGACCTGGAAGGAGGCCCGGCTGGGCAGGGATATGGGCAAATACTCATGGGTGCAGTGGTCTTTCAACTGGAAACCGGAAGGTCCGGGTAATTACGTATTGATGGCAAAAGCTACGAACAGCATCGGCGAATCGCAGCCCTTTGAAGGGCTTTGGAACCCGGCCGGGTATTTGTGGAACAAGGTCGAGAAGACCGAAGTGACGGTCCGTTAGGAGGGGCAGATGAAAAAAACATTGATATCTTTCCTGTTACTCTTTGTAGTTGCCGGGATCGCATATGCTGCCGAAAATAATGTCAGGCAGATAACGCTGCCCGACATTCAGGTCCGGCTTGAGCCGGGCGAAGGCATGGACAAGACGTCGACCCTCTGCAACATATGCCACAGCTTGGACTATATCACCATGCAGCCAAAGGCGCCGAAAGCGCAATGGGCCGCGACGGTAACCAAGATGAGGAAGGTCTTCGGTGCCCCGATCTCTGACGGGGACGCAGAAACAATTACAAAATATCTCGCCGCGCATTACGGAAACGGCAAGTAGGCAATGATTGCTGAGGAGGTACAGGACATGATCGGAAAGGCCTTGAGAATGGCGGCAGTGACGCTCTTCATGCTCTGTTTTGCAGGCATATCATGCGGCGAGGACATTGACGGAGCGCTGCAGAAACAGGCCGGACAGATTTTCGGCCCGCTGCCGATGGTTATGGAATCGGACCAAAACCCCGTGACCCCTGAGAAGGTCAGGCTTGGAAAGGTCCTCTTTTATGAAACAAGGATATCGATAGACGGTACGGTAAGCTGTGCCAGGTGCCATCCTGTCAGTCTTTACGCCGCCGACGAGTTGAAGGTATCGATAGGCAACCACTGCAAGGCGAACCCCCGAAATGCCCCCACCCTGTTTAATGCGGCATCCCAGATTTCTGAGCACTGGATCGGCAACAGGACAAGCGTCGAGGACCAGGCCAAACAATCGGTAATAGGACCTCCTGCTTTTGGGATGGTCAAGTATGAAGACGTCGAGAAGAGGCTGAAGGAGTACAGGGATTATGTGGCGATGTTCAAAGCGGCCTTCCCGTCTGATAAAGACCCCGTAACGGTAGATAACTTTGCGAAGGCTATCGGCGCCTTTGAACGCACCCTCGTGACTCCGTCACCGTTCGACGCTTATCTGAAAGGCGACGGCGCGGCTCTGACCGCGGGACAAAAAAAGGGGCTGAAAACATTTATTGACACAGGTTGCGCCGGCTGCCACTCAGGGACGTATGTCGGCGGGCAGATGTACCAGAAGTTCGGGTTGATCGAGCCTTACTGGAAATACACGAAGAGCGAAAAGATTGATGAGGGACGGTTTGCCGTAACAAAAATCGAATCGGACAAATATTTCTTTAAGGTGCCCGTTCTCAGGAATGTCGAGAAAACCCCTCCGTATTTCCATGACGGATCGGTTGATGCGCTGCAGGATGCAATAACCATAATGGCAAAAATACAACTCGGAAGGAATCTTGCGGCTTCCCAGGCAGGCGATATCTCCGAGTTCCTGAAATCGCTTACAGGCAAGATACCCGATGATGTTATGACGGTGCCGTTGCTGCCTTCGCTGGAATGAACGCAGGCGGGACCCTGATGGAAATATTACAGGCTTGAGTTGTGCATAATCCAAAATAGGAGGAAGTGAGAGATGAAAAAGATTCCGGCAGTATCGGTTGCAGCTCTGTCGCTTTTTGCATTTATTGCGGCAGGTTCGTTTGCCGCGGAGGAGAAAGGCGAGAAGTACGAGAAGAAGAAAATTTCAGGTAAGGCGGAATTCCAGGAGCATTGCTCGGTCTGTCATCCGGACGGGGGCAATATCGTCAACCCTGCAAAGACGCTGCACAAAAAAGACCTCGACGCAAACGGTGTCAAGAAGGTATCCGATATAGTGGCGAAGATGAGAAACCCTGGGCCGGGCATGACCCAGTTCGACAAGAAAACAATCTCTGACAAGGAAGCAAAGGCTATCGCGGAATACATTCTGAAGACCTTTAAATAGCCTTAATAGCCGCCTTTCGCAGTCCTTTGCAGGAGAGAACTGCACAATTCTCCTTGCAGAGGACTGCCGGTTTTAACTGCAACTCCCGTTTTTTTTGAACATTGGCGACTTGCCGGCGTTTGCAGCTGCAAAATAGTCCTGGATAAACGCACCGGAGAGGACGCGCCGAATATCATATTCAAGTAATTCATCAGGCGGCAAGGTCCCCGTAAGGGCGATAAACAGCTGCTTGGAAAGCTGTTGTAAACGCTTTTCTGTCCCGGCATCCATGACAACCGTCTCCGAATTGCCGGCCATTTTGCAGCGAATGGGACGCTGCGAAAAAAGTATGCATTTACCTTCGACGCTCAGCGCACAGATATAAGCCCCGGAATTATTTATACGTTCCAATAAGGCCCTGCGACTTGTCTGTTCGAGCTGCACCCCGACTGCATGATGCAGCCACGCAGCTTCGATGAGATACAGCGGGAAAGGATTACGGCAGCATAAGGCGTGCGAGCTGCCACAGGCATCTTCCCGGTCTCCAATTTCACAAGCTATATGCTCATAGTCACAAAAAAAAGGACCGAGGTCTAAAGTCCGCCGGGACCTGAGATCAGCCTTGCGGACCTTTAAGGCAGGCATCGATTTGTCGTAGTTTCTGAGCATACACCATTGCGAATAACTCGTCGGGGTAGTTCTGAAATTCTTAAGTGCCTTCTCGGCAAGTTTCAGCCCGAAGCCGCGCCGGATAAGATAGGTCGTAACAAATGTTCCGGTCCTGCCCATACCGTACCTGCAATGAACCAGCACTTTCCTGCCCAAATAGAGCGCCTCATCAAGCCAGTCAAGCGCATCTTCCAGTTCAGCATAGCCGGGGACGCTGTCGTCTGCAACCGGCAGGAAGAAAACCTCGAAGCCCTGCTTCCGCTCGATTGCGCTGAGTGATGCAATCTCCTCCCCGAGGTTTACGATGCTGTTTATTCCTGCATTGCGTATAACCTCCATGTCCTCGCGAGACAAAGGGGCAGGCCCGACGGCAAGATGGTCGGTAATCCACTGAAGCTCATATCCGGCCACGGTTAGGTCCTCCATCTTCGGCATGCAGTTTGTGCAAATGTGCAAAATTATAGTCGCCTGCAAGGAACCTCTCTGCGAGAAGGGACACCGATGCCTCGTCCTGCAAGACATAATCGAGCAGGCGGGTACAGCCCAGGAGTGCACCTATCATATTGAGCATATTAAGAACTTTTTCAGCGTTGCAGTGGGTGAGCTCCGCCTCCACAAAGTCCCCCTTCGTCGTAACCTGGAACCCATGGTGTTTCAGCACCGTGATCAGAAACAATACCCTCAGCATAATACCCGCCTGCTCCGATCCGCCCCCCTTGAAACTGAACATTACGTAGCTCTCCTCATCCCTGCCTGAACACAGACTGTCTATCACGGCAAAATGATAGCCGAACCGCATGTTCAGGTTCAAATAATCATTGGAAAGAATGGCGAAACTTGCCAATAGCGGAGAATCAAGGCCCACAATGCCGCCACTCTCTGCCTGTTCGAGCTGTTTCCAGTCGATATGCAGCAGTTGCGGCGGCCAGTAAATGTCGGGATGGTTCAGTCCGCTCAAGAAAGCCTGGAAAAGCCGGTGATCAATTTCCTCTGCTGCAATGCTGCTTTCAGATGAACGGCCCCGGAGCGTTTCCCCTGAAATGTCATGCAGGTATAGTACTATCGGAAGTCGTGTCAGGATACGCCGGGCGCTTCCGGACATCGCTTTACCGTGTCTGCCCAGGGAGAACATTTCATGCATGGCGCGCTCATGACAGAAACGGATTATATCATGCAGGGTCCTGCATCCTGCAGGCGTAAAATTGGATGACAGAGTATCTGTCAGCGTGAGCGGAGAAATGAGATCGAGCGCCATACGCACTTTTTTACGAAAAGGACTTTCCAGGAATTCATCCTTACGCTGTTTATCGGTCCGGCATAACTCTGAAAGTTCTCCCTCGCATATCCGGGCGTGGTCGGCGTCAACTGTGACAACAAGTCCGTCCGACAGCAGGTCCATCGCACCCCTGGCCTGAACCATCATCGGCAAACCGCACTCACGGGCTATCGATGCGAAATGTCCGGCAGGACTGCCGACTTCAAAGACTGCCGCAACCAACCGGTGTGTTACCACCGAAAGTTCCGGAGAAGCCGCAACCGCAACCAGCACCGAACCCTGGGGGATCTCATCGATGCTACGGTCAGGTGCAAGGACAAATACCGGTCCGGACGCGCATCCTCCTGCCGCCCGAACCCCGTGTCGCATAAGCGTTTTGACATCGGCAGGCAGTTGAAACCTGGGGTAAGGGCCTGCCTCATGAGTGATGTGCAGGGGCCTTGCCTGCAAAATCATAAGTCCTTTATCGTTGTCCCGGCACCACTCGATATCCATCGGGCCGGCGAAATAATTTTCCATTTGCAGCGCCCAGTCCCCAAGGACCCGGCAGTCATCATCAGACAACAAGGGCGAGGTCTGCCCGGATTCTGCTACCGGCACAACTACCAGAGATTGTGAGTCGCCGATAATGGTCTTGTCTGCCTGTTTTCCTTTCGTATGTCTTATGCACTTCGGTGGAATGTCCCGTGTCACCTCGTATCGCTCGGCGCTCACCATCCCGCTCACCAAAGCCTCTCCCAGACCGCGGACGGCATGGATTGCCACTGTCTTGACCGAAGCATCATTTGGATCGGCCGTATATATGACCCCTGCAGACTCTGCATGAAGCATCGGCAGAAACAGCACTGCCATAGGCATATCAACATCTATCAGGCCGTTGCCTATACGGTAGTGCAAGGCCTGCGGAGAGTATTTGCTCGCGATGACCTGTTTGTACGCAAAAAGCAGCCCGTCTGCCGACGCATTCAGGACAGACCTGTGTTGTCCGGCAAAAGAGAAGGGTCCGTCTTCTCCGACCGCGCTGCTCCTGACCGCGAACCTCACTGTAGCATCGCCTGAGGTAATAAGATCGGAGGCGGCAAGGATTTCATGCGCAATATCATCGGGAACATCAGCCTCCATCAGAAGCCCCGAAAGACGGGTGGCTACAGCTTCGAGCTGTGCAGCATTATATACATCCAGCTGCGAGAGTTCGGCATCGATCTCATGTTTGAGATTGTTGGACTCGATGAGATATCTGAACGCACTGGCCGTGACTGCAAACCC
Organism: Dissulfurispiraceae bacterium; assembly: GCA_035506695.1. Taxonomy (GTDB): domain Bacteria; phylum Nitrospirota; class Thermodesulfovibrionia; order Thermodesulfovibrionales; family Dissulfurispiraceae; genus Fen-1308. The sequence continues at coordinate 7,605 of DATJOY010000213.1, forward strand.
GTCAGGGACTGGGAGTCCAAGCTCTCTTTTTATGGATGAAAGTCTCCAGCTTTTGCCGCCCGCAACAGCCTCGCCGTTGCGCGGGATGTCCCGCAAGGCAATTACATAAGGCGGCCTGAAGTCATAGTGCATCGTCTCAAGCGCCAGCGTAATATAAAATGTTATTTTTTTGCAATAAGCCGGAAGTTCGGCATAAGCTATCGGGGACATCAAATTGAGCTGCTCGACGATTGCGGAAACTTCCGCAGACAGTCTTTCGCACAGGGCCTGCACCTGGCTCAGATCGACCTTTCGCTGTTCGTGGTAAATCGTCTCGATTTCCGTCATAAGTTCCATGCCGGCCCTGTTATGCATGAGCACGGCCTTGAATGCCTCGTATGTTTCGCGAAGCAGTGTGCCGGGTGCGAAAGTCTGATACGTCAGGTATCTGAAGAGATTGCGAAGCATCGACTTCATGACTGCCCCAACCCCCAATCAGACAGAGAGGACTGCCTCAACCTTTTTTTCCAGTTCTTGTTTTTCTATCGGCTTTACACAATACTCGGCCGCCCCGAACCGCACTGCCTCGCGGGCGGTTTCCAGCGTTGGGTAACCTGTCAGCATCATGACCTTGATCGAAGGATCGTGTGCGTGCAGCCTTTCAAGGACCTCGATTCCCGTAAGCTTGCGCAACTTTATATCCAGGATTGCCAGATCAAGGGGGTTCTTCCTTGCAAAGTCCAGCGCCTCATCTTCGTCTGTAAATCCGAATACGGTATGCCCCTTGCGCTCAAGTATCTTTTTCACAAGCTGAACTGAATCGAACACATCGTCAAGCGCCAGAATTCGTGCCATTTTATAACTCCTTCCCGACCGGTTGCTGAATCTGGCTAACCGGCAGTCTCACACGGAACAAAGTTCCGCCCTCCCATCCGGGCCCATTTTTTGCGCCGGCCTGCGGATAGGGACTTACAACATCTATGCTGCCGCCATGCTCTTTTACGATGCCGAAGGTTACAGACAGTCCAAGGCCGGTGCCCCTGCCGACACCCTTGGTTGTAAAGAAAGGCTCGAATATCCGCTCTTTATATTGGGCGGGGATGCCCGGCCCCGTATCGCTCACCTCAATGACGATATCTCCGGCCTTCTGATCATATTGCGAACCGATGGTAATGCTGCCGTCCATCCCAATGGCATCATGGGCGTTTGTCAGGATGTTCATTATCACCTGACCGAGTTTCTCCCGGTCACCTGTAACTAAAGGCAGTCCGGGGTCAGGTTTGCGGACGATACTGATACGATCGAGTCCGAAGGTGTGCTCGACGATATCGGCAATCTGATTGATAAGTTCATTCATGTCGAGCGGCTGCAGCATGCTTTCGGTGCTGCGCGAAAAGCTTAGAAGGTCGGACACAATCTTTTTGCAGATGCGTGTATATTTCTCGATCAGGGCCAGATGCTCGGAAAGCTCGGAACCTTCGGGGACATCCTCCTCCGACAGCTGAGCATATCCGAGTATAATGCCGAGAGGTGTATTGATTTCATGGGCCACACCGGCTGCAAGCTGACCCAGTGATTCAAGCCGTTGAGCATGCACCACCCTCTCATGCAGGCTGCGCATCTCGGTTATATCGCGCGCGGTGCTCAGCACCCCGATTATGGTGCCGTCGGAATCCCTGACCGCTGTTTTTACAACATGAAACTGCCTTTGTTGATTAATGCAGTTTTCAATCATCCGCTCCGCCAAAACCGACTGGCCCGTAAGCATAACATGCAGCTCTTCATTTGACGCTGCCGCCGCCTGCTCTGCCGAAAATATTTTGGAGGCTGTATTGCCTATGATCTCTTTTTCGGTCTTACCGACGAAGGTGCAAAAGGCCTTGTTCGCGCCGCGATATCTGAGACGAACATCTTTCAGGGAAACAAGATCAGGAGTTGCATCAAGTATGGTCTGTACAAGTTGCTGCTGCATGCGCAGATCTGTCTCCCGCGCACGAAGCTCCTTCAGTCTCTCTTTGAGTGTAAAGGCCATCACGTCAAAAAACTCGGCGAGACTCTGCACCTCATCGCCGGCATTTCTTCTGTAGACTGCGCATTCGCGGCAATTCTCTATTTTTGTCTTGTATCCCCCGGACGAGCATGACGGACATAACGTCCCAACCGTATACCAGCAGCGATGTATCTCATCGCCGTATGCAGGGCAATCGTCTTTAGTGCAATGCATCATTTTCCAGCAAAGCTGTTTCGTCTGTCCAGCGGTCTGTGAGTCGAGATTTCCCTTTACTATTTCCTCTGCGGCCCTGTGCAACGCCCCCAGCCTTCGTGTGACAGTGCGTGCAAGGCCCGTGCTCACAATGGCGGTCAAGGCTATAGCAAAAAATATAGAAATAACTATTGTCCAGGTCACCTGTCCTACCGATTGATAAATTCGATCGAGTGAAAGCCCTATGCGTGCCGAACCGATGCGGTCCGTTCCAATGATGACAGGCGCGGCAAAATCATAGATGTCCCTTGAACCATCAGCAAGACGGACAACGTGATATGCCTCATTGTCCCCGACAGTATTGACATTCTTAAGATCGGTGGGAAACCCGCCGGTGAATGTATGAATGATGGGTACGCCATTGCGGTCGACAATAAGCGCGTATACGGCATCATCGTTTGATTTCATAACCCCGCTGACAAGGTTTTTGAGATTCAGATAATCTACCGCCAACAGGGGTTCCGTGGCACGCACAGCAAGATTAAGCGCCATAGATACCCCGCGGATGCGATTTTCTGAAAGTAAAGATCTGAGCACTAACTGGTGCATTGTTATGGCAAGACCTATCCCGAGCAGCAGGAGAATGGTTATGATACTGGCTGTGATCTTTGTTCCAAAGCGCGCTTGAGCTATTCGCCTCAAAAGCATATCCATAATTATGAAGGGTCCAGCGGCAACTCTACGGTATTAATAAGCTTTCGCACGGCATCGAATTCCTGATCATTAGACGGAATGATGCCGCCGAACTGGGCCGCATCAAGGATGGCCTTTTGTTCGGGATTATTTCGGTCGAGTTTCAACAGTGCCTTCCTGATTTTTGCAACTACTTCCGGATCAAGTCCTTTGCGCGCCGCGTAGACCCAGTCGGGATACGATCTCGTTTGTGCAATGACACGAATTTCGTTGATGTCGATCTTGTCGGATACCACCGCGAGGGTACCGTCGCGTACGGTCCCCAAGTCATATTTGCCGGCGTGCACTGCAAGCACAACCTTTTC
>DATJOY010000214.1:0-8251 GCA_035506695.1 Dissulfurispiraceae bacterium
CTTCAACCTTTCCTGTCGGGAGCCGGTAGCCGATGACTTTGGTAAGGAAGGTGGAGATGTCATAGGTGCGGGCAGACCAGTATGCAGCCTTCGGGCCATAGACCGGGTCGTTGCCGAGAAGTTCCTTGTATTCGTGCTGCCAGGCCCCTCCGCAAGAGCCGCAGGCAGTAATCAGGTACTCAGCTCCACTCTTTTCAATTGCGTCCAGGTTATTGCGCGCCAGTTCCCGGACGGTCTTCATATCGCCGTGGACAAATACTGCAATTCCACAGCACTGCTGGTCCTTCGGGATACTGATCTGGACCTTGTTCTCCTTGAAGACCTCCACCACGTCTTCGCCGACCTCGGGATAGAAGTAATTGACGGAACAGCCGGTAAAAAAAACCGCCTTCGTCTTTGCATCTTTAACCTCAACAACAGCAGGCATCCGATCACGGAAAGGGGTCGGCGTGAGTTCGGGCAATGACCGCTGGAGGTCAAACCCATAGTTCTTTCCGACAAAGGCGAAGGGCGACCGAGGTGAAATAGCCTTTTTACCGGGATCGTCCCGGAAGGCGAGACCCTGGAGTGCCGCTCCAACCTTCATTCCTGCATTGAACAACTTCGGCTGCTTCAGGAGGCTGAAGATCATATTCTTGAGGGGGTGCAGTCCCTTCTTCCTCACAATGGCTGCTCGCATGGCGAGCATGATGCGGTCGAAATTCACCTTGGTCGGGCAGTTCTGCATGCAGGACTTGCAGACAAGGCAGTTGAAGAGCATCTCGACAACTTCAGGGTCGTCAATATCAAGTGTCCCTGCGAGGATCGCTTCCGCCACGGCAATCTTTCCACGTGCCACGCCCGCCTCTGCTTTGTCGGTAATATAGACCGGGCAGACAGCCATACAGTTGCCGCACTTCATGCATTTCTTCAATTCCGCCCTGACGGGTTCAAGCTCGTCATAGAGCGTCGCAGTGCCCTCACTTTTTTCAACCCCGGCAGTCATCTCTATCCCTCTCTTTCAGGCACCATCTTGCCGGGATTTAACAGGTAGTGCGGGTCGAGGGCCTCCTTGACGCTTCTCATCAACCTGAGACCGCTGTCGCCAATCTCGTCCCTGAGGTATCGCATCTTCGCGATGCCGATGCCGTGCTCGCCGGACAGGGTCCCACCAAAACTCAGAGCTGTAGCGAAGATTTCATCGACAGCCTTGTGGACGCGTTCCATTTCCTCCTTGTTGTTTGCATCGGTCAGGATCGTCGGATGGAGGTTGCCGTCACCGGCATGTCCGAAGGTGCCCATCTTCAAGTTGTACTTCTCTGCAATTTTCTGGCAGGCCACAAGCATGTCTGTTATCCGCGTCCGGGGCACAGTTGCGTCTTCCAGGACAACAGTAGGGTTCAACTGGGCCAGGGCCGGCAACGCTGCCCGCCGCGCAGCCCAGAGTTGATCACGTTCAGCATCGGAGCCGGCCATCTTCAAAGAACCATTGTTTTCTTTTACAACCCTTGCGATTATCAGGGCCTCACGCTCGACCACTTCTTCTGCCATACCGTCCACTTCGATCAATAGCAGGGCCTCCACATCAGTTGGGAGTCCTACCCTCGCGTAGCTTTCAACAGTCTGTATCGTCATCTTGTCCATGATCTCAAGCGTGGCAGGGATAACCAGGGACTTGATGATGCCGGTGACTGTGTTGCCTGCATCCTCCAGTTTCTTGAACAGGCCCATCATGGAACGGCGATACTTCGGGCCGGGTATGAGTTTCACCGTGATCTCGGTGACGAGCCCAAGAGTCCCCTCTGAACCAACGAAGAGGTTGGCAAAGTCATAGGCGGTCACGTTCTTTACGGTCTTGCCGCCGAAGCGGACCGTATCGCCATTCGCAAGTACCACCTCCATGCCCATTACATAGTGCTTTGTGACGCCGTACTTAAGCCCCCTCAATCCTCCGGAGTTCTCCGCAACAGACCCCCCCATGGTTGCAGTTGCTACCGTCCCGGGGTCCGGCGGGTAGATGAGTCCAAAAGGCGCTACGGCGTTGTTGAGATCCTGGATGACAACGCCTGGCTGTACAGTCGCGGTGAGGTTGTCGGGATCGACCTCCAGGATTGAGTTCATTCTCTGAAAAGACAGAACGATGCCTTTTTTAAGCGGTATCGTGCCGCCACTCAGGTTTGTGCCCGCGCCACGCGGGTATATGGCCAGTCTCTTTTCCTGAGCAAGATTGACGACCCTCTGAACCTCCATAGTCGTTGTCGGCAGCACAACCATGTCGGGTATCTGTGCAGGCATATCGGAGGTTGCATCGTAGCTGTAAGTTACAAGGTCAACTTTCCTGATCAATACGTTCTTCTGTCCCACAATATTTTCCAACTCTTGTATGATAGTCTTGTCGATCATGCCCTTCTCCTTTTCCCCGCGCTTACAGCTGCTTCTCCCGTCACCTGAAGCGCCTGAACCCTATATTATCGGATACATCATCCTTACCGTCAACGCTTATCTTGTTCTTCTTTCAGCAGATCAGGATGACAGGGGACATCAACAGTATCTGCCTCATCCTACACAGTTACCTGCGGTTTAGTGAAAATGAATCTTGTCAGCCCCGGTCGCCTGGATGGCGAGATCCTTGCCTATTAATCTCGAAGCAATTGTTACAAGCACCACCAAGCCGACGAAGATGCCGAGGTACATCAGTCCATCCGGATTTATGACTGCTACAGCCGGGATCGCACCTGCGGCCGGCTTCGCAGCAGGGGCAGCCGCAACCAGCTTCTGGTATACCGGGACCATACCGGGGAATACATAAGCCCAGAGAATGTGCATGGCACCGACGATACATGCAAAAATAATCGAATGTTTCAGTGTGAACCTGAAGATGTCTGATTCATGGCCCACGAGCCCGGTAGCACCGGTTGCCACTGATATGGATTGCGGTGATATCATCTTTCCGCAGACGCCGCCGCAGGTATTGGCCGAAATAGTGATGACGGGATCGATAGCGATCTTTTCAGCAGTGACTGCCTGGAGTTTGCCGAAAAGTGCGTTTGTCGATGTGTCGGAACCTGTCATGAAGACTCCCAGCCAGCCAAGAATTGCTGCAAAAAACGGGAATATCTTGCCGGTTGAGGCAAAGGCGGTGCCGAGAGTGATCGCCATGCCCGAGAAGTTCATAATGTAGGCGAAACCGAGGATCGTGGCGATAGTGAGTATCGGCCATTTGAGGGTCTTGAGAGTATCTCCCGCAACCTTGCAGGCTGTACCGATGGAGGCGCCCATTACCGGAATCGAGAAGAACCAGGCGAAAAGGATTGCAGTTCCTGCGGCGCTCAGAATATTCAGGTTGAAGACTGCGGGCTTTGCCTTTCCAGCCTGGTCGATGACCATCTTGTCGAGGCCCGATATGGGTATTGCGAAGTCGAATATCGTCTTGGTGATCTGATTAAGGGCAGCATTGACCGGCTTTATGCCCCAGGCGCAGACAAAGAGCGAGAGGATGATGAAAGGCGCCCATGCCCTGAAAACCTGTCCGCCGGTGTACTTGAGTGCTTCTCTGCCGAGACTCGGTTTTTCATCAGGAAAGTGCCAGCTCTCTTTGGGGTGCCAGAATTTCAGAAATACTACCGTAGCGATAATCGAAGACAGGGACGCAAGGATATCAGGCAGCAGCGGGCCGATGTAATTCGATGAAAGGAACTGAACAATCGCGAAAGATGCGCCGCTCACAAGGCACGCGGGCCAGACTTCTATGCCCTTCTTCCAGCCGGACATAAGAATAACAAGGTACATTGGGACAAGGACGCTCAGGAAAGGCAGTGTGCGGCCTACGAGCTGGCTCAGCGCCATATCCGGAACTCCGGCGACCTGTGCGCCGACTACAATCGGGATACCGATCGCGCCGTAAGCAACAGGGGCTGTGTTGGCAAGCAGACAAATGCCCGCAGCGTAGAGCGGGTTGAAGCCCAGGCCCGCGAGCATGGCGGCAGTGATCGCAACAGGCGTGCCGAAGCCTGCCGCACCCTCGATAAACGCGCCGAACGAAAAGGCTATCAGGAGTGCCTGCATCCTTCGGTCATCGGAGATAGAGGCAAGAGAGTTTTTTATTACCTCGAACTGTCCTGTTTTCACAGACATATTATAAATAAAGAGCGCAGTGATGACGATCCAGCACACCGGGAACAGCCCGAAACAGGCACCGTATACCGTGGACAAAAGGGCAAGATCCACCGGCATTCCGTAAACAAGAATTGCAATAGCAAGTGCGAGTGTTGTGCCACCGAGTGCAGCAAAATGTCCCTTCATGCGTTTGACGGCAAGGGCCCAAAACAGAAAAAGTATCGGGACCGCCGCGACCAGCGCCGACAAGCCTATGTTCCCCATCGGGTCGATATCCATTTTCCAGGGCATAACGTTTCCTCCGTATTATAATTTTCTCCGCAATATAATCTTATAATCGAAGGCTGGTCCCCGCCTATCGGCGTTACTCTGATTTTTCGCATAGGACTTTGTCCTATGCGGATGGAAAGGCCGAAAATGCTTCTTTCCCCTGATAAATTACTATCGACAAACTTCTATTGCCCCCTGTTACTTTCAAAAAATATATAATATCTCCGACTGCCACATTCGCGAGAAACAGTCCTTAAAACCTTCGCTTCCCGACGAGCTTACTTATAACCGCAACTTTAGAGACACAGCTCAATACATACGAACTTTCTTTCGGAGTCAATAACAGAGATTTATTAAGCGTGAAGGGAAATGAGCTTCAACGTAGTCTTTGCAAGGCTCCCAAGATGTTGCGGCTGCCTGTGGCAAGTATTGAAAAGAATTCGCGATGCTATCAAGACAAAAATAGAGTCTTGGATTTCCGATAAGGAAGATATCACCGGAGTTGAGATTCCGCCTTTCAAGGTTGGGGTATAAACAGCTTGAAAAAAACTTTCTTCTTCTTTTCCGTGATCCCTGTCTCACGCTGTTAGCTTACAATCAGTCCCAATTTTCCCTGATCGGTGCCAACAGTCTATTTTCCGCTTGACATTATATAAAATTTAGTTTATGTTTAAATCAAGGACCGGGAAAGAATGCTCAAGCAATTTGCCGACTATATCACCTATGACCTGCTAAAACTGGAACCATCCAGCCATGTCGGAGATGCGCTAAATTTCTTAATCTACGATACCATAAAGATATTCTTGCTGCTTACTACTATAGTTTTTATCGTGGCGATCATCCGTGCGTACTTTTCGCCTGAGAAGACCAGGAAAATACTGTCGCATAAAAAAGAAATTATAGGTAATATGCTTGCCGCACTGCTTGGCATCGTCACTCCGTTCTGCTCATGCTCGGCAGTCCCTCTCTTCATCGGGTTCGTAGAGGCAGGAGTGCCGCTTGGGGTCACTTTTTCATTTCTCATCTCTTCTCCCATGGTAAACGAAGTGGCACTGATAATGTTATGGGGGCTTTTTGGATGGAAGATTGCTGTAATTTATGCTGGAACGGGTGTATTTCTGGCAATTCTCTCCGGCATCGTCATAGGCAAGCTAAGGATGGAAAAGTACGTCCAGGATTACGTTTGGAAGACGAAAGTGGGTGAAATGGAGGTTGCTGAAACCGGATTCCGCGATAAGCTTGCGTATGCTCGTGATTATACATCAGACCTGCTGAAAAAACTTTGGCCTTATGTTGTTATCGGTATTAGCTTGGGAGCTGTTGTGCATGGGTATATACCGACAGACCTTGTCGTTAAATATGCCGGACCGGGCAATCCCATAGCGGTACTGGTTGCCGTTTTGATCGGCATACCGCTTTATAGCAATGCCGCCGGCATGATTCCGGTTGTTCAGGCGCTCGTGGGAAAAGGTATGGCAATGGGTACGGTGCTGGCATTCATGATGTCGGTTACCGCGATTTCATTCCCCGAGGCTGTAATCCTGAAAAATGTGCTGAAGATACCTCTTATCGTAACCTTTTTTAGCATAGTTGCGATAGGAATCGTCATTGTCGGATATCTGTTTAATGCTATTTTATGAAGACCCTGGGTCTTCATTTTTCCTGATAGGGAGGTAATGTGTGGAGATTAAAGTATTGGGTCCAGGCTGCGCCAACTGCCACAAGATGGAAGAGTTGGCGCAACAGGCGATCAAAGAGTTGGGCATTGACGCCGAAATAGAAAAGGTGAGCGATATACGCGACATAATGAAATATACAATTTCCACGCCCGGACTAGTGGTAAACGGTAAGCTCAAACATTCAGGCAACCCTTTGCCAAGTTTCGATAAGGTTAAAGAACTTATCAAATCGGAGGCATAAACTGATGCAGGAGATTCTGAAGATTTTTAAGGCCCTCTCCGATGAAACGAGGCTGAGGATATTGAAGCTTCTTGAACATGGAGAACTATGCGTTTGCGACATATTTTCAGCGCTCGATATGGTCCAGCCAAAGGTCTCCTTTCACCTGTCTGTTCTTAAAGATGCCGGATTGATAACGGACAGAAAAGAAGGACGCTGGGTACATTATCGACTCGACGATACCGACATACTTAGAAGGTTTATGTTACTTACCGTCACGGAGAAGGTTTCCGAAGATGATATCAGGGATGATAGAGTGCGACTTGGGGCTTTTCTGGAAAGTAAGCAAGACACAATTTATAATGGCAAAATAGCGGCAGCGCCTGTTAAACAAAGTAAATGCTGTGGGAGGTAACATAATCGAATGAGCACCGTCACTAAGCGCCTGTCTTTTCTCGACCGCTATCTGACACTTTGGATATTTGCTGCCATGCTTCTGGGTGTCGGCCTTGGCTATTTTGTACCCGGAGTGGAGGGCCTGATCAACAGTTTTCAGGTCGGCACGACCAACATTCCCATTGCCATCGGTCTTATTCTGATGATGTATCCACCCCTTGCAAAGGTTAAGTATGAAGAATTGGGTGAAGTCTTTAAGAATAAAAAAGTTTTAGGGCTTTCCCTAGTCCAGAACTGGATTATCGGGCCGATACTGATGTTCCTGCTGGCAATTATCTTTCTTCAGGATTATCCGGAATATATGGTGGGTCTCATTATGATCGGACTGGCTCGCTGCATTGCCATGGTCATTGTCTGGAACGACCTGGCGTGCGGCGATCCCGAATACGCCGCCGGGCTGGTCGCCTTCAATTCGATCTTTCAGGTACTCTTCTTCTCGGTCTATGCCTATATATTCATAACAGTCCTCCCTGCGTGGTTCGGACTCAAAGGTGCGGTTGTACATGTAACAATCGGCCAGATCGCCGAAAGTGTCTTCATCTACCTCGGGATTCCTTTTCTGGCCGGAATGCTCACCCGGTTCAGCCTGCTCAGAATAAAAAACCGCCAATGGTATGAACGCGAATTCATACCGAGGGTGAGCCCTCTTACGCTTATCTTTCTTCTATTTACCATAGTCGTGATGTTTTCACTGAAGGGAAATTACATCGTCAGGTTGCCCATGGATGTAGTGCACATTGCAATACCCTTACTGATCTACTTTGTAGTAATGTTCCTGGTTTCTTTCTGCCTCGGCAGAAAGATAGGAGCAGATTATGCGAAGACCGCTACGCTTTCGTTTACTGCTGCTAGCAATAATTTCGAACTGGCCATAGCAGTTGCCGTGGCCGTCTTTGGGATAAACTCCGGCGCTGCCTTTGCCGCAGTTATCGGTCCTCTTGTTGAGGTGCCCGCTTTGATAGGACTCGTAAATGTGGCCCTCTATTTCCAGGGGAAGTATTTTCAGGGAGGATATTGCAAGGTCGATTCGACGGATGCGCTGTGAGAGCCGGAACTCTGACGCTATATATTGCTAAATCATAAACAATAAGGAGTTGAGATGGACAAGAAACGTGTTTTATTCGTCTGCATTCACAATAGTGCCCGCAGTCAGATGGCACAGGCGTTCCTCAACATAATCGCCGGTGACCGCTTTGAAGCAGAGAGCGCCGGTATTGAAGCCGGAACTTTGAATCCCCTGGCAGTTGAGGCGATGGCTGAGGTTGGGATAGACATTTCAAAGAATACTACTGGAAAAGCATTCGATGTTCTAAAAAGTGGCAAGCGTTTCCACTATGTTATAACCGTTTGCGATGCGGCCAGTGCACAGAAGTGCCCGGTGTTCCCCGGAGCGCTGCAGTACATGAATTGGAGCTTCCCGGATCCAGCACAATTGCAGGGCACTCATGAAGAAAAAATGGTGGAAGCCAGGAAAATACGTGATTCCATCAAAACGAAAATCGAGGACTGGATTTCCGGCGGAGAGGGTTCC
>DATJOY010000215.1:0-26945 GCA_035506695.1 Dissulfurispiraceae bacterium
GAAATCGGTGCTGTAGACGCCCTCTTTGTTTCCGGCATTGCTATATGCATTGTGTTGCCTCTCATCAGATATTCAACAAAGATTCGGCTCGAAAGAAATTCATTGCAAAGAGAGATGTCTGAGCGTAAGCGTGCTGAACTGGAATTGCAGGAAAGCGAGGAGAAATATCGACAGCTCATTGACACAACCGCTACGGGATATGTAATTCTCGACAATCAAGGTCTGGTAATCGATGCTAATAAGGAGTACATGCGTTTAACCGGTCGGAAGAAGCCGGAAGATGTCATTGGTCATAGCGTGCTCGAATGGACGGCACCTTATGACATAGAGCGCAATACGGCAGAGGTTGGAAAGTGTGTCGAGCATGGCTCCGTTCGCGACCTTGAGATTGATTATGTTACCCCGACCGGCAAAGTCAATCACATTGAGATCAATGCTACGGTGCTTGCGGTATCGGGGGCCATAAGGATTCTTACATTAAGCCGCGACATTACCGACCGTAAACGTGCAGAGGAAGTGCTGCTGAGAAGCGAACATCTTCTGCGCAAGGCGGAGAGGGTAGCCAATTTTGGTTACTGGGAGCTTTTGCTTGACGAAGCAGTTGTCCGCACATCCGATGGGGCTCAAAATATGTATGGTCTTGCAAATAAAGAGTTGCCGTTATTCCACGTACAGAAGATCGTCCTGCCCGAGTTCATCCCTGTGCTTGATAAGGCATTGAACGAACTTATAGAGCAGGACAGACCATATGACGTGAAATATAAGATCCGCAGGTTGACTGACGGCAAAATAATCGATATTCATTCCCTGGCGGAATATGATCCGAAACGTTGTACTGTATTTGGTGTTATACAAAACATTACCGAGCGAATCCGGTCGGACGAAGCATTACGTCTTGCCGAAAAAACTTTCAGGGATTTGCTTGAGACTGTCGAGCTTATAGCAATTCTGATAGATCGCAACGGCAATATTACATTCAGCAATGACTTTCTGCTGAATCTGACTGATTGGAAAAAGGAAGAGTTGCTTGGACGCAATTGGGTTGATACTTTCATCCCTTACGAAGAGAGAGAAAAGATGAGATATATCTTCTCAGCGATAGTCAGTGGAGAAACGGACTATTTACATCACGAAAATAACATCCTCACGCGTGACGGGAGGGAGCTCTTAATATCATGGAATAATACAGTTTTGCATGACCTGGAAGGGCAGATAGCAGGAACGGCAAGCATCGGAATCGATATTACCGATCAGAAAAATCTCGAGGCCCAACTCAGGCAGGCGCAGAAAATGGAAGCAGTTGGTCAGCTTGCCGGTGGGATTGCTCACGATTTCAACAATATTCTTTCCGCTATAGTGGGCTATGCATATTTGCTTCAAAGCAGGCTTGGGGGCGACGACTCGGCAGCAGACCATGTAAAGGAGATACTCGAAGCAGCCAGCAGAGGGGCAGATGTGACCCACAGCCTTCTTGCGTTCAGCAGAAAGCAGGTAATAAATCTCAAACCGGTTTCGATAAATGACATTGTGAAAAGATCTGAGAAATTGCTTTCCAGAATTATCCGGGAGGATATCAAAATAAGCATAGCGCTTTCACAAGATGAGGTCAAATGCATAGTAGACCCCGGACAGATAGAACAGGTGCTCATGAATCTTGCGACCAATGCCAGGGACGCCATGCCGCGCGGGGGCAAACTCACTTTAACTACAGACTACTTTGAAATGGACGAAACTTTCATAAGAGATCATCGATATGGCAATATTGGAAAGTATGCCCTAATTTGTGTTACAGACACTGGTGTTGGCATGAGCGCAGAGACATGTGCAAAGATATTTGAGCCTTTTTTTACAACGAAAGAAACAGGGAAAGGCACAGGACTTGGGTTGGCGATGGTATACGGCATAATCAAACAGCATGATGGATATATTGAAGTTTTTAGTGAGTTGGGTAAAGGCACGACGTTCAAAATATATCTTCCAGCGACCGAACTGAAAAAAGAAGAGATAGTGGCAGCAGTCCAAACATCGCCGTTAGGGGGCACAGAGACGATACTGGTAACGGAGGATGATGCTAAAATACGGCGACTCTATGAAACCATTTTTAAGAGGCAAGGATATACAGTCATACTCGCTCAGGATGGAGACGAAGCGATAGGGGAGTTCAGTAAAAACAAGGACAGAATTAACATTGTACTCCTCGACATGATAATGCCCAATAAGGGCGGCCGGGAAGTATATTACGAGATAAGAAGACTAAAACCGGAAATGAAAGTAATATTTGCGAGCGGGTACAGTGCAGAGAGGATAGATAAAGAGAGCCTGGTCGGTGAGAATGTCGACTTCCTGTTCAAGCCGGTATCTCCCACCGATCTGTTGAAAAAAGTCAGAGCAATGCTGGATAGATAGCTGGCGAGATTGCCCAGTGTGCTATGAGAATACCCTTTGTACTTAGTTGTTTCTGCGCTTAAATCCAGTCTACGATTCCGAGAAGGTTTGAGAAGTCGTCAGTCCAGACGGGCACGGCATTCCAGTCGGAGAGGTCCTGCCAGCGCTCGTCATTGAGAAGGTTGCCGAAGTTTTCAGCATTGCGGCTAAGTAGTATCCATTTCGATCTGTACTTGCCGATGGCCCAGTCGTAGTCGTCATCCTGGTACAGCGCGACGAGACCGGCGTCTTCAGCCAGGCTCTTCAGCAGCGGCTGCGCGGAGACATATCTGTTGGTTATGTTGAAGGCGATGATCCCCGTATCCTCAAGCTTGGAAAGGTAGAGTTGCAGCGCCTCGCGCGTAAGGAGATGAACCGGTATGGAGTCGGAACTGAAGGCATCGAGAAAGATGAAACCATAACTACTGTCAGGTGCTTCTTCAATTTTGAGCCGGCCGTCCCCCAATATAATCCGATGGGCAGCTTTGCAATTCTGCAGGAATGTAAAGTAAGACGGATTTGACGCAACGTCTTTTACTGCCGGATCAATTTCGTAAAATGTGAAATCCTGCCCCTCCTCGCCATATGCAGCCAGGGTGCCTATGCCGAGTCCCAGTACAGCAACACTGCTCTTTGCCCTGTCCCCGCTGAACTCCTCGAACAGCTGTCCGATCGGTCCTATGCGATGGAAATAAGTCAGGGGTTCGAGACTGGTTTCCGGATCGAGGCTCTGCTTGCCGTGAAGGGTAGTGCCGTGAAGGAAACAACGATAGTTGTCGTTGGTGTCATCGTAGATGGTCAGGACTCCGAAGAAGCTGCGTCCCTTGAACAGTGTTTCCTCTCCGCCCCAGTTTGTGTAGAAGAGGCAAACAATGACAAAGGATGTCATTGCAAGACCGAACCGGACAGACCTCTTCATAAAGACGACAACATAACAGAGCAGGGCCGGTATGCCAAAGGTGATGGTGTCGATTATGTTTTCCGCAGTGATGTCCAGATATGAGCTCAAAGTTTCAAAATCAAATTCCCGGACAGGCCATTCAATGGTCAACCAGGCAGTAAGCGATGCGATTATGATTGCACAGGCAAAATCCAAAAGCCAGGTTTTAATAGTAACTGGTGACCGGCGCCGCGATATCACCGGCAGGAAAAATGCGGCCAGGCACAACGTGATCGGATATTCAAGAACACTGGTGAATACAACCGGGGCGATCAGTGCATTGAAAATGCCGCCAAGCACTCCCCCTACCGACATGATAAAATAAAATTCGGTAAGATACTTCGTCGAAGGCCGGCTCCCGGCAAGCTCGCCGTGGCAGACCATCGCCGTTATGAAAAAAGTCCCCAGATGAATGAAGCAGTTGACCCAGAGTGGAGGGGTGATATTGGAGAAAATAAAAAACAGGAGAAGGATCATGCTGATCGGCAGCAGGCGTATCATTGTCCGGTGCACAACAGGAATCGTGCGGGCAAAGGTAATGATGAAAGTCAGAAGATAGAGCATCAGCGGGACAGTCCAGAAAAGCGGTATTGCGGCAATGTCTGTGGTAAAAAAAGTAGTCACACCAAGCATCAGGCTGGACGGTATGAATGCAAGCATGAGCCAGCTCAAACGCCGGCCCAGAGTCGGTGCAGGAGCATCATCTACACAATTACCCGACACTTCACCGGTTCCTTCATTGATGCATACAGTAACCGATTTCTTCAGCAGCATGGCGCAAATCAATGTCAGGATGACGAAAAGACCGTATCCTGCAGCCCACAGAATGCCCTGGACTTTAAGCGTGAAGTTGGGTTCAACCAAGCTTGGATATGCCAGCAGGGCCAGCACGCTGCCAAGGTTGCTCGCACTGTAAAGAAAATATGGGTCCTTGGCATCAGGATGCCCGGTCTGGGCAAACCATTTCTGCAACAGTGGCGCAGTGGAAGAAAGAACAAAAAAAGGCAGGCTCACAGAAAATGTCAGCAGCAGAAGGACTATTGCAATGGGACTGTCCGACGCATGTATCCACGAGCGGTTGATCCCCACAGGCAGCATGATGCATGCGAGAAGCAGAAGGAGTCCGTGCAGCACAATCTGCCGCTTGAGAGGGAGATATTTGCTGGAAAAGTGGGCGTAACCATAACCGGCCAGAAGCATGGCCTGGAAGAACATCATGCAGGTATTCCATACGGCGGGTGTTCCTCCCAGCAGGGGCAGGATCATCTTGCCCGCCATGGGTTCGATCAGGAAAAGAAAGCCGGCACTGGCAAAAAGAGTCAGGGAAAAAACAGCCGTTAATACGGTAAAGTTCATTATTCTCTCGATATTCCTGATCTTATAGCTGAAGGAATTCTTCAGCTGCTCGCCGTTTACCTTATGGCGGAATGGCTCCAGATATCACAGGAGCATACCACAGAATGCGGAGAAAAAAACAGGGACTATAATAATTGGTAGTGACCCACTACCTTATAATTAAACATCTGGAGATTACAGCCTATTAGAGAGCGGGACCTTCGGGTTTTATCCGCAGCTCGTAGTTGCCGCTCTTGAACCTCCTGGTGTAGCGTCTGACTGTGGCATCATCCCGCAGAAGGGCATCAAGCTTCCTTGCAAAGGCTATCAGTCTTCCGAGCTGGTCGAGGACGGTTTCCATCCGGTCGCGACCGATATTGGCTATCCTGGCGATGAGCAGGTCTCCCTTGGTCCAGATTGTAAATCCGTAGTCCTTGAGGACCGATGCTATGAATTGCACGCGCCGCGAGCGCTGGGATATGTCCGTAGCACCTCCGGAGAAACGGAAATAGACATGATTGTTCCTTGGGTTCTCACTGCAGTAGCAGTCTACTATATTAAAGTGGTACCCGAATTTCAGACTTAGGTTCACGTATTCCCTCGATGCCACGGCTATATTCATTACAGGGGAACTCATACTCTCCGAATGAATATCCGGGATGCGCGTCATGCTGACGAAGAAGTCTTTCATCTTCAGCGGCACGGCCTCATTATGCCAGGCACCCGGATGGGTCATCCCGCGCAAAATCGCCTTCAGCGGAATAGAAGTAATCTCGGCTTCCGCGGCTGCTGCCCGCGGACCCTTCTTTACTTTCGGGACGCCCTCTGCAAGTCCCCCGCCCATGTCTATCATAACAATCCCGGCGGGTACCGGCAGGTCGAGTGTGACGGCTGAATAGCCTTTCATGCTTGCCTTTCTGTGCCGCGCGCAATCTACGAGTTCCATGATCGATTTTTCATGGATGAACCTGAGGATGTCATGAATTGTCTTGCACTGCTCTGGAAGGAAATTGTCATGAAGGGGCTCGATCAGATTCAGCGGGGAAATGTGTCTCAAAACATATCTTTTCTTCAGGTATTCGTGGCCCTCGGTTACATCCGGAGCATTCGAAGTCAAGCATTCCCGCACTTTATGCGCGATCCCCTCGTATACTGCCGTGCCTTCGTCGTCAACGACCACCGTTACCTCCATTCCGTTTCCAAGAATACGCGTTGCGTCATCAGTATTGACGATGGTCGGTATCCTGAATTCCCTGGAGAGTGAAGCCATGTGGCTTGTGGGGGTCCCGATGTCAGTGATTATGGCCGATACATCATTCATCAGTCGCACGAATACCGAAAAATCGCGCTTCGAGACGAGGATTGCTCCTTTTGGAATATCCTTAGCATCATCCGGCGTCATCGCCACAAATACCCTTCCTGTGCTGATTCCCTTCTGCACCCCTGTGCCTTTATTCTTCATCAGAACAGTACGGGATTCGAAATTATCGGCACCCGAAGGACATTGCATGCTGCTGCCTTCGTCCATGCGGAGTTCCCTCGACTGCAATATAAACATTTTCCCCTTGGGGTCGATTGCCCATTCAATATCCTGGGGTCTTCTGAAGTGCTTTTCGATCAGCTGGGCCTTCAGCGCAAGCTCGTTTAGAAGACCCGCATCAAGCACCATCCTGCTTCTCAGCAAGGTCGGTACGGCAATCGTGTCGATGCCGCCTCCCTTAGTGAAAACCGTCATTGCTTCCTTCATTCCGCATCTCATGTCGACTGTTTCCGGCTGGCTGCCCTTTTTGATCCTGTAGATATCGGCTTCGACCAGACCTTCCACAATGGTTTTGCCGAGGCCCCAGTTGGCGCTGATCAATACTGCATCCTGTCTTCCGGCAGGGCCGCTGGGGTCCACGGAATAAGCAACACCGCTGGAAGCCGCCTCCACCATGGCTACGCATCCCACGGCCATCTTCATCTTGCTTGCATCGTAGCCGAAGCGCTTCTGGTATGCCATGGAATGAAGCGAGAAGAGGCTCGCAACTACTTTTTTATAGGCCTTCTTTACGGCTACCGCCTGCAGTGGTACATTCAGCACTGTGTCGAATTGTCCTGCGAACGAAAGTTTGCCATCTTCTTCTTCAGCACTGCTTCTGACCGCAACCGAGCATGAAACACCGCACTTCATCTTCATCTTTTTGATGGCTGCATCAAACTCTTTATCCAGTGCCGGAGGAATTTTCCCGTTGACAATAGCTGCACGAAGGACGGCAAAATCGTCTTCGGACATCCTGCTTTTTTTCGTAATCTGCTTGACCCCGTCATCGAGCCCGTTGAATTCTATGAACTCATCGAACGAGCGTGTAGTTACAAAAAAGGCATCAGGGACAGTGAGACCGAGGACATTCTTCAGCTCCGCCAGCCCGGCATTCTTGCCGCCTATTTCATAGTACATATCCCAGGTAGTATCTTCAATGAACACAACCCTCTCGCCGGATGAAGAGGCCGAGTCCGAAAGCATTGCCGCGATCCTGCCGTCTATCCCGACGAAGGCCTCATGCAAGCCCGAATATTTGCCGTTGGTGAGCTGGTCGAAGCTTTTTATCGAATTTGAAACCGCGGCTGCAAGCCTGTCATAAGCACTTTCTATGTAATTGGTATCGAACAGGTACTCGCCGCTCAGCTTCTCTCCCATGTCCGCGATAATCTCGATGGCACTATTGTGGATTGAGAGTACATGCCTGAACCTGCTGAACAGGTCCTGGAACGACAGCGGAGAACAGACCGCCCCTTTCACCTTCCTGTGAATGCCGCTCAGCAGGTTTGCTAGGCCCTTGTTCATTCAGCCTCTTTCTCCAGCGCGCGTTGAATGGAAGCCTTCAAATCCTTGATCTTTACAGGTTTCGGGAAAAAGTCGAATACATCCCCCCTTAGCGCTTCTATCGCCGTATCAAGGTTTGCAAAGGCAGTGATCATTATCACCCTGGTTGCAGGGTACAGTTCCTTGACCGTCCGCAGGACCTCCATCCCGTCGATGCCCTTCATCTTGAAATCAGTGACTATGATATCGAATTCTTTTTCCCTGAGTCTGGAGAGTGCGGATTCTCCGTTCAAGAAAGTCTCTACATAATAACCGTCGTGCTCCAGCGCCATCTTTGACATGTCGCCGACTATTTTTTCGTCATCGATAACCATGATCTTATATTGATTCATGCCTTTCCTCCCTTGCCCTTTTGTACGACGGCAGCTCTATGGTGAAGGTGGTGCCTACGCTTACAGTGCTGTCGACTTTTATATTTCCGTTGTGATTTTTTATTATCCCGTAACTGACCGACAGGCCGAGCCCGGTGCCGCTGCTCTTGGTGCTGAAAAACGGATCGAATATATTGGGCAGGTATTCAGGCGGTATGCCCTGTCCCGTGTCCTGCACCCGGATGACTACCGTAGCCTCTCCTGCGGCTTTTGTCTCAACTGTCAGTATGCCCCCCGGGGACATGGCCTGGACCGAATTTGCAATAAGGTTCACCATTACCTGCTCAATCTGGTGTTCGTCTACATAAACCTGGGGGAGCCCCTTGTTCAGGAGCAGCTTTGAATCAATGTTCGTTATGTCTAGTGTGTTCTGCATGAGCCGCACCGATTTCCTTACTATTTCATTGATGTCGGCCCTCTTGAGTTTTGCCTCCCTTGATTTGGAGAAATCAAGAAGGTTCTTGACCACATCCTCCATCCTCTTCGTCTCTTCATAGGCCCTGGCTATCAGCGACAACCTTTTTTCCTTGTCGATGAAATCGTACAGGTCCAGATAATTCTGTGTAATCATCGAAATATTATTGAGAGGGTTCGTCAGCTCATGTGCTACACCTGCAGTAAGGACGCCGAGCGATGCGAGTTTCTTTGCCTGTATTATTTCCTCTTCCTTGTTCCTGAGTTCATCGGACATGCGGTTTATTGCAAGTATCACCGAACCGAATTCATCCTTGGATTTCCCGTCCTCGATCTTTCTGAAGTTCCCCTCGGCTATCGACATCGCCACTCTTTCGATGTCCCTCAGCGAGATGGAAATCTTCTTCGAGACCAGCCTGCCGAGGACTATCGATAAAAACAGTATACAAAGAAAGGAGATGAACAGGAGCCTCTTGGCGTTGGAGATGATCTCGTTGACCCGGTTCCTTTCCAGCTGTGTTTTTGTTTTGAAGAAATCCCTCAGCTTCCTGCCCACGCTGCTAAGCTCCGTCTTCAGTCCCGGGTCTTTGCCGTGGGTCTTGTCAAGCTCATCGATGACCGTGGAATATTCATCAAGATATGATTTCAACAACTGCAGATTGTTGTCGCCGATGACACGGATCAGGTCTTCCCGGGTCGTGTCTATCGATTTCATCGAATCTTTTATGTTCTCATGGATGCTCACAAGCCATTTTTCGTCATCGTAGAGTAGGAAATTTTTTTCCGCTATTCTCATTTCGAGGAAGGTGGCATTCAGGTCGTCCGATATCTCGACGAACCTGAGCTTCGCAAGGACCTGGTTCATGTTCTGAAAGGCGAAGAATCCGATCATCACAATGAAAGCCACATTGAAAAAATAGGACAACTGAATTTTATTTTCTATCTTCATGCAATCCCCATCACGCAGGCTAATGTGGAACCGGGCATCTCGGCATTTCGGCCTGTTCACGCCTTCCAGGCAGATACCAAAGTATGCCGTCGGTGATCATCAGCAGACCTGCTGCCAGCAGCAGCGCATCTACAACGGCCAGCACGCTGAATCCGAAGTAGCCCATGAATACAATCCCCAGGCTCGAGAAGGATACGCCTGTCCTGACCAGTGCCAGGCCTGTTCTTGCCCTGGCATATATAGAGCGGTAGCAAGCGGCAACCGTCCTCTGTCCGGAAAGGACGTTTCTTTCCCTTGCCAGTTGTGTGCGTTCCTTACTCGCCGGTTTCGGATAAAGGATGGTGCAATGGTCTGCCAAAAAATCACCCAGGCGCGCCAGCATCGTACTTTTAGTTATGACATTTACGCCTATATCCGCAATGAAGTGGTAATTTTCCAGGAACGATAATGTTACAGATGTCACCTCGACGAGACCCTGGTGCTCGTGCGGTTTTATCCAGGACTTTCTGACCTTAATATATCCCATGAGGCCATAAGCGCCGACCAGAAGCCCGACCCCGAAAACGGTCCAATAAATGAAAAGGTGCTGCCCAAATTTCAACGTGTGCAGAAGTATGTCGGCTGCAGCAATGATCCCGAAACCCCACCTGAGGACGGCCAGCCTGGTCCGTCCCTGCGCAAGGTCGTTCCTGTAACATGCGAGCCTTGTCCTCCACTGGGCCATCGTATTGCGCCATAGCGCCAGTCCGGTCCTTTCAGTTCCTGCAAGGCGCCCCGGTTTTGCGTGCAAAAAGTCCTTTATGAACCACCGGATATCTTCGCGAAGGGCAAACCACAACTCAAATTCATCGGCACCGAAAAATTTCCTTGCCTCGTTTATGACGGTTGCGTCTTTTGGATCGTTGGCAGCTATTATGATTTTGTTGCCTTCGCGCGCTATCGGGAACCAGTGGCTCATGAAGAGCCTGTCGCCATCGACCCCTTCCAGCAAATCACCCGGTATGGGAAGTCTTTCATCATACTCGATGTAAGGGCAATGGTAGTAGTCTGAGGAAGTCTGCAATATTGCCTGCCTGAGAACACCGTATTCCCTTATGAGCACTGTCTCGACATCGACAGACCTCGCCTCTGCCGAGTTTATCGCCTCGCAGATTTTTTCGCGGTCTAAAATACCGTTGTCCGCAAGGAGGAGAAACCTTTCTGTGTCTGCATTAATCGAGGTCATCATCGTCGAATATCACCTTCTCCCATGTATAAACAGGTTTACCGTAATCAGGGATCAAAATCTCCATCTCGCCGAGGCAATAGGGGAACTGTCTCCTCACCTTCTCAGCCGGTGCATACCAGTATATCCCGTCGGCAATAAGCAACGTGCCGGCCGCGATCAGTATGCAGTAAAAAACTGTCCACGGTATGACCGCGGGTCCATAGTAAGCCAGCAAGGCTATCCCCACAGCAGCCAGACTCATTCCGGTCCTGATGATCGCAAGGCCGGTCCGCGACCTGGCCATCGTTGTACGGAGCCTTGCCATGACGTTTCTCCTGTCTGCAAGCATCGTCCTTTCAAGGGCAAGGCCCGTGGTTGCCCATATCCCTCGGCTGTGCGACTGCCTGACCGGCGGCATGTGAGCGTGCAGGTCCGTGAAATTGGTCCTCTTGTGCACCGGAGGGAAGACAACATCCCAGATGCTGATCTTTTTCTCAGCCTCCATCACCGACTCGGCACATTTGATGCCTGAGCGGCGGCCTGGAAGGTACCAGTAAAAACCTTCAAGCGCCATGAGGATGCCTGTCAGGATAAGGGCGATGTCGAAAACGGTCCAGCCGCCCGCGGGGAATTGCCTGAGCAGCACTATGCCAAGCCCTCCAAACGCCACCCCCGTGCGAGTGAAGGCAAGCCCGTTGCGGCCCCGCGCCATCAATGTCCTGTGGCATGCAAGCGTAGTACGCTCCTCCGCCATATCCGTGCGGTCGCAGGCAAGAAAACGGCGACGCTTTACCGGCGATAGATTGCTCCAGTCGGCGCGATCTTCGTCTGCTCCTTCCACCGGCTTCGTCCTTGCAAAACATGGATTGTTTCCCGGATTCGACATTGTGAGCACTGTTGAATTTTCCGTTGGCTGAGTCGTCGAGCAATCAGGCACTTTCTTGCCGGTCTGTCGTGCAGGTAAATACCACAGGAGCCCGTCTCCCGATATCAAAATACCGGCTATGAGAAGCGCGGCTTCGACTATGGTCGAGTACCCGATCCCGAAAATCCTGAACAGAACTATCGAGATCGTGATGAAAGATATCCCTGTCCTTATGAATGCAAGGCCCGTCCTTCCTTTTGCGAGTGATGTCCTGTAGCAGGCGAGCACCGACCTTCTCTCAGAGAGGAATGTCCGCACTTTTGCGAGGGGCGTTCTGGCAGCTGCAACGTCGAAGCCGGGATTCAAATCCAGGTTGTTCTCGATGAGCCTGATAATGTCGGAGGGAAGAGCAACAAGAAAATTGATGCTCTTTACGTTCAGGGTCTCTTTTATCCCGGCTGCCGTCGACTCGTCAGGGTTGTAGGCAACAACCTCCGCCTGGTTATTGTCGAAATAGAGTGGAAGCCAGAGCAATTTTTTCTGGGTCTGCAGGTCAAGCATCCGCACAATCTTTGACGAGACCATGATATCCTCATCGTATTCCAAGAACGGATAGCCGTAATATTCGGTCAGGCAAAACAGTATTTCGTGTTTGGGAATGCCCTTGGACAGAAAAATCTCTTCAGGATACTTGCCCGCGGCCGAGGATTCATTTGTTATTATTAGCAGGTCTTTCTCGGTTATGAGTCCCTGCCTGATGAGTCGTGAAAACTTATTGTCAAACATACGGCCTTCGAGTTCTTCATCTCTTAAATCATAGAACTCAGTTTCAGTTTATACATTTTTAGCAGGCACTTGCAAATGTTGCTTAAGTATTCATAAGCGATATGGCGAAGTAAAAAAAGGCGCCTGCATCGAACAAACAGGATATTACTGCCAAAGAAAGAACAAATTGATTATTTGCCGGAGTAGTTATCGGTGAGTATTTTTAAATTTCAGTTGGGCTTTTATTTTTTTTCTATTTTGATCCTGTGTCCATTTTTGCAGACTATGTTTCCTGCCGTAGCGTGCATTTCTCTTGTCCCGCATTTTTTGCACTTCATCTGCTTATCTGCATGGTCTTTTACCGACATGAAAGTCCCGATGCATAGAGCAGCGGCTCCTATCGAAAACAAGGCAATGCTCGGTAATATCATTTCTGGCCTCCTCGGTATGCGGCACAACGTTAACGCATTAGAAACAGGCGGAGCAACTCCCTCATAACCTTAATTTTAAATCAAGATGACGCATTGTTATGTGATCAGGCTCACGAATTCAGTCGTCATTGGAACTTCTTTGCAACGTTAAGGTTAACTTGCCGATTTTGGCCGAATATGCTGTCGAGAAACTTTTTCCCGTACCGTTTCGTTTCAATCCGGTCATCGCAGATGACAATTCTGCCCGTATCGGTCTTCGACCTGATCAGCCTGCCGAAACCCTGCCGGAACCTGATTATAGCCCGAGGCAGCGAATACTCGTAGAAAGGGTTCCCCCCCCGGTGCCTGATTTCCTCCGTCCGCGCAAAAGTTATAGGCTCAGTCGGGACCTCGAAAGGAAGCTTGGTCATGATGAGACACTTCAGTGCATCCCCCCGGACGTCGACACCTTCCCAGAACGAATCGAGGCCGAAGATGACAGAGTTGTCGCTCTCCCTCATGATCTCGAGCATGGTCCTGTTCTGGATATGCTCGCCCTGCATCATCGGAATAAGATCCAGCTCCCTCAATGCCGAAGCGGTTACTTCCCAGGTCTTTTTCATGATGTCCCGCGAAGTAAAGAGTACTAGCACGCCGCCGTCTTTCCGCGAGGCCTCCGAAATGACAACGTCTGCAAGCTTACCGATGCTATCCGGGTCATTCCTAAGGTCGATGCCTCTTCTTATATCGACCGCAGTCTGTCGGGCCATGTCGAACGGTGACGGGAAGGTTTTTTTAATTGCGCTTTCAAGTCCCAGTATGTGCTCATAAAAGCTGAAATCTCCAGCTACAGAAAGAGTTGCCGAAGTTATAACCACCGATTCATGGGCAGGCAGTATGCTGTGCACGACGAAATCCCGCGGGTAGACGGGAGACATTCTCAGGGCAGTCCTTCTTTCCTCTATCTCGACCCAACGTGTATAACCGGGCATCCCTTCAGGGAATTGTTCCATGGCCTCGGAGAGGGCCTTTAGTTTGATTATTGCGGCCCTGAGTTCGAGTTCCTCGTCTTCCTCGAAAAGTCCCGCAGTTGCAGAGCGCATGTTTTCTATCAGCTCAAGGACTGATTCAGAAAGCTTGAGCAAATGTTCTTTAAGTTCAAAGGGCCCACTGATGATCTCCTCGTCCCTGCACGACCTTCTTATCAGTATCCAGAAGAGTTCCATCTCGCTCTTCAGAGATTCCACTGCCGGGAAAAGGTTCGGAGATTGCGAAAGGAGTCCCTTGTACGTCCCTTTCTCTCCGACCTTGAGCAGTTTGTTTAACACATAGTCGAAAACGCGGTTTGAGATGTTCAGTCCGATCTGGTCGGTAAGGGTATGATCAAGTGCGTGACCTTCGTCGATGATTAGGATTTCCGAATCCGGGAAGAGCTTCGAGTCTTCCGGCATCATTGCGTTGATGCCGACAATGGAGTGGTTTGCAACTATAATTTGTGCTGATTCCCAGAGCCTGCGGGCTGAAAAATAAAAGCACTGCCCGAAATGACCGCACTTCTTCCACTTGCAGGCATCCGGATCGGAGGATATCCTGTCCCAAAGAGCAAACCGCACTACTCCGTAGTCTTCAACATCTCCCGTACCGGTCTCGGACGCCCACGCGAGGATATTTCTGTATTCACTCTCCTCCTCATTGTCCTCTGCCCTAAAGGCATGCAGTCGTCTGAGACATAGATAATTCCCGCGGCCTTTTGCGACCGCATAATCCACTTCAACGAGTGACGAAAGGAACTTCAGGTCTTTGTGTGCCAGCTGTTCCTGGAGGTTTATGGTCCTTGTGGAGACGATCGCTTTTTTGCCTGAGATGATGATGGGAAGCAGATATGCAAAGGTCTTTCCTGTTCCCGTTCCTGCCTCTGCCATAAGCAGTCCGCCACCTTCCACGATCTTCGCGCAGGCCCCCATCATTTCGATCTGGCTGGACCGGGGTTCATAATGCTCCATAGCATCGGCGACCATTTTAATCAGGAATTCAGCCGAAGCCTGCGATAGTGTTGTCCGGGGCATTGTTTATTTTAACTCTTGAACTCGTTTTGTTGTATACTTACTTTATAATTCTGGGGGGAGTCGAGATATAATGCGGGCTTTATTTTCCTCACTTATACTCGTTTTGTCGATCCTTGCGACGAACACCTGTTTTGCCGGACCCGAAAATGCTGCGGCCGGAGGAGGTCGGGAAGTACCGGGTTTCGACATTGTACTTCTTATTGACAGTTCCGGAAGCATGAAGAAAACGGACCCCCGAGATTACCGCAAAGAATCTGCCCGCCTTTTCATATCCCTTTTGGGCGCCGATGATAAGGTAGGAGTGGTGAGCTTCGGAGATTCGGCCAAGACCCTTATACCGCTTACACTCAATACAAAAAATAACCGGTCAGCCCTTTTCAAGGCAGTCAGCAAGATAACTTCAAAGGAGTTTTCGACCGATATCACAGGAGCGATAAAGCAGGGCGTCATGGAGCTTCAGTCTTCGAAGAGGAAAGACCGGGCCCTTATTCTCATGTCAGACGGGAAGCTTGCTCTTGGCGACCCCAAAAAGGACGAGGCTTCCCTCGAAGAACTTCTTAAACTGCTTCCGGATCTTAAGGCGGCAGGAATAAAAGTTTACTCGATAGCTTTTTCAGAACTTTCCGACCCCAAGCTTTTAGGCGATATGGCTGAAAAGACCGGCGGCTTTTTCAGGTACGCTGCAACCGACAAAGACATCCATATTATGTTCACAAATATCTTCGAGAAGATAAAATCCCCTGATTCGGTTGCCATCGAGGGAGATTCCTTTGTAATTGACAAGGACATCAGGGAAGCGGTGCTGCTGATAACTAAAAAGGAAGGTACTGCTACCGTAGTGGTATCTCCGTCCGGGAAAAAGAATTCATACGGAAGGTCGGCGAATAACATCCAGTGGTACGGCTCTGATATTTTCGACATGATAACCCTTCAGGAGCCGGCAGCAGGACAATGGAAGGTCAAGCTGAGCAGCCGTGAAGGCAACCGGATATTCGTACTCACGAATCTGAAACTCAAAAGTTCATTTGACAGAAATACCGTCAGCAGGGGCGATAAGATCATAGTCGATGCCTGGTTGGAACGGGACGGCAAAAGAGTCCAGGAACAGGAGGTCCTGAAACAGGTCCTTTTTTCGGCCGAAGCAGTCGGTCCTGACGGAAAGGGCATTAAAATTCCGCTATCAGAGAAGACAGGTCCTGATGCCGGCATTTTCGCCGGAGAAATTACTGCCGGCGTGCCCGGAGAGTATGCTATCAGGTTGCTTGCGGAAGGAAAAACCTTCAACAGGACAAAGGACATTCTTTTTAAGGCAGCCGAGCCTCCGCAATCTGCGATTGTGCAAGCCCAGCCGCAATCTTCTGAGAAGCCTGCCCCGCTGACACAACCTGCAGAGCAAATCGATTGGGAATTGACCTTGCTCCTTTTCGGTCTCGTTGATTTTATTTTGGTCGCTGTTGCCGCTGTACTGTTTATCTGGGGCAGAAGATACAAGAAGCTGTACTTGTCGGCTCAAAAGGCGCAAACAGTCCTTTCTGTTCACGCGCCTGCCGAAGTTCCTGAGACCGAAGAAGCACCGGCTGAGGAGGTTCAGACCGGACCTGCGACAGTCGAGGGGAAGGCCGAACTGGTTGTAACCCCTGAGGAAGAGATTGTACCTGAGCCTCAGGTTCAGCCTGAAACCGGCGACAGCACCGAGTCCGAAAAGAGTGCTGATACCGAACAAGCGGTGGCAGAAAATAAAGCTGAATCGGAGCGGGTTCAGAAGCTGCTCGGTATAATTGATTTTCAGAAACATAAAATAGCTGAATTGATGCAGGTAAAAGATGTAATCGAAAATGCCCGCACGCGTATAGGCGCCCTGCCTTCAAAAAGTCGCGATCTGAATGACAAATTGAAGGCAGTAGCCGAATCTCATGGTCTGGCGGACGAAATTGGAAGTGCACTTTCATCCCTTGAGGACGATGCAGGCGAACTCCTGTCATACGTCATGGTTCTGGAGAAGGAGGAAGGCCGCCTGGCAGAAAAATTCATACAGTGGGAAGAAGAGCTTAAGAGACTGCTTGAAGGCGGGGAATATGTTCCAGCAGCTGTACTGGTCGAACCCGCCGTATCGAGCGAAAGGGTTGTCGAGCTTGAAACAAAACTGTCGGAACTGGAAGATCAGTTGATGTCGAAAGACAGGAAGATCAAGGCCATCGAACAGCAGTACGAAGACATCGAAAAGGAATACATGATCCTTTATCATGCCGCTCAAAAGCAGCAAAAGCAGCCAAACGTCTAAGTTTCGGCCTTTTCAAATAATTTTTGTTCGTACCAGGGAAACTGTTCAAGGTTGAGCGGCCGTTCTCTAATCATGTTGAATTTCATGATCTTGAAGTTGAGCTGTCTGAGCCGCCTTATCTTCTCTTTGTCGTCATCGATGGTTTCAATCAGGTCTCGCAGCGAAATGATCTCATTTTTCAGCTCAAGTTCAGGCGGGATGCAACCGGCGTTCCTGAGGATCCTGTATGCAAGCCGAAGGTCTTCAGGTATCCAGGTCTCGTCTTCGAAGCATATCGGTTTGCCGGCGCCTGGGAGGTCGTCGAATTCCCCCTCATCCATGGCCTTTCTTATCCGCTCTTCCGCTATTCTGACTACTGCATCCATGTCAGATTAAGCCCCTCAAGCATCCCCTGCATATCTTGAATCGGGCGTCTTTGTTTGACTGCCGAGATAAGTTCCTTCTTCCCGGAAAGATCACCGCACAGAATACAGCCTGCCACGCAATCATTCTCAATAACCACCTTTTTGTAAACGCCTTTGTCCTTGTCTTTATATACCAGGGACGGCAGCCTGCGGTCAACATCTATCTCGCCTGCCGATATCACTTCAATGCCGGCAACGGTGATCGAGTGTGAAGGCGTCATGCCATTGAAAGTAGTGTTGCCGCCTGCCATGTTTATACCCGCGGATTCTCCCTGTTTCTCTGCCGCCGACCAGGTGCCGTATACCATCTTGCCGAATTCAGCCGCATCGCCTGCGGCATAAACATCGGGCAGCTCAGTCTCCATACGTTCATTGACCGGTACGCCCCTGCCGAGTGCAATGCCGGTGTTGGCAAATAAGGTTTTTTCCGGGCTGACTCCGGCTGAAATTATGAGCATCCGGCCGCGCACGGAACTTCCGTCCATGAGCTGCAGGCCTTCAACGGAGTTGTTGCCCAGGACTTCCTCGGCGCGTGCATCGAGAACGAAACGGAGCCCGAAATTTTCGAGCTTCTCTCTGAGGATCAGCGAGCCTTCAATATCCATCTGTTTGGGCAGCAGGCGGGGAAAGTATTCGACAAAGGTAACAGATTTGCCGATGTTCCTTAGGGCATTGCCTATCTCCAGACCGAGCACCCCGCCGCCCAAAATGACGGCGCTCGCAATTCCTTCTGCATATACTCTGATTTTCCGGGCATCGGCAATCGTCCTGAGCGTGAAGACGCCCTGCTTATGCACCCCGGCGATGGAGGGCACAACTGCACGACTGCCGGTTGCTACCAGCAACTTGTCATAGGTCATTCGTGCATTGCCTTCCAGCAATACCTGCTTTAAAGAGTGGTCGATCATTGATACACGTTTATTGGTAATCAGGGTAATCCGGTTCTGCTCATACCACAAGTCACTGTGGACAGCCAGCTTCTTCGAATCTATTGCACCCGAAAGATATTCAGGCAGACGTATCCGGCTGTAAAAGGGCAGGTCTTCTTCCGTTATTATGGTGACCTCGCCGTCCGGGTCGAACCTCCTGATGTTTATTGCTGCCGTGGTCCCTGCGACGCCGTTTCCGATGACAAGATATTTCATACACTAATTTTATTGTTAAGCATTGCGATTGTAAAGCGGACAAATATTTGAAGACATCGGAGGGCGCGGGAGTCAAAAATCCGGCGGACAAAAAGATCATGCTGCAATAGATCAATATATAATCAAGATTGCAGGCTGAATCGTCGCAACTTCCCGGCTCTATGACTCTCTCATCCTTTATATTCCCGGATGGTTAATTGACTTCACTTAAATTGACAAAAGGGGGTTGTTACATTATAATTCAACAAGTATTATTATCCAAGGAGGCTTTGCAATGGCAGAAGGTATCGTCAATCTTACGAGTGCTACATGGGACCAGGAAATAACTGAATATAAAGGCGTTGTAATGGTCGATTTCTGGGCAGTTTGGTGCGGACCATGCAGGATGATCGCGCCCACCATAGAGGAACTGGCGAAGGATTATGCGGGCAAGTTGAAGGTAGGAAAACTCAATACGGACGAGAACGCGGACATCGCCAGCAAATTCAAAATCATGGGTATTCCGACGATCATCTTTTTCAAGGACGGGACCAAGGTCGATCAGATAGTCGGGGCGGTCCCCAAGCCGCAGCTGAAATCAAAGATTGACGCCCTTTTGGCATAACGTCTAACCGAGCTTACTCAACCTGCGGGCTGTCCGGTATGTCCAGGCAATATATATTTCCGGCAATACTTGCTATTGTCTTGTCACTTGCGCTTTCCTGTTCAAAAGCCGGCGAGGCACCTAAACCGGCTGATACGAATGCGGCACCTCATTTTACAGTCGATTCCGTCGACGGAAAAAAGATCGACCTGTCAGCCTTTCGCGGTAAGGTTGTTATCCTGGATTTTTTTGCGACATGGTGCGAACCCTGTCGTATCTCAGCCCCTGAACTCGAATCGGTTTATGAACGTTATAAGGACAAGGGAGTTGCGGTGATTGCACTTGCTGCCGATGAAGGTCCCGATGCCGCAGCAGGTGTCAGGGAATTCATGAAGGAACTTCGGCTGTCATATCCTGTTGGAGTCGGTGGAGAAGGCGTAATGAAGCAGTATGGAGCTTACAGCCTTCCCACAACTGTGATTATCGACCGCCAGGGAAAGATTCACAGCAAGCATCTTGGGATAACCGCAGATTATGCCAAGAGATTGGCGGCGGAGATTGAGCCGTTGCTGCAGTAAACGGAATTAACGGGAAGGCCGGCAGCGATATGCAGGCTTTTCAGGAGAAAATCTATGTTTGAAAGTCTGAGTGAAAAGCTCGAATCCATATTCAAGAAACTGAAGGGCAGGGGGCTCCTTAAAGAAGAGGACGTCGATGCCGCACTTAAAGAGGTCCGGCTTGCCTTGCTCGAAGCCGATGTAAACTTCAGGGTTGTAAAGGAATTTATTCAGCGCATCCGCGAGAGGGCTGTGGGCAATGAAGTTCTCGAAAGCCTCTCTCCTGCCCAGCAGGTCATAAAGATCGTTCATGAGGAACTGACATCACTCTTGGGGGTTGCAAACGAGAGGATACGTCTTGAGCCGAATCCTCCGACGGTAATCATGATGGTCGGCCTTCAGGGCTCAGGCAAAACGACCACATCCGCAAAACTCGCAAGGATTTTCAAGAAAGAGGGCAGGCGCCCAATGATGGTGGCGGCCGACCTCAAAAGGCCTGCCGCTATAGATCAGCTGATTACCTTGGGAAAGCAGCTCGACATCCCTGTGTTTTATTCAAAGGAGAGCAAAGATCCGGTGTCGCTCTGCTCCGATGCCGTAAAACAATCCCGCCTGGAAGCGCGGGACATTCTGATTATCGATACCGCAGGCCGTCTTCACATCGACGAGGAATTGATGGAAGAGCTGAGGAAAGTCAGGGAAAAGGTCCAGCCGAAAGAAGTCCTTTTTGTCGCCGACGCCATGACAGGCCAGGATGCAGTGAATATTGCAAAGAGCTTCAATGACCTAATAGGACTCGACGGTGTCATTCTCACAAAGATGGATGGCGATGCAAGAGGCGGCGCAGCTCTGTCAATAAGGCATGTGACCGGCAAGCCCATCAAGTTTATGGGTACGGGCGAAAAGATCGACATGCTGGAACCGTTTTATCCCGACAGGGTCGCCAAAAGAATTCTCGGCATGGGAGATATCCTCACTTTAATTGAACAGGCCCAGGACACATTCGACAGGAAAGAAGCGGAGAAACTCCAGGAAAAAATATTGGAGGACAAGTTCACGTTCGACGACCTGAAAGACCAGCTGAAGAAGCTGCGCTCGATGGGCCCACTTGAAAATATCCTCGGCATGATCCCGGGGATGGGCAAGGCGCTTAAAGATATCAAGGTCGATGAAAAGGAATTTGTGCGGATCGAAGCAATAATAAACTCCATGACAAAAAAAGAGCGCAACGACCATACGATAATCAACGGCAGCAGAAGGAAGCGGATAGCTATCGGAAGCGGTACCACTGTGGCGGATGTCAACAGGCTCCTCAAGCAGTACCTTGAAATGCGCAAGATGATGAAGATGATGAAGGGCGGCGGCAAGAAGGGTTTCAGGATGCCGAAGTTCATGCCATTCTGAGCCGGCCTGAAAAAGCGCCGGTAGTGGGCACTTTCAGGCGGAAATGTCTGAGTGATCCGGTGCGCAGCATTCTGACGGAAATTGAAAAGGCATATCACAAATAAAGGTTCGATTAATTGCACGAGGACGAATCTCGTCCGTCTGAAAGTGGCCCACCGGCAAAGCGCCTGATAATTTGAATTAATTGACCAAAATATAGTACAATTTCTGTCTACGAGACTCAGTTCAGGAGGTGATTAGTTGGTAAAGATCAGATTGACAAGGCTGGGGGCACACAAGAGCCCCTTTTACCGGATTATCGTTGCCGATTCAAAGGCAAGGAGGGACGGACCGTTCATAGAGATCCTCGGCACTTATGATCCCAAGCAGGAACCATCCAAAGTAGAGGTTGATTTGGAGCGGGCCAAGCACTGGATCGGCAAGGGTGCCCAACCCTCTGAGACCGTAAAAAGACTTCTCCAGAAGGCGGGAATATAGGCCGCAATCCTCAATTCTCTTTTAATCTATTGGCTTTAATCATGTGGAGGTGGAGACATGAAGACATTGATCGAGGCGATGGCAAAATCACTTGTGGACAAGCCTGAAGATGTTAAGATCAGTGAGATCGAAGGAGAAAAGACGACGGTTTACGAACTCAGGGTTTCCCAGGGCGATCTTGGCAAGGTTATCGGGAAACAGGGAAAGACGGCCCGCGCCATGAGGACCATACTGGGTGCTGCCGGTACAAAGATCGGCAAACGCTGCGTCCTTGAGATCCTGGAATAAAGAGCGGTATCAGCGACAAACGGTAAAGGGGCGTTCGTCGAGAACGCCCCTTGTTGTTGGGGCCGTATTACATGGGCGGCATAAGGCCATATGTGTATTTGTTTTGACATCGTAACTATTTTCCCGTCGATCATACGGGCGTACCTTGGCGAAAGCATCCTGAAACGGGCTGTGCAGAACGGTTTGCTCGATGTGAAGGTTTATGATCTCAGGGATTATACTGCGGACAGACACCGCACGGTCGATGATACACCTTACGGTGGCGGTTCAGGGATGGTGATGAAAGTTGAGCCTATGTTCACTGCGCTTAAGGCCATCTCCTCAGACGGACAACAGAGGAGAAAGATACTTCTGAGCCCGCAGGGAAGGACATACGATCAGTCCGTTGCTGAAGAGCTTTCAGGGGACAAACGGCGCCTGCTCATGATTTGCGGCAGGTATGAAGGTATCGATGAGAGGGTCAGGGAAACCCTCATCGACGAAGAAATTTCGATCGGCGACTACGTCATGACTGGTGGTGAGCTGGCCTCTTTGGTTATAATAGACAGCGTCGCCCGGCTTTGCCCAGGTGTCCTGGGTGATGACGAGTCGGCCAAGGAAGAATCTTTTTCGTGGGGGATTCTTGATTATCCGCATTATACAAGGCCCCCTGAATTCATGGGGCACAGGGTCCCCGATATGCTGCTTTCGGGCAATCATGCGAAGATTGCCGAATGGAGAAGGAAAGAGGCCCTCAGGCGGACACTTGAGAAAAGGCCTGATTTATTGAAGACGGCCGCTCTGAGCGCCACGGATAGAAAGATGTTGCAGGAGCTTTGCTCGCAAAAAGAAATCATATTGTCGGAGGAAAACGATGAACTTGATAAAGGCAGTAGAAGAGAGATTTAGAAAGGAAGTACCGGCTTTCAATGTGGGCGATACGGTACGGACTTTCGTCAAGGTTGTGGAAGGTGACAAGGAAAGACTTCAGCCCTTCGAGGGTGTCGTCATCGCAAGGAAGGGCCAGGGTGTCAACGAGACCTTCATGGTGAGGAAGATATCCTTCGGTGTCGGCGTCGAGAGGATCTTTCCGGTGCATTCGCCTTCGATCGACAAGATCGAGGTGCTGAAAAGAGGCGATGTCAACAGGGCCAAGCTTTACTACCTGCGCCATAAGAAGGGGAAAGACGCCAAGGTCAAGGAAAAAAGCAGGGAGTTCAAGAAAGAAACCGTCAAAGAATAACATTTTATGGACCCCTACGAATTTGACGAATCCGCCGCAAACGGCGAGTTCTCGATTATCGCCGGGGTTGATGAAGCGGGAAGGGGTCCTCTAGCCGGCCCTGTGGTTGCTGCTGCGGTCATTCTGAACCGCAGAGTGAAGATTGAAGGCGTAAGGGATTCCAAAAAGGTCCCTGAGGCCGAAAGGGAAAAGCTTTATAACCTGATACTGTCGTCCAGCCTCGTCGGCGTAGGAAGTGTCTGCACTATGGAAATTGACAGAATCAACATCCTCAACGCGACGAAAAAGGCAATGTATGATGCCGTTATCAGTCTCGGCACCTGCCCGGAATTGCTACTCATAGATGCACTCACCATCCCTGATATCCACACGAGACAGTTGCCCGTGATAAAGGGGGATTGCAAAAGCGCCTCGATAGCGGCTGCCTCGATCATAGCAAAAGTCACCAGGGACAGGATTATGATGCAATACCATGAAACCTATCCCGAATACGGATTCGACAGGCATAAGGGTTACGCAACTAAAGGACACCTGGAGAGCTTGAGAAGATATGGACCATCCCCTGTCCATCGCAGAAGCTTTTACCCGGTGATGTCGCTGTCATTGCCTTTTAAATAGCAGGTCGCAGGGTCAGCAATGCAATTTGCCCCTGCATTTTCTTGGAGGTTTTATGGACAAGGAAAGAATGGATGAGGCACTGGAACTTCTCTGGGTACTGGACGAAGATGGCCATCACGATCCCAAAAGATTCAGGCTTTGTTCGGATGACCATAATGTAGACGAACTTATCGACATGCTGAAAGGCGAAGCACTGGTAACTCTGACCGACGGAGGGATCAGCCTGACCGACAAAGGCACCGCTGCAGCAAAGGGGCTTATAAGGAGGCACAGGCTTGCCGAAAGGCTTTTTACCGATGTCTTCGACCTCTCCAAGGAGTCCATGGAGGAAGATGCCTGCAAGGTCGAACATATATTGAGCGAAGAATTGACCGACAGCGTATGCACCTTCCTGGGGCATCCACCGGTCTGCCCGCACGGCAAACCGATACCCCGCGGGGAGTGCTGCAGGAGATACAGTGTTGATGTCCGTCCGGTTGTATCAAGGCTTACCGACTTTGAGGTCGGTCAGGCCGGCAAGATCGTTTTCATAACCCCTTCGGAGGCCGCGCGGATCACCCGCTTGAGTTCGATAGGTATTATCCCCGGAACGATAATCCGCCTGCTTCAGAGAAAACCGTCTATTGTCCTTCAGATGGATGAGACGACCATTGCCATCGACCCGGAACTGGCGAAAGAGATATTCATTAAAAAAATAGGTTAAGGAGTGAAAAACGGTTCGGACGTTTAAGAGTTAAGGAGTTAACAGAATAAATAATATATATTTCGACTTAACCCCATGACCCTTCATCTCCTGAACTCTCTAACTTTATCTATGTCCCATCTCCGGTTGACAATCAAAGGTACGGTGCAGGGAGTCGGGTTCAGGCCCTCTGTTTATAACCTAGCCCGGAAACTCGGGCTTAATGGTTTTGTTACTAATACATCGGAGGGTGTAATTGTCGAAGTGGAGGGAAAGGCGGCGCCCGGTTTTGCCGATATTCTCCGGGAAAACCTGCCGCCACTTGCAAAACTGCAATCGATCGAAATAAAAGAGCTTCCTCCGGCAGGTTACAGCGAGTTCACAATTATAAGTAGTATTGACAAGGGGGGATTCACTTATGTTTCTCCGGACATTTCCATATGCGATGATTGCCTGAATGAAATGCTTGATCCTTCCGACAGGCGATACCAGTATTCTTTCATAAATTGCACCAACTGCGGTCCGCGCTACAGCATTACGAAAAAGGTCCCTTATGACAGGCCGAATACTACCATGTCGGTATTTCAAATGTGCCCCTTGTGCAAAGCTGAGTATAGTGATCCGACCGACAGGCGGTTTCATGCCCAACCCAATGCATGTCCTGTTTGCGGTCCTCATGTACAGTTTAAAAACAAGGACAAAGGCTTTAAGTCAGATGAGACTGACCCGATTGCAGCCGCAATCGGATTGTTGAAAAAGGGAGCGATCGTTGCGGTCAAAGGATTGGGGGGCTTCCATCTTTGCTGCGATGCAGAAAACAAGGACGCTGTCAGACTGCTTCGGGAAAGAAAAAGGAGGCGGAACAAACCTTTCGCCGTCATGTCTCCCGACATTGCGATGGTCCGGCAATTCTGCGAGGTGACGGCTGATGAAGAAAGGATGCTTTCCGACAGGCGCAGACCAATCGTGCTTCTCAAGGGAAGGTCCGGCTGCCTTCCGGATGCCGTCGCACCCAACAACAAATACCTCGGGTTCATGTTACCTTATACTCCGCTCCATTATCTTCTTTTCAATTATCGGGGCGCTTCAAACGATCTTGGAAAACCGCCTCATTTCAGGGCGCTGGTTGCGACAAGCGGAAACCTGTCCGAAGAGCCGATTGTTATTGACAATACAGAGGCACTCGACAGGCTCGACAGTCTTGCCGACGCTTTCCTGTTCCACAACCGCGGCATATTTATGAGGGTTGATGATTCAGTCGTCAGGGTTGCAGAAGGCAAGCCCCTGTTTATCAGGCGTTCCCGCGGATACGCGCCTGAGGCGACTTCACTTGGAAATGAGGGTCCGGATGTCCTTGCGTGCGGGGCCGAGGTGAAGAATACCTTTACCCTTACGAAGGGAAGCGCAGCAATAGTCAGCCAGCATATCGGAGACATGGAGAACCTGGAGACGCTCGATTTCTTTGAAGAGACACTTGACAATCTCAGGCAGGTTTACAGGTCTGAACCCGTAGCAGTTGCATATGACCTGCATCCGGGATATCTGTCTACCCAGTGGGCGCAAAGGCACATTGCTGCAGGCAACCTGAAGGGATACGGCATCCAGCATCATCACGGTCATATCGCGTCTGTGATGGCGGAGCACGGGATTCGGGATAAAGTGATAGGCGTTGCCCTCGACGGTACCGGTTATGGCACCGATGGTAATTTGTGGGGGAGCGAGTTTATGGTCTGCGACCTGGGCGGATTTGAAAGGTCAGCCCATTTTGGCTATATTCCCTTACCCGGCGGGGAGGCTGCCATAAGGGCACCCTGGAAGATGGCGGTCAGCTATTTGAAACAGTCCGCGAAAGATGGGGACCTCGAAAAATATCTGGCTGAAATAGGATATGTCGAAAGATACGGTATGAGCAAGCTCGATGAGGTGCTGAAGATTGTCGATAACAGACATATTTCTCCTTTGACGTCCGGAGCGGGCAGGCTTTTCGATGCTGTTTCGGCACTTGCAGGTATCTGCTTTACAAGTACATATGAAGGCGAAGCAGCCATAGCCCTCGAAAGCGTGCTCCCCGACAATTATGCAATTTCGGATGCGGCAGCATACAGATACCGAATATTGAACGGTATTCCGGCTGTAATCGATTTTTCAGGGATGGTACGTGACATAGCCGCCGACGTAAAGAACGGCGTTGAGCGCGGTCTGATATCGCTCCGCTTTCACGGTACCATAGTACGTGTAATCGTCGAAGTGGTCATGAGCATCCGTGAAAAAACAGGCATAGGGCGTGTCGCACTAAGCGGGGGGTGTTTTCAAAATGCCATGTTGCTCCGGGAAACCTTTGTAAAACTGGCATCTTTCGGGTTTGCAGTCTTTACAAATGAGAATGTTCCGTGCAATGATGCATGTCTTTCACTCGGGCAGGCTTATATACTGCGACATATAATCTTATAAAAAAAATTAAATAATCTATAAATTATACGATATTGACACAATATGTCATTTCGTCTAAACTGTTTTACCATTGTACCATTAGCTCTATTAATAGAGTTAAACTTCGTCACAGGAGGACGGGTATGGAGAACGAGAGCATTTATTCTTATCTGACGCGACGAGGCGTGTCGCGCAGGGACTTCCTGAAGTTTTGCGCCAGCACTGCGGCAACTTTGGGGCTG
>DATJOY010000216.1:0-2575 GCA_035506695.1 Dissulfurispiraceae bacterium
GCGGGCACACCTCATAATTAAAGGCCGGGTGCATGGTGTAGGTTTTCGCTGGTTCGTATATGATGTAGCCTCAACCTTCAGGCTTGCAGGATGGGTAAAGAACCTTTACGACGGCAGGGTCGAGGCTGTCTTTGAAGGAGAGCGGCCTTCAATAGAATCAGCTATCAATAGTTGTGCAGAGGGCCCGCGCTCGGCGGTAGTATCCGGCGTAGACACAACCTGGGATGAAGAACCCGAAGGCCTTTCGGGCTTCGACATCAGATATTGACATATGCAGGGATGGATAAATACTTTGACTTCAAAATCGTGCCCTGATAAAATCATGCAATGAGAACTTGTTTATGCTGAATCGAAAACCTGATATATTCAGCCGGATTGCAACAGCATCACTACTCGTTGTCCTGCTCTTGTGTTCGGCCGGATGCGTGAGCGTCCTTATTGCCGGGGCCGGAGGAGGAATCAGCTATACTTTGTCGAATGTCGCATATAAAACCGTGAACTATCCATTGGATGATGTCAGGCGGGCGGTCCATGACGCGCTGGAGAAGATGGCCATAAAAGAAATTCAGGCGACCCAGACAGAAAAAGGCATAAGAATAAACGCCGTGACTATGGACCTGAAAATATACATCGACCTCGTCTGGATCACTTATAAAACAACGAGGATAAGCGTAGATGCGCGAAAAAATCTGATATTGAAAGACAAGGCAACAGCAGCAGCTATTATTGAACAGACGGATGGCATCCTGGCCACCAAGAATAATTGACCTTCTTATTCATAAATGCGACTCATGGTCTGAAGGAATAAACAAAAAAGGGGGGAGAGTGATCTCTCCCCTTTTGCTTCCATGCAACTTCTTACCGCGCGGACAAGGTCACGTAAACAGCTGAACCGTTCCTGAATATGACCAGCAGGATGTCCTCATCGGGCTTTATCTGGGACACCACAGCATCGTAGTCTTTCATCGATCCTATTCTCTTGCGATTTATCTCGATTATCAAATCTCCCTGGTTCAGGGTGCCTGCGGATGGACTTCCCTCGTCAATTCCGGTGATTAAAACCCCTGTTGCACGATTCGGAATATTAAGCTTAGTTCTCATCTCAGGTGTAATATCCTGCACCTTGACGCCCTTGAGCAGATTGTCAAACTCTTTCGCCGTCTTTTGCAAGGTCACAGGAAGTTCAGCGATCACTACAACCAGGTCCTGATATTTCCCTTCCCTGAGGACTTTGACCGTTACCTCTTTTTCGGGTGATGTTTTTGCGACCATGTTCCTTAGTGCCGTCGGGTCACTCACAACTTTACCGTCATATTCCACAATGACATCCCCGCGCTGAAGACCGGCCTTTTCCGCAGGGCCTTCCTCGACGACATCGCCGATAAGTGCACCTTTATCATCTTTTATTCCGAACTGCTTTGCGAGCTCCGGGGTAATGGGCTGTATCGATACGCCAAGCCATCCGCGCACGACCTTCCCGTTTTTGACGAGGCTCTCCATGACCACATTGGCCATGTTGCTCGGTACGGCAAAACCTACGCCCTGGTAACCGCCGGAGGTGCTGAAAATTGCGGTATTTATACCGATAAGCTCTCCACGAACGTTAACCAGCGCCCCTCCCGAGTTGCCGGGATTAATGGCCGCATCCGTCTGTATGAAATCCTCATAATCCGTAATTCCGACGTCTGCCCTTCCGGTAGCGCTCACAATCCCCGAGGTTACCGTCTGGCTCAGTCCAAAGGGATTTCCTATAGCGATTACAGTTTCACCGACCATCATTTTATCCGAGTCTCCCATCTTCATCACCGGCAGGTCTGCGGCGTCTATCTTGATGACGGCGATGTCCGTCTTAGGGTCAGTGCCGATGACTTTGCCTTTGAACTCACGCTTATCGGAAAGCTTTATCTTGATTTCATCGGCGTCTTTTACCACGTGGTTATTTGTCAGGATATACCCGTTTGTATGAACGATAACACCCGACCCAAGGCTCGCCTGCTTGTATTCCCTGGGCTTTTCCATGCCGCCGAATTCTTCTCCGAAGAAGCGCCTGAACATAGGATCGTTGAAAAACGGATGCGACATTCCCTGCGATTTGATTGTCCGCGTGGAAGATATGTTTACAACCGCCGGCTTGACTGCAGCGACGACCTCTGCCATGGCATGCCCCGTTTTAGACAATATCTCCACGGCTTCAGGAGATATGCGCGGCTCCTCGGCAGCAGCCACAGAAAAGATATTGCAGGCTGCCCACATCCCGAGTCCGATAAAGATGCCTACAATGGCCAAAGTCAGCCTGAAAGACAGCGACTTCTTTCTTAATGTCACTTTAAACCTCCGTGCAACGAAAAGTTGAATGCATCGGCATTCGTTTTCTATTTTACAAATTTGACGGATACCTCATCAAGCTATTCTCTTATTGAAACGCAGGGCACTCAGCGTTATGATGATCGATCCCAGAACGAGCAGCGCAGCCATTTCGGGCCACAGGACATCAAAGCCGCTGCCCTTAAGAAATATGCCCCTGATGATGATGAGAAAGTACCTGAGGGGATTCATGTAAGTGAGATACTGAAAT
>DATJOY010000217.1:0-11873 GCA_035506695.1 Dissulfurispiraceae bacterium
TGCAGGTCTTTAAAAGGTATTTGCAGATTTCGTGATGTCGGTCACAAGCTGCCGCCTTGTCGCCCGAAGGCCGCGGGTAGAACAAGACCGGACAACATCTAAATAGTCTCGTTGCGGCTGCTGCAGTGACTTCGATATGACTCATTCTGTCAGCCTGTCGACGGCGCAGTGACATATTCCATGAAAATTCATCGGCAGCAATAAGCCAATCATCACAGTTTTCGTTCGATAATCACCAAAGGTCCGGCACTGGCAGCATGAACGATTTGTAGTAATAAGGTGTCGATTGTGTGGGGTCTATTGACTTGACCTAATCGGTGCTCACGTTTCATGGCCATGTAATTGAAAAACGCTTTAAGCTGAGCATAACGGAGATGACGCGTGGATTTGCTCAGGCCCTCGGTACTATTCTTCAAGAAATGAGACGATGTCGTCCGATGTCACAGAAACGAACTGTTGTTCAGTAAATCGCATCTGCAACTGGTCAATAATTTTCCGTAACTCCGCAAGGTATTTTTCTTTACATTACCCTTCTGATGCTGCTTGAAGATTTCCACAGCCTCTTTGATATTCATGCTGATACCTCCTCTGGGCTTGTTGGTTTTACCAGGGTCTGCATAGTTTCAGTGTACGGTACAAGCAGCAAATTTGAGCGTTAGTTTCTATCTGGTTGAAAAGGAGAAAGAAAAAGGCGGGATGTCCCCGCCTTGGATGAGTTTGACCTATTATAGTTTTCGGAGTAGAGGTCTGCTCTTAATCAGCAAGGTAAGTATCTCAAAAAATGCCCTGCGGGCAGACCGGCCCTTAAGCTTTCGGTATACATCAAGGATAGCCCGCTCGTCATCAGCAATGGGCGGTGCAGTCATCCTGGCAGAGACACCTTCCTTCGCAACGCCGGGCAGAAATGTTGTGATAGGAACATTTAGAGCCTGAGCTATGGACTCAAGTCTTTCCACGCTTATACTACTCACGCCTTTTTCGTATTTCTGCACTTGCTGATAACTAACGTCTAGTTTGGCGGCAAGCCGCATTTGCGACAGTCGTTGTGCTTTCCGCAGTTCCCGAATTTTCTCTCCGATGGCTACGCCCAAAGATTTTGTTGCCATAGCTATTACTTCGCGCCGAGAATGGCATCCTTTGCTGCCTTGGCTACCCTAAACTTTACGACTTTCTTGGCCGGGATTTTAATCGCTTCTCCGGTCTGCGGGTTCCTGCCCTTCCGGGCCTTTCGCTGTACAAGAACAATCTTGCCCAAGCCTGGTACTGTAAAGCCTTTCTTGGCTTCCTTGTATGCCAGCTCTGCAAGCTCATCCATGATCATCTTTGCCTGTGTCTTCTTGATTTCTGCTTTTGCTGCCAGATGCTCAATAATCTGCGATTTGGTCATCGGTCCTTTGGCCATTATGTCCTCCAATAATATTATTCCTACTGCTTAATAGTATAAATCATTCTGTTTCCGATAGTGAAGGGACCTCTATCAATAAATTATTTATATGCCGATTCGCATTTAGAAATGAAAAAATACACATGAACTCAAACCTCTGCCACTCAAAGGCTTGGATTTTGTTAGTATCAGGAATTTGGTGGTAACCGATAGAAACATCGATTCTATGCTTCTTTAGAAAGAGCGAAGTGCATGCAACGGGTACGTGCAGAAATATAGAGCCTGCTTAATTCAATATGCTGGGTTTTCGCTCGATAGGTTCACCAAGTAACAATCTCTCCACCATCACAATAAGTGAAATTTGCAACATGGCCGGCAGATCAATTATCTGATTCTGATATTATCAATCGCAACCGATCCTGAACCGTCTATTATTATGCTATTGACCTGGGTGAAGCCGGAGTTCGTCACGAATCCGCTGTCGTAACCGCCCTTAAGTGTAACCGAGATATTGCCCGATAGCGTGAGGTTTTCTGTGGAGTCCACAGCCTGCGCTTCGATAATATCTTCTTCATTAGCAGCTTCATAGGCATCCCGAAGCGTCAAATAGTCGTCAACGGGGCTGTTTTCATGGATAAGTCGTGCAAAATTGCCTAGCGACCCTCCACGTACACACCTTACAACACCGACGCTATTCTTTTTAATATTGCTGCCATTAGTGTTACCCACAAAACCCGCCCACCAGTTATGGGTTGGGGTGCTAGCGTCTGTGGTAGATGTGTGATATGCGCTCGTAGGATTATTGGGGAAAAATGTCCTGTTTATGGAGGGATTCCATAATGAATCATCCTGCAGAGACTCAAATTCCTTTGGATTCGGCAAGCGCCAGTCTGAAAAAACTGCCCCACTGGGGGGGAAAACCAGATCATTACAATATGAAACTGCATTATCCCACGTGAATATCGTATAGGATCCGCCGCAATTAGTACTCGGGTCTTGCCCCACAGTGCACTGCTGCCATGTGAGTCCAGTCCTGGTATCTGTGACTGTGGCATCATGGTTATCGATAAAATTCTGAGCTGTTTGCTGACCATGAACACACCTGACGAAGTATGTGTCTGTTCTCAAGGTGCCGTAGATATCGCCGTAGCCAAAATCCATTGCCCAGCCAGTTGTCGAATAGGCTGGGTTGCCGGCACCCATGGTTGTGGACGACCAGTATCTAGATAAAGATGGTGTATTTTTGAAATATGTCGTCTGGATTGTCGGGCCCGGAGATGGAATCGAAAAATCCACCAGGCTCATCAGTTCCCTTTTTGTCGGGAGCCGCCAGTCTCCGCTTAGCTCTCCACATGCGTTCCTGTAGCTTCCAACAGGATTGTAAGTCGCATCCTCTGTGCCAGTCGCCTGATACCAGTTGAAGGTAGCCGCAGTGCCGCTGCAGGTCGCGTCGTCGTTCTGCCCTACGCTGCATTTCTTCCAT
Source organism: Dissulfurispiraceae bacterium (assembly GCA_035506695.1). Classification (GTDB taxonomy): domain Bacteria; phylum Nitrospirota; class Thermodesulfovibrionia; order Thermodesulfovibrionales; family Dissulfurispiraceae; genus Fen-1308. Next base: position 2,868 of record DATJOY010000217.1, read on the forward strand.
ATCAGGCCGGTGTTGTTGTCCGTCACTGTATAGTCTCCATTGCTGGTAAAGTTCATGCTGTTGATATTGTATTCACCATCTTGTCCGGTGGTATGGCATGAGATTACATACCCAAAGTCATCGTAACACAGCGTCTGCCCAGAGTCCGGCAGTATATAGGCATCAGCACTATTATTGGACGTCATCAAGACTGACGCCATTGCGAACGTAAACATAGATAACAAAATAAGAAATCTCCCCATATTCACGGTATTTTCCCCTCCCTGATGATAACTATCTGCAACCAAACTGACAATTAACTGCTCACTAAAAAGCCGGGCAAGCCGAACCATCATCTTTCGGCAGCCCGGCTGTCTTGCTATCAAGAAGACCCGATGCTTTCCGTCCCCTCCTCCCGAAGGGTTTGGCATTGTCGGAAATGATATTTTCAGCAAAATTATACAACAATGCACATACATTTTTCACCGGAATTTGGTGCAATTAATTTTCCATGTCGACATAGTTATTAGGGCAGAGTTTGTTATAAGTTAAAAATCTATCTTCTCCTTCGCAATGAGAGACCAAGCAATCAATGAACCAGTTTATGGTCTGGATATGGAAGGTTATCTCGACGCTCGATAATTACCGGTAAAATACTTGATTAGTGAATCGCCGCACTGCGGCCATAACCTGAATAAGAAACCAGTCAGCAGACCAGCTGTGACCTCCTTGATAACTTCGAAATGGAAGCAATAGACCTATCATTATGAAGTTTCGCAAAAACTATCGATGATTGCCGGTTGCACACTCCAGCGTATTCAGGATGCTTGCCCTTGGAGACTCCTGAGAGTCTCTCTTTCTATAGTCTTATTCCATTGCGGCATATGACCTTCAATAATTTGCCCAAAATACACCCCGGCAATTATACTGTCAGTATGAAACCGGCCCTGATTATCCCGTCCGTAATATTTTCATTGCTCGTCTGGGTAGCTGCCGTCGGAGCTGCGGAGAAAGACATTATCGGCACCTGGGATGTCGAAAGCCAGGACGCCAAGATGGAAATCTACAAATGCGGCGACAAATATTGCGGCAGGCTTGCATGGCTTAAAGACGGTTTTTACCACCAGGATGAAGACAAGGCGCGGGCGGGCAAGCCGAGAGTGGATGATAATAATCCTGATCCGTCGCTCAGAAACCGCCCTCTTCTTGGACTGCAGATAATGTCGGAATTCAAGTACGTCGGAGACAACCGCTGGATTGACGGCAAGGTTTACGACCCTGATACCGGAAACGTTTACAGCGCTAAGATAACGCTCGTGTCAAGGGACCGGCTCGACCTGCGTGGATATATCCTGTTTTCGCTCCTCGGCAGGACCAACACCTGGACCCGCTCAAAACAATAGCATGATCATCCATAAATATCTTCCGACGTCATTGCTCTCCTGAGTAGCAGGCCGGTATCCTTAAGCCGGAAGATTGAGCGACAGCAGCATCAGGTCTGAGTCGCCTGTGTTTTCATACCCGTGAAGGTCGCCGGCATTCACACTGGCCGTCAGTCCCGGTGTTATATCGAACCTTTCTTCCCCGATCTTCAAAACACCTTCGCCGCTGAGAAAATAGAATAGATGCGCATAGTTGTCCTTATGCAGTTTGAACTTGCCTCCGGGCGCCACTCTCGTAAGGACAGTCTTGACATTTCCATCCAGCAATGTCCTGCCGAAAACTGATTCTGCAACATCGGGCCGCACCGGCTGCCAAGCCGTAGAATTTACGTCGAACACTCTGCTCATAGCCTCAATATATCACCCCGGAATATTACTGTCAACTGTATTATTCCCCCCCATCTCGTTTATAATTCAAAGTAATCCCATGAAATTTGAAGAACTCGAAATACCCGAGGCAGTCCGCGACGGCATAAGGGCAGCCGGATTTACCGAATGTACACCTGTGCAAACGATGACCCTGCCCGAGGCGCTCCGCGGAAAGGACATCGCTGCCCAGGCGCAGACCGGCACAGGAAAGACAGCGGCATTCCTTATAGCTGTTTTTTCCCGCATGATGAAACTGCCGTCACCAGGACGCGGCTCTTCGCCACGAGTGCTCATCATCGCACCAACACGCGAACTCGTAGCGCAAATAGATGCTGAGGCCAGGATTCTGAGCGGTTCCACAGGTTTCCGTATTGCCTCTGTCTTCGGCGGCATTGATTACGTGAAGCAGAGAAACGAACTCGCGCAGGGTGTGGATGTCCTCATCGGCACGCCGGGCCGGCTGATCGATTATCTCAAGCAGCGGGTCTATAGCCTGAGGAAGACCCAGTTCCTCGTAATAGACGAAGCGGACCGCATGTTCGATATGGGCTTCGTGGCCGACCTCAGGTTTCTGCTCAGACGCATGTCGCCGTATGACCAGAGGCAGTCCATGCTGTTCTCCGCCACCCTTTCGTATCGCGTAATGGAGCTTTCCCACGAATTTATGAATATGCCCGAAAAATTTGTTGTCACGCCGGACAGCGTGACGGTAGACCTGATCGAGCAGCAGATTTATCACGTGGGCAAAGCTGAAAAATTCGGCCTGCTTCTCGGCATGATCAGACGCGAGCCGGACGGAAGATATCTGATTTTTTCAAATATGAAGGTCACTGCCGAAAAGGTGCAACACCGCCTGGCTGCAAACGGAGTTGCTGCCGCCGCCATAACGGGCGATCTGCCTCAGCGCCAGCGGCAGAAGGTACTGGCAGATTTCAAGGACGGCAAATTCCCCGTGCTCATAGCAACCGATGTGGCAAGCCGGGGGCTGCACATAGAAGGGGTAACCCACGTCATAAACTACGACCTGCCTCAGGACCCTGATGACTACGTTCACCGGATCGGCCGCACGGGCCGCGCTGGTGCGGGTGGCAAGGCAATAAGCCTGGCCAGCGAAGATTGTGTGCTGTCCCTGCCGGACATCGAGGATTTCATAAAACAGAAGATACCTGTCATGCCACTCACGGATGATATGTTCGTAACCGATTACAAGAAGGCTTCGCCCAGTCAGAGGAAAAAGGGATTCCCTGCGGGTGGTAAACGACCTGACCAGAGAAGGCCTGGAGGCGGACGATTTCAGGCGACAAGAAATTCGACACCGGCGCCAGACGGCCGGAAGACAGGTCCGGACAAACCCCGCCGTCGCCGCAGACCGGGCAAACAGAAGCCCGGTGCAGAAGGCGGAGCTTAGGAGGACCACATGTTAAAATCTGTAAATCCTTCAAGGACAGCCGGCTGGAAGAAGCTCGGCGATCACTTCAAGCAGATAAAGGGCCTTCACATGAAGGAACTTTTTTCCAAAGATCCGGAACGATTTGCGAAATTTTCGCTGCGTTTCCAGGACATTCTTGTCGACTACTCTAAAAACCGCATAACGGAAGAGACGTTACAACTACTGATTGCCTTGGCCGATGAAGCCGGTCTAAGAGATGCTATAGAACAAATGTTCGGCGGAGAGCGAATAAACGAGACTGAAGACAGATCGGTGCTGCATGTTGCTCTCAGAAACAGATCAAACACACCAATTCTGGTTGACGGAAGGGATGTGATGCCGGATGTAAATCGGGTTCTCGACAAGATGAAAGATTTTTGCAGACGTCTGCATTCGGGTGAATGGACCGGCTATAGTGGACAAAAGATCACAGACGTCGTCAATATCGGGATAGGAGGCTCGGACCTCGGTCCGGTGATGGTGACAGAATGCCTGAAGCCATATGCGCGTCTTGGCATAAACGTGCACTTCGTATCTAATATCGACGCCACCCATATAGCCGAGACGCTCAAAATTCTGCAGCCCGAATCCACACTCTTTATGATTGCATCAAAGACCTTCACGACGCAGGAGACCATGACTAATGCGTTTACGGCCCGGAAGTGGTTCCTTGAGAGGGCCGGAGATGAAGGTCATGTCTCAAAACATTTCATTGCACTCTCTACTAATAATGAAAAGGTGAAGGCCTTTGGAATCTCTGAAGAAAACATGTTCGGGTTCTGGGACTGGGTCGGCGGGCGCTATTCCCTCTGGTCCGCCATCGGCCTTTCGATTGCGTGCAGCATCGGCTTCGACAATTTCATCGAACTACTGCAGGGTGCATATGAAATGGACCTGCATTTCAGGGCCGAGCCGTTTGATCGCAATATCCCCGTAATACTCGCGCTTATCGGCATCTGGCACACCAACTTTTTCGGCGCCGAGACAGAGGTGATCCTCCCGTATGACCAGTACATGCACCGTTTTCCTGCATATTTCCAGCAGGGCAACATGGAGAGCAACGGCAAATCCACCGACCGCGCAGGTCGTCCTGTCTCGTACCAGACCGGCCCGATCATCTGGGGAGAGCCGGGCACCAACGGCCAGCATGCGTTTTATCAACTCATACATCAGGGCACAAAGATCATTCCTGCGGATTTCCTTGCGCCTGCCATCAGCCATAACCCGATAGGCGAACATCACGTTATATTGCTGTCGAATTTCTTTGCCCAGACCGAGGCGCTAATGTCAGGCAAAGGAAAGGAAGAGGTGCTGGCCGATCTGTTCGAGGAAGGCAAGAACAAAGAAGAGATCAAAAGGCTGTGGCCATACCGCGCCTTTGAGGGGAACCGTCCGACGAATTCAATCCTCTTCAAACAGCTCACGCCGTGCACCCTGGGCAGCCTTATCGCCATGTACGAGCACAAGATATTCACGCAGGGCGTAATCTGGAATATCTTCAGCTTCGACCAGTGGGGCGTTGAACTCGGCAAGCAGCTCGCCAAGAAGATATTGCCTGAACTGAAACATAATGCCCCGGTTGCATCGCACGATTCGTCTACAAACGGGCTGATAAATGCATTTAAGGAATTGAGGAAATAAAATCAAGTCGGGAATGAGGCATCGCAGTTTGAGGCGGAAGAGATTAGTCCCTGATCGCAGATTTGCGATTATGCCGGAATTATAATATTTGTTACTCTTGAGAAGGCCGGTGCCGGATAACTCAGGCCCTTCTACCCCAAACCGCAATGCTTCATTCTCTTAAAATATAATAGCCAAACCAAGGGAGGTTTTTTCGATATATGAGCAATGAACCCAACAAAATAATCTACTCCATGATCGGGGTGGGCAAATATTACGACAAGAAGCCGGTGCTGAAAGACATCTACCTTTCCTACTTTTACGGGGCCAAGATCGGCGTGCTCGGCCTCAACGGCTCCGGCAAAAGTTCACTCCTGCGCATACTCGCAGGAGTTGACAAAGAATTTGTCGGTGAGACAGTGCTCGCGCCCGGCCATACAATCGGCCTGCTCGAACAGGAGCCGCACCTCGATGATACAAAAACGGTGCGGGAGATCGTTGAACAGGGCGTGCAGGAAATCGTGGATGCACTCAACGAATATAATCAGATCAATGAAAAATTCGCCGAGCCGATGTCGGATGATGAGATGAGCAAGCTGATAGAACGCCAGGGCGCGGTGCAGGAGAAGCTCGATGCCATGGATGCATGGACCCTCGACTCGCGTCTTGAAATGGCCATGGATGCGCTTCGGTGCCCCTCCGGGGACACGCCTGTAAAGGTGCTCTCCGGCGGAGAAAAGAGGCGCGTTGCACTGTGCAGGCTTCTGCTGCAAAATCCTGATATTCTTTTGCTTGACGAGCCAACTAACCATCTCGATGCTGAATCGGTCGCGTGGCTTGAGCATCATCTGCAAAGCTACGCCGGCACGGTAATCGCCGTTACCCACGACCGTTACTTCCTCGACAACGTAGCAGGCTGGATACTTGAACTCGACCGCGGGCAGGGGATTCCATGGAAGGGGAACTATTCATCGTGGCTTGAGCAAAAGAAGAACAGACTCCAGCAGGAAGAGAAGTCCGAGAGCGAGCGGCAGAAGACCCTGCAGCGCGAACTGGAATGGATCAGCATGTCACCGAAGGCGCGCCACGCAAAATCGAAGGCCCGCATCAAATCCTACGAACAGCTGCTTGCTCAGGAAAGTGAGCGCCGCTCAAAGGACCTTGAAATCTACATCCCCCCCGGACCACGCCTCGGAGATGTTGTAATAGAAGCAACCAGCGTGAGCAAGTCTTATGGCGACCGCATACTCTTCGAGAACATGACTTTTTCACTGCCACCCGGCGGCATCGTTGGTGTAATAGGCCCCAACGGCGCCGGAAAGACAACTCTCTTCAGGCTAATCACCGGTCAGGAAACGCCGGATGTGGGCATTATCAGGGAAGGCGAAACGGTGAAGCTTGCGTACGTTGATCAGAGCCGCGATGTGCTTGATCCCGACAAAACAGTGTGGGAGACTATATCTGGCGGAGAGGACCTGATCAATCTTGGCAAAAAGGAAGTCAATTCGCGGGCCTATGTGGCGAGGTTCAATTTTTCAGGATCGGACCAGCAGAAAAAGGTAGGTATGCTATCGGGCGGCGAGCGCAACCGCGTTCACCTCGCGCGCATGCTCAAAGAGGGCGCAAATGTGCTGCTCCTTGATGAACCTACAAACGACCTTGACGTCAACACCATGCGTGCGCTCGAAGAAGCGCTCGAAAACTTTGCCGGCTGCGCAGTCGTGATCAGCCACGACCGCTGGTTCCTCGACCGCATTGCAACCCACATGCTCGCATTCGAAGGAGACAGCAAGGTGTATTGGTTCGATGGAAATTATTCCGAATATGAAGCCGATAAAAAAGCGCGCCTCGGTGCCGATGCAGACCAGCCGCACAGGATAAAGTACCGGCAGCTTACAAGATAAGAGCAAATGATCAGAAGAGAACTTATCAAGAAGCGAGTCTGTGCAGGCATTGGAAAAGCAAGGGCATGCAGAAAGAGAACTGAAAGAAGGGCTTAGCGCCTATCGAAAAAAGAAAATATCCTCGAAGCTGAGCTGGCGCATCTCGACAGGCAACGTCGACTGCATCAAGAAGTCTATACTCGTGCCAGTACTGCGAGTTCAATGTTTTTCGAAAGAAACTACCAATATTCAAGTATTACCACTTTTTCGAAATTGTGCACAGTAAAATCCGATATAATTGTGTTAACTCCGGGAAAATAATGAATACTGATCCATGCTATCATACCGAATATGATAGTTGCCTCGCATGAAAATGTTGTCAAGGTCATTACCTATCTACTTTTTAGCTCCCTTCTTGACAATTAATTCTAAGGCTTCCATAGGAATCATGCGATTCCTAACCATCTCGGCGCAATTTGGGCATAACTGCTTTTACAGGCGGTCTCGTTTATCTGGGAATGAACCCCGGAAAACCGGTCTCGGTTTGGTGGGAATAGATACCTTAAAATCGGTATCGTTTAGGTGGGAATTACACCCCTAAAATCGGTATCGGGTAGATGGGACGTAACAGCTTGCGGCCACAATACACAATATCAAGAATGAATGGATTCTGTAAATTCCTCATATAATTAAAGAATCGTGAAAATACAAAAAGAAAAAATCATTATTGTCATGACGGTGTTTATCGACGTCCTTGGGTTGGCAATCATAATCCCGGTGCTCCCTTTTTACGTGGAAAGCTTTGGCGCGTCGGCCCTCACGCTGACAATGCTTTTCTCCGTTTTTTCTTTCTTCTCTTTTGTGAGCGCACCTTTTCTGGGGACACTGTCTGATAGAGTGGGGAGGCGTCCAATTTTGATCATAAGTATTGTAAGCACAGCCATCGGATGGATTGTTTTTGCTTCAGCGCACACACTATGGGTTTTGTTCCTTGGCCGCGTCATCGATGGCATGGCGGCGGGCAACCTACCGATAGCCCAAAGCTATCTGGTGGACATTGCCGGAGATGCAAAAGAGCGCACAACCAACCTTGGGCTCATCGGATCAGTTTTTGGCATCGCTTTTATTACAGGGCCAGCCATAGGAGCTGCGCTTAGTTCCATTTCCCATGCGCTCCCATTTTATTTTGTCGGCGCTATGGCTACGATTAATGTAATAGGGGCTCTTTTCTTCCTGCCGGAATCCCATAAACACCTGGATAAGGGGAGAAAACTAGAATTTAATCCAGTGCGTCCCTTGTTGACCGCAGCTTACGACAGTGTGCTTAGAAGCAGATATATAGCCTGGTTCTGCTTTGGGACGGCTTTTTCCGGAATGCAATCAATATTTGCACTCTATATGAGCCAGGTTTATGGTTTTAACTCTGTTATGGTTGGAGCAATTTATACCGGCATGGGGATTGCGGTATTTTTGAACCAGACCTTTTTGTTGCGCGGATTTTGGCTCAGTTGTTTTAAAGAGTCGACACTGGAAGTCTGGGCATTCCTTTGCAATGCAGTCGGATTCTCTTTGCTTGTGATCCCATCCATCTACTTTTTTACAGCGGGAATTTTGCTGAACGTATTCAGCCAATCGCTTTTGAGAGTCGTCATAACGAGCCGGACAGCCGGATTGGCGGGTGACCGCAGAAGAGGAGAGGTCCTGGGTGTTATGTCTTCCGTGCTATCAGTTGCGACTATCGGTGGACCCTTATTTGCCGGACTTCTTTTTTCGGTCAGAACATTCTTGCCGTTTGTCTTGAGTTCATTTGTACTTGTCTGCGGGTTTCTGCTTATGCGATTCGATTCAAATAAAATCGCACGGATTTAACCATTAGAAGAAATTTCAGCCCCGCCGGGCAAAGCACTTTTGAGTTTGTAGAGTTAGAATGGAAATAAACGACCCTTTAGAATAGCCCCACTGTCTACTTGTCGGTGGTATGTAATGGCCGCCGTTGATCGGGATATTCAGGATACTATCTCTCAATGACCGCCGTGAGGATATACCGAAAATATCTACTCAATAATATTGAGGCCCAGGAGTTCAGCAATATCGATAATTATTGGCTGTACACTCCATAGTCGCCGGAAATTTGACGACCTCGATAACATGTCGCTATACGTAACAAAATGAATTGATTCTTAGGGCCACTGAGGGTCATTATTAATCCTGCTTTTTCAATGAGAAAAAGGAGGAGCAATGACCAAGACCGATTCCATTCCAAGCGTATTTACTCAGGACATCG
>DATJOY010000218.1:0-2604 GCA_035506695.1 Dissulfurispiraceae bacterium
CTTTCAGGAGGCACAGGCACTGAACCGGCAGCCCATGCGTGATCGGCAATGTCCCGGTCGGCGGTAACGACGATCCATTCGAGGCGGTGTTGCAGGACGGTCTTCTTGATCACATCATCGGCGCGCTCGCCGAGACGGGAATAAACCACCTTCACGCCTCCCGTGTAAGAGACAGTCTGAGTTGCCATGCCGTTTTTATAACCGTCGAATACAACCGTTATGTCATGGTCTACTATCTTTCGATAGCCGACAATATCGTGTATAAGAACGTCCCTGGCCTTCTCCATGTCCTTATGGAAAATGCCGATGACATTATACCCGTCGATAATTATGTGTGGAATAGAGCTACCTCCCAGTAAATATGTCCCTGCTCATTGCAGCGCACATCCGGCAAGAGGCACCGGATTGAAGCGCGATGTTTGGGTACTCAGGGGCCGCGCGAGCGGCAGGGCAATTGCACCACTGAGAACAGTATACTTATTCAGGTTCAAGGTTTCCATCAGCTTCGCAGGGCTAATTCATCGCGCGAAAGCCGGTGCCTCTCGCCGGATACAGCTATGCCCTGTTACATGACCTTCGGCTGATCTGGTCCCACATTTCCTCGTCGATTTCGTCAAGGTATTCCGAAATCGGGTAATTTCTGCCGCACACCGTGCAGCGCAAAAGGACAGACTTTCAACCGGTCACCAGCCGCATGAGACCGTTGCAATGCCTGCATCTCATGACCGTATTCCCGGCTTGTGTTGGATAAAGAGACATCTATTAATATACCATAAGATTCGTGGCCTTCCCTCATGATATATTGAATGACGCACTCACATGGCATGACAAAAAAATGTGGGCTGAGGCGTTGTCGATGCTTGCCGGTGTATTCAGCCGACGCAACGGTGACGTGCATGAAATAAGGGACCTTGCCCTATCACTGAGAAGGAAAATCGACGCGGTAGACGGCTTTATACAGGCAAACACTGCGCAGGTATGCCCCGGCTGCCGCAAGGTGTGCTGCATCAATAAACACGGCTACTATGACCATCAGGACCTGATTTATATCTCAGCCCTCGGCCTGAAACCTCCGCCCTATCGAGAAGGAATCAGCGACACTGACCCGTGTCAATTCCTGTCCGAATACGGCTGCACGATAGATCGTTCCATAAGGCCGTTCAGATGCAACTGGCATTTCTGCAACGAGCTGATCGACCATATGAATGCCGGCCCGGCGAAGCCTCTGCGCGAATTCAACCTGCAGTTCAGAGAGCTTCAGGCGCTGCGCCAGGAGATGACAGACCATTTCTTCAGAGTGCTGTAGCTTAAATTATTCATAAGTTTGGCATGGCTTGGTCTCAAGCATTCGAATCGATGCGCGCTGTCTGGGTCATCAGGGCCGCCAGGCAGATACGGCAATTTTCTAATGAGATAGACTGTTCTTTGCATTCCCAACCTGCGTTATCACACACAAAGGCTAATTCAGCGCGCAAGAGTCGAATGCTTCAGACCAAGACACATATTTTATGAATGATCAGAGTTAGTTTTCCTTTTTTTCTCTTATATACTTTATTCGCTCAAGGATCGGCGGATGTGAATAATAGAAAATGACATACAACGGATGCGGGTAGAGATTCGACAGATTTTCCTTTGCAAGTTTGACGAACGCACTGACCGCATCCTCGGCGTTGCCCGCAAACTCTATGCAATCATTGTCAGCCTGCCTTTCATTGCGCCGCGAAAACCAGCTAATGACTGGTTTCAGAGGGAAAGCGGCTATGCCTGCCAGGAACCCGATTAGCACGAACTTTGCGTAAGCGGTCGGGGCATCTATCCGGAATATTCCGGCAAGAAAATCTCCCTCCATCAGCCTGAAAGACAGGTAAAGCCCAATCAGCGAAATTATCTCCATGGCCACGATCATCTTAAGTACATGCCTTCTCCTCCAGTGCCCGATCTCGTGGGCCAGCACAGCGATGATTTCGCCCTGCGTCATGCCCTCGATCAGGGTGTCGTAAAGAACGATCCTCTTTGTCCTGCCGATGCCGGTGAAATAAGCGTTGGAGTGTTTACTTCTCCTGGATGCATCCATCCTCAGGACCTTTGTTATCCTGATGCCGGCCTTTGCAGCCAATCCCGTAACTTTCTCTTTGAGCGACTCATCTTCGACCGGGATGAATTTATTGAAGAGAGGTTCGATAACATACGGCGAAATATACATCATAAAAATACCGTATGCGAGCATGACTCCCCAAAGCCAGAGCCACCAGCGACCCGGACTCCACTGGATGAGGGCGAATGCGGCGAACAGGATGGAAGACATCAGCACAGCGGATACCAGCATCGACTTTATTAGGTCCGTGATCCAGAGCCGAAGGGTCATGGTATTGAAGCCGTATTTATTTTCGATCCTGAAATTTTCGTAGAGGCTGAACGGAATATTCAATATTTCGCTGCTCAGGGAAAGCAGCAGGAAAAAGAGCCATCCTGAAACTGCAAACGGGAGACCGAGCGAAACCATCCATGAGTTGAACATATTCAGCAGTCCGCCAAAGATGAATACGATGGTGATTACGTTTCCAAAAAGAGAGGAGGCAAAACTGAAGCGCGTCTTGTCCGCTT
>DATJOY010000219.1:0-12307 GCA_035506695.1 Dissulfurispiraceae bacterium
AGCGGAGAGGACCATGCTTGAGCGCATACTCAAAAAGGCTGCAAACGTTGTTCTCGCCAGTTATCGTCTTATTGTTTTATTGTTTGCACTACTGACTGCTGCCTCCATTTACATAGTCTGTCATATGGAGATCAGGACGGAACTTATCGATGTCCTGCCCAAAGGCAATCCGTCCGTAGCACAATTCAGGGACTTCATGCAGAAATACAATGTCCTCGAATCTGTCACAGTTGTCGTCTCATCGCCGACGAATTCCATTTATGAATACGCCGACCTGATAGAGTCACTTGGGGCCCGGCTGAAGGAGTCTCAGCTTGTCGAACATGTTGACTATTCGGCATTCAACCTCAGGAACGATTTTTTTATGCGGAGGTTTCCGCTCTTCTTGGACGAAACAGGACTCCGGCAACTTTCCGAAAGGCTGACGTCAAAAGGGATCGAACGACAGATCAGGATGAATTACCAGGGATTGCTGTCGCCTGTTGCCTCTCCTGCAGATTCCGAACTCATAGAGCTTGATCCCCTGAACCTTCGTGAAATAATCTCGGCAAGCATGAAGCGCAGCGGTCCCGACAATCCCTTCGATCTTTCCATGGGCTATTACATGACGAAAGACCATTCGACATCTCTGATTTTCGTGAAGCCGTCGGGAAGGAGCAGGGACATGGCCTTTGTCAAGAAGTTGAGGCCTGAGCTTGATGGCATCATCCGGTCCGCTCTTGCCGAAAATGGCAACCCTGCAGGTGTTTCGGTGCAGCTTACCGGGGGGCATATTTTTTCGGACGACGTGCGCCGCGTCATAAGGCACGATATAATCAGTTCCACACTCCTATCAGTAGTGCTTATCGCGTTTATTATATGGATTGCATATCGTGTGCGCCCGGTTGTCCTGCTGATTGTGGCCTTCACGACACTGGCATCGCTTTCCATGACCCTCGCTGTGGCCTATCTCATCTTCGGCAGCCTGAACATAGTAACCAGCATCGTCTGCGGCCTTTTGATCGGAATGTATGTCGACTACTGTATCCTTACCCTCAAACGTTACGGCGACGAAATGCTACTGAGGAATGACCGTCGTGCTGCACTGGAACTCACAATGACAAAGGCCGGCGCGTCCATGGTAATGTCTGCAGTCACGACTTCAATCTCATTTTTCAGCATTATAGTTACCCGTTTCGAGGGACTTTACGAGCTTGGCATCGTATCGGGCATAGGCGTTCTCATATGTTTCTTCACGACCTTTTTTCTGATGAATGCACTGCTGGTTTGGGCCGGCTCCGGAGGTGCAAATAGCATTGTATCGCTGAAAGGTCCGTCTTCCGGCGTAGAGTTATTGTCTAAGGCAATCGAAAAATATCCGAAAATCATTGTCTGCGGCGGAGCGCTACTTATCGTTGTGCTTGTTTTCGGAATGACGCGTCTGTCGTTCGATAATGATCCTGATCATATAGGAATCAGGAACAGTCCGGCTGTGGCTGCCATGAAGTCTGTCAACCTGAAACTCGGGAATTCGGGAGAACCTCTTGAGGTTATGATCAAGGCAGGGAACGCCGACGAACTCAATGCCGCTTTCAACACACTGGAAGCTGATCTCGCGCAGTGGAAAAAGAATGCTCTGATCAGCCGGGCCGATTCTTTGGGCAGCCTGCTTCCGGCACCGCTGAAGCAAAAACGTTCGATCGAAACGATGGGCCGGCTGTTTGAGCATCATCACATCTCGGTAAAAACACTCGAAGCCGTCGTCACGGGCGAATTGGACAAATTCGGCATTGCGTATGATCGCGGGCAGCTGCATGGTTACCTGTCTTCAATTGCCGGTGCAGTTGCTGAAGCGAAACCCATCGGGATTAGTGAAATCAGCACCATTTCGGATTCCAGGATAAACAGGTTTTATAACAGGCAGGACCTGTCCATGGTGGCTTACCTTTATTCGGGGCCGCGCGGCTGGGACGCTGACACCATCGAAACCATACGGAAGAGGGTGCTCGTTGAGGGAAAAGGATGGACACTCTTAGGCAGCAAGATACTGTACGGCGAAATCAAGACTTCTATCTTGTGGGGCAGTTTTTTTGCTGCCGTCATCACGCTTGGACTTAATCTGTTATTTGTCCTTATTTTCCTTCGGGGCGACAGGGGCTACGCACTGCTGGCCATGATGCCGGTTTGCTTCGGTTTTTTGCTGACGCCTGCAATAATGGGATGGCTTGGTGCCCCGCTGAATTTTATCAACATAGGCACAATGGCCCTCATTTTCGGGTTCGGGGTCGATTACGGGATTTATATCATGCAGGCATATCTCCGGGAAGATACTCGCGACATCAACAATGCACTGCGGTTGTCCGGAAAGAATGTGATGATGTGCGCTGCCACTACCATTGCAGGTTGCGGAAGCCTCATAACTGCCGGGTTTGCCGGAATAGCTTCGGTCGGGCTCGCGTTGACTATCGGCGCCGTCTGCTGCTCTGGAATTACGATCATCCTGCTTCCGGCTCTCCTCTGGCTGAAAGCGGGAAAGGACCCCGTCAATTGAAAAAGTATGATGTGATAATCATAGGCAGCGGTATTGGAGGCCTTGTCAGCGCCGGTATACTTGCATCAAAGGGATTGCAGGTACTTGTTCTGGAAAAGCATTCGGCGGCCGGAGGGTATCTTTCATCTTTCAAACGGCAAGGCTTTACATTCGATTCGGCAGTCGATTGCATCTCCGGAGTTGCTCCCGGAGGTTTGATCTTCCGTGTACTCGAAATGCTCGGAGTAGAGGATAAGGTGAATTTTCTGCGTGTTGATCCCATAAGGGTAAGCCGGTTTCCAGACTTCGATGTCTCCGTTGATGCGAATGTGAATGAATACAGGGAGCGGCTCTGCAGGCTGTTTCCTTCCGAGGCTTCCTCCATCGGGTCATTCCTCGACAGGGTCATCAAAACCTACATGCAGCTGAATTGGTCACTTCAGGCTGTTCTTCACGGCAGCTCGGGATTGAATATACTCTCTTCGGATGTACTGCAGCTGATGGGGAGTTCATATGGCGATTTGCTGGACGATTACTTTGTGGACAACAGGCTCAAAGCTGTGCTTTCAGACAGGTGCCCGTTTATAGGGCTTCCGCCCAACAAGGTGTCATCCGCAGCTATGATCAACCTCATGATGAGCTACTTCGATCTCGGTGCATTCAGGCCTGAAGGAGGCTTTCAGCGGCTCTCCGATGTTTTTGTCGAGGGACTGAAAAAACGCGGCGGGGAGATAAAATTTCACAGCGGAGTAACGCGGATACTTATGGATGATAAAGATTGCTGCCGTGCAGTATTATGCTCAGGAGGAGAAGAATATGCAGCACAGCATATAATATCCAATGCCGATTTCACCAGCACTTTCGGTGTTCTAATCGGAGGGAAATATAAACGGATTGTGGATGAGATGATGCGCGACCCCGGCCTCTCGACATCCTTTTTTTTACTGTATGCCGGGATCGAGGGAAGGCTGGATGCCCATTCAAGTATGGGCTGTTATCCTTCCTATGATATGCAAAAATTCTTCGAAGCAGGCATGGAGTTCCGGGAGGACTCTACTATAGGGGTAACCATCGCAAGCAGGGAAGACAGGTCGCGCGCACCTTATGGTTGTGAGACGGCGGTTTTCCATGAGATGATGGAGGCCTCCGGCAGGCGGATCGATAAGGGGGATTGTACGGACACCGTCCTGAGAAAGGCCGAGAGAATCTTTCCCGGCATAAAGAATAGAATAGTGGTGCTCGATGCTGCGACTCCTTCGACATTGGAGAAATATACCGGAAACTGCAGAGGCGCGGCTTTCGGCTGGAAGCAGTTGCCTGGATTCAGGTGGCCCAAGCTGCATGGGATACGTAACCTTTATATCGCGGGGCATTGGGGCGATTTCGGCGGCGGTGCACTGGCCGCCGCATATTCCGGGGTGAAGGCTGCCGGGGAGATTCTGGCAATTGAGGGGATCAAGGATGTCATCTGATATCTGCGTCGTGATACCTGCGTTCAATGCCGCCGATACGGTCGGCAATGTCGTGCAAGGGGCATTGAAATACATCCCCAGGGTTATTGTTGCTGATGACGGTTCTTCCGACCACACGGCTGATGTTGCCGCTGAGGCAGGGGCTGAGGTCATAGTCATCGGGAACAACAGGGGCAAAGGCAATGCGCTGAAAGCTCTCTTTCAAAAGGCTGATGACGAAGGATATGCAGCGGTTATCAGCATGGATGCCGACGGCCAGCATGACCCGGAAGAGATACCACAATTCCTGGAGGCATACAAGCAGCATCCCGATCGCATCATCGTCGGCACGCGGATGCACGAAAAGGAGAAGATACCAAGGGCCCGCTACAATTCTATGCACATCGCGAGGTTCTATATTTCCCTCGTGGCTAACCAGTTTGTCGAGGATACCCAGTGCGGATTCAGACTTTATCCGCTTTCCATTATCAAGGGGCTGAAGCTGGTTACGGAAAAATATGTTACTGAGACCGAGCTGCTCATGAAGGCCGGCGATATGGGCAGACAGATAGAATTTGTAAAGATCAAAACCATATACGGAGAGATTGGGAGCCATTTCAGGCCCATCACTGATGTCACGCTTATTACCGCTTATGTGGTTTCATATGTCCATGTCAAATGGCTCATCGAAGGCGTCACATCCAACAATCCCAATACCTATTCCCCGAAGGGCCATCTTAGGGACGCGATCAGCAGGTTCAGGATCGTAGATAATCTTTTCCAGACTCTGACCGCGTTCAGCGCGCTCCCTGCAAGCATCTTCTACCTGCTCGAATACATCTTTCTGCCGCCGCTTGTGCCGAATAATTTTGCTTCCGTAAGAAAACTGGGGTGCGGCTTCGCAAAGATAACTCTGGCAACGCAGATGCTGCCTGTGACACTTCTCGTCGCTATAATTCAAAAGCTCATCGGCAAATTAGGATTCAGGAAGAACCTCGTGGATGGATTCATATTAAGGTTCTATCCTCACTTGTGGTGAAAAAGTGCGTCGGGAGAGCGGACAGATTGCTGCCTCACTCTTTTTTTTTGGTCGTAAAAACGCAGCTGCCCGAATAAACCAGTCCCGTCGAGCCGTCGATGCTAATGGCTGAGCCCTCCTTTATTAAAAAACTTCCTATTCGTGCATACCACTCTCCATTGTTATCGGCATCAATAAGCATATCCGAACATCCGATGACCGCCGTAATCCCGAACTTCTGCGCGAGGACCGCTGCATGTGATGTTGCACCTCCGGTAGAGGTAATGATGCCGTCGATGTCGGCCATCAGCGACACATCCTGTGTGCTCGATGACTTTCTGAGTAGAATTACGGGCATTCCCGTTGACTTTTTTAATTCTGCCAGCCGTTCCGGATTGCCGGAAAATGCGGCTATCCCGCTCAATGCCCCGCCGTGGACACCTATACCGCGTCCTGTTATGTTCGACTCCATTTTGCATATGTCGTCAAAATGCCTGATAAAGCCCCTGTGAAACTCCATCCTGCGGGTCTGCAGCACATATATCATCCTTCCTGCATCGGGGTCTGTCACATATGTTGCTTCCACCTCCTGCGGCAGGCCGCCCATCGCCTTTTCGATTTCAGCTGCAATCCCTTCATGCATCGCAAAAAGCCCGGGATCAACCTCCTCCAGGCTTCTCAGTGCTCCGGATGCCTGCGCCTTCGCCAAAGGCCGGTTAATTAGCTTCCCGTATACGAGATCATCTCCGGTGGCGGCCTCCCTTGTTTCACCGTAAATGCCACTTTCAAGAGCGGGGAGGGTACGTGTAAAGAAGACCGAGGCCCCCGAACCTTTCCGATTACCCGGAATCATCTGCATGATAAGCACCGCAGTCCCCCAGTGTCCGGATACTTCCATAGCTCTCCTGAATTGCAGGGCTTTTTCCCCGTACCAGGATTTATAGACCGCCTTAACCGCTTCTTTCAGCTGTTCAAAAACATCCTCGGGGATTTTGAAGTCCCTTCGGGACAGTTCACTCAAATAATGATTCGCAACACATTCCATCTCCGATGAAGTCAGCTCATCCGGTGTCGTCACTTTATTCTTTTTCATGAATCCTGCAAGTACTTCAGCCAGAATATTTTCATCAACTCCGAGAACTATTGCTGCGTAATGTTCGATGAATCTCCTGTAAGAATCCCAGGCCAGCAGCTTGTCGCCGGTATTTGCAGCGAAAGCTTCGCAAGTGGTCTTATTCATGCCGCAGTAAAGTATCGATGAAAGAATGCCCGGCATCGAAATATATGCACCGCTTCTTACCGACAGGAAAAAAGGTTTTTGCGAATCACCGTAACTCAGGCCTGCGCGTTCCTCGATGCCCTGAACAGCCCGTTTGAGGTCGATCATGAAGCTTTCATCTTCTGCATATTCCCGGAGCGAGAAAGTCTTCCCGGATGGAAAAACAACTCCATTCGGCACAAGCAATTCATTTTCGAGCAGATATACCAGGTTTTTGGCCTTGCCTCCGATTGTCGGGGCGAGCCTCATTGCATCCATCAGGTGTAGTTCATCGAGTGCGAAGAAGGCTTTTTTCAGAGAAGCGGGGTCAGCGATCGACAGGCAGATGTCGGGGCCTTCTTCGATTCGAGAGTGAAATATTTTTATGAGGGCTTCAATAAGACGGTCCATTTCCGTGAAGCCTGATATGCTGCTCAGGATATCCCGGATGAGGATGTCGGAGGCTTTTTCGATGAAATCACTGCCGGCGGGATCAAGATTGCTGAGGTATTCCGGCAGGGCATGCTTGGGGAATATGCCGAGTACGTGAGCCAGGGGTGCATGCAGTTGCCGCGTCAGCGAGTCCACCATCCAGGTCAGTTCTTTCTGCCATATCCTGAGCAGATCGATGATCTGCGACAGGCGGAGTGAATTTGTCTTCAGTATTGTCAGCACTTCATCTATCTGGAAGTTTTCCATTTCGTGTATCTTTGCCAACCAGTACATGGAATCGAGGCACCCGACCCATCGCCGGTAATCATTATCCGTAAAGCCCGCAGGTGCTGTTTCGACCTCCGTGATCAACTCTTCGAACCTTACCACCAGAATGTTCTCGATCCTCAACAACTCGCCGAGCGCGTCGAATTTTGCTTCATGATAAGTACCGAGGACTGACGGAATGCCGAAGGCGATATGTCTTTTGTAGAAAAGGGATTCGTGTGGCTCCGTCTTTTCGGGCGAAAGAATTATTTCTTTAAGTTTTATGATGTGTTCAAGGTTATTGAATAGCTGAGGGTCAGGTCCACTCGGCGGTATGTCCGTGCCGGTAAAGGAATATTTTCTGAAGATCTCCCTGTAAATCCGGCATATGAGAAAAATCTTCCTGCGAATCTCGTCGGTTGCTGTGATATCAGCAAAACCTTTTTCTATTTCGCTATCGGACGCCGAGAGAAGCCTCTGCAAATGCAACCCTTCGCCATCGAGCATATTCATTGATCGAAAGAGCGGCTGCATCACGACACAATATCCGGCGATAAGGTCCAGGTTGATCGTTTTAAACACATCGGCAGGCAAAACGTCTTTTAAAAAGCCGGGATCGTTATAAACCCACGACTTTATTGTCTGTTCCAGCAACCGGATGTTGTAGTTGCTCGAATTTACGTGAATCTGCTTTCTGAGGAAATACAGGACATTGTCATTCGCCCATGAATCGATCTCGGTCGAGTCATCCCTGATCATGCCTGCGGCACCGATCTCGTTAAAATAGACGGGGAGTTTTTTCAGCAGCAGGTAGCTGAAGAGAAAATTCTTTCTGAAGGAAGGCGAATTCAGATAGACGGATACGTTTCTCTGAAACAGTCTGTCGTCGGGTACGAAGACCCCGCTTATATAAAGGTTGCAAAGCAGATGCACCAGTATATCATCCGGGTTCTTTCCATCTATGCCCTGAATGCAGAGGACCGCCATGAATTTTGTGATTCGTGCGAGATGGCGCGGATCGGCAATTTCAGACCACGTGTCCCCGGAAAAGCCCGAGATGCCGGGGCCCGGCACATACAGCTGTTTCAATAAACTTTTGTAATGCCGAATGGAACTTTTGGTATCTGAAGAGATGATCGCCGACGCAACTTCGGGATCCAGCAGAATGTATTCTTTTATTTCAATTGCGCTGTTCTCTATTTCCATCAGAAGGGAATTAAGGCAGTCGGTCATGTCAAGTTTGATCATCTTCTTTATGAAGTGGGCAGTGCCTGCCAGCGCATTCCTGAAGGCAGCATCCGACAGTGTCGGAAAGATATGGAAAAGGTCGCACGCCGCGCCGGTCAGGATTTCAGCCGTCGCTTTGCTTGCAGTTCGCTCAAGCATGGAATAAGCGATATCTATCATGTCTGTGTCGTCGAGCAGAAAGCTGCCGGCAGATCGGATGTATTCAAATATCCGCGCATACTCACTTTCAGCAACAAGTTTTTCGGCCTCCTCCAAAGAGGCTAGCATTTCATGTTTTTGCCTGTCGCTGTACCGGCTAAGTGATGCAAGATCATCTTTAGTTAAGATTGCGCCAAGCTTGTCCAGAAAGGGCTTGCTCAGCACCGGAGTCTTATGCAGACGCTTCTTCAGCGAGTCCATAAAGCACCTTACGACGGGTCTTATATCTGCATCCGGAAGGTCGTTATTGATCCTTGCGATGACGTTTGCGGATTTCTTCGGATCAGCAGAGAAATCTATCTCATTTTCTATTGCCAAGACAAGCCAGGTTCCAGTGAGTGTGCTGATGTCCCCAATGTCGCTTCGATGTTCCAAAACTATCTCTATTAAAGAAAGCAGGTTTGAAGCAGCCCTGACGGAATACTCCGCTGGTACCGACCGACAAGCTCGTGCAGACCACCCGGCCAAAGTCTTAAACCATGACGCGAAGGCCCGGCTATCGGACCAGACAAGGTCCTTTGCAAAACTGTTCATGGCTTCAGAAAGCCTGGGCCAATCTTTTTTTGAAGACAGGATCATCGATATGATGTCCTCAGCTCTTTTCATCAGTCCCGGCTTAGCTGACAGCGGAGCGGTAAGAGACCGCGCATCAAGGTCTTTGATGTCTGCGGAAAGTTCGATGGCCGAGGAGTAGAACTCATCAGGTTTTTCCCTTTTAAGCAGGAAAGTTCCGATGTGTCTGCCTTTTTGCACCAAATCGATTTGCTGATTCTTAGCCTCCATGATGAACACTTTATCGACTCTGAATTCAAATGAGCCATCTCTGAGGCCTGCCCTTGCCAGTTCCTTGCCTTCATGCATGAGCCGTGCTTCATAGTCACCCTGGGGCATAGACACAATTGCGCCTTTAAATGTAACGTGACTGTCTTCTTCGATCATGCAAAAGTCTTTTGCCGCGAGTGAAGTAATTGCGCCTTGGTAAGCAGTAGCAAGAGTGCCGTAAAGATAATCCAGCCTGCAGATTTCGTTTAATTCAGCCATGATCAGTCAGTGTTCAAATATAAATCCTTTTTTAATTAGAAGGTAGCCGTAAGGGCGTTACTTGTCAAATTTGAATAATGGATACGGGCGATACGAACGGGAACAAACCGTTCATTTTTATCATACGGATTGCATCTGAAAATAAATCTGAAAATAAATATTGCAACCTCCGGTCTGAAAAGCTATACTTTATCAGTTGCACAAATGGATGAATATGGCAACCTCAGGGCATGACGTTATCACGTTTTCTGAATAGGGAGAATCAGGCTTGAAAATGGACAACGCAAGCGAAATACCTGTCGAATGCGGCCCGATTGAGTTACTGCACGATTTGCTCAAGAAAGTTATCGATGAGCATTTCGGCTGTCTCGATAATATGCCGGATCCGGTGAGGCATTTTATCGGCAGCGTCAACATTGCCTTCTGGCAGGCTGATGCCGACAAACTGCTTATGGAAAGGGCATACGAGCTCAGTTCTCGGAAACTAATTTTTGCAAATGACAAGCTGAGGAGCGCCCATTCCGAACTGGAACGCAAAGTCTGGGAGAGGACTGAAGAGCTTCTTAGAACGAATAATGATCTCACCAAGGAGATTATCGACAGGAGAAGGGCCGAGAAGACTCTTCGGGAGAGAGAGAAGGACCTTCATCAACTGACCGTAAAGCTTAGGGGTCTTGCGTCGGAATTATCGCTGGCAGAGGAGCGCGAGCGCCGTCGTATTGCCTCCGAGCTGCATGATTCAGTTGTGCAAACACTTGTATTTTCCAAATTCAGCCTGGAAAATATTATGGCTCATGCGCCGGCGGACATCAGCGAACCTCTCCACGAAGTCCATTTTCATGTCAAAAGGAGCATCCAGGATCTTCGCTCTCTTACTATCGACATCAGCCCGCCGATTTTGTATGAACTCGGCCTTGAGCAAGCCGTTGTATCATTGTCATGCCAGATGCAGATGCGGCATGGCGTGATGTTTTCTTTTAATGATGACGGCGGTGATAAGCCCCTTCACAATAACCTCAAGGTGCTGATATACCAGGCAGTGCGTGAGCTGCTGCTGAACATAGTTAAACATGCGAAGGCGAAGAACGGCTCTATTTCACTAACGCGTGAAGGTAAAAAAATACGCGTGGAAGTCGAGGATGATGGTGTAGGTTTCAACACTTTTGAAACAGCGCAGGATAACGGGAAAAAGGACTGCTTCGGCCTATTCAACATTCGCGAGCGACTCAGTCATTTCCAGGGTGCAATAGAAATAGATTCACGCCCAGGCAAAGGGACCCGCGTCATTCTTACTGCCCCGCTCGGAGGGTCATAATGGAAATAATGGTCATGCTTGCAGAAGATCACCGGGTCATGAGGGACGGCCTGCGTCATCTTCTGGACATGCAGGAAAACATAAGGGTCGTAGGAGTGGCCGACAACGGCAGAATGGCGGTCTCTCTGGCCGAAAAGTGCGTTCCGGATGTGATAATCATGGATGTTGCAATGCCTGACCTGAACGGCGTGGATGCAACAAGGCAAATCTTGGAGCGGTGTGACAAAACCAGGATATTGGCACTTTCCATGCACTCCGACAGCCAGTTCATACTCGGCATAGTCAAGGCAGGGGCCTCGGGATATCTCCTGAAGGACTGTTCATTTGAAGAGCTTTTGCAGGCTATACGTGCTATAGCCGCAGGCAGGACCTATTTTGGGTCGGAAATAGCCGGCAGCGTTATCAACGAGTGCCTGCGGAATGTTCGCGTCGATGTCGGTACCTGCAGGGAGCTTACAGGTAGGGAACGCGAAGTACTTCAACTTTTGGCGGAAGGAAAGTCGTCAAATCAGATATCAAGGCTGATAGGTATTCACGAGCGGACTGTGGATGTCCATCGCCACAAAATCATGAATAAATTAAATATCCGCTCGGTAGCTGAACTCACCAAATATGCAATCCGTGAAGGATTGACTTCTCTTTAGTTAGACATATCAACCTTAACGTTGCAGAAATATTTCAGAATAGGAACGAGAGGGATGAACCAAAGGCTTGCAAGCGATACCTTTGAAGATTTTAATACCCATGAAATCATCACAAACAGGAAGCCACTCGCAGTCTGCTCGTGCAATTCTCGATGAATACGGTTTCTACATCGCATTTGCAAGACTTTGGGGGATTCCTCTAGTTCCGACATTGCAACAGTAAGGTCAACATAAAGTTATTAGCGGTTCAAGTGCATATTCAGAGTGGAGAGGGTTGTTATGTTTGGCAAAAGAGATTTTATATTTCTTAAGGGTGTTTTGTTTGTCATCGTAATCATAAATGCATTGATGACAACTACAGGTGTAGTCGCGGCTCAGGATTTCCCTTTTACACTCGATTTCGAGACCGGTGATCTTCGGGGCTGGACAAAGACCGGCAATGCCTTCGATTTTCAGCCGACTAAGGACGATAATCCCACTGCACGTCATAAGGGACAGCCATCCGGACATCAGGGGAGATATTGGATCGGCACATATGAAAAGTACCAGGGCAGGCCCGGTCAAAACCCGGGGGATATTCAGGGCGACGAACCTGCTGGTACACTCACTTCTGCTCCATTCATAATTCCCAAAGGGACATTAAGCTTTTTGATAGGCGGCGGGTCCGGCTCTGATACCCGTGTAGAGCTTCTGGTTGCAGAAGTGACTGGAGAAGCGGTGCATGAGCATCTTATAGCGGCAAGGCCGCCTAAAAGCGTACTGCATGCATCCGGTCGCAATTCAGAAACTATGCAGCGTATTACATGGAATCTCGATCCATATGCGGGCAAGACAGGACGTATCCGCATTGTCGATGAATCGACCGGCAGTTGGGGGCATATAAATGTCGACGATTTCCGGTTTTCTCCGCCGCCGACGGCGGCACC
>DATJOY010000220.1:0-3893 GCA_035506695.1 Dissulfurispiraceae bacterium
CGGCAGTCACTAATAATGCTGTTTATTATATCACGCCCCGCAGCGCTTTGGCAGCATCATGAGTCGGGCATAATACCGGCTTGCGCAAAATCAAACATGATAACGCAGTCAGGGAGCCATAACATTGAACTTGTTCAGATAAAGTTTGAGGAATTGGGCTTCAGGCCCGCTGATTGATGTAATCCGGAAACCGTACCTGCGTGCCGCGACTTCATTCGATGACCATACGACTTCCGCCGTAACCGAGAGGTCTGCCGGCATGCCAGGCAGGGACAGCACAATGGAAATACGGTCTCCCGGCGAAAAATCGTTTTCAAAGACAGCAGAAAACCCCTTTTTACTGAGGTCCAGCATGGTCCCCGAAACCGGCTTGTCCTTGAACATGCCTGCAACCGGGACTTTCACGACAAGGCGCCTGTCCCTCCTGATGATCCTTGCAGCCGCGGAGATGACCTTCACAAACCTCATGGTGACCTTTTCTTTCTGAAAGTGCTCGGGCTCCCTTCTCTTGAGCCTCACCTTCGCAGTGAGCAGTTTTTTTGCAAACACCGCGGCCGTAGTATAAACAGCGGCATAAAAAGCGAAAACTGCAAAGAGAAACCAGTCCGGCATCCGGGCAACTGTGCCGATAACGGCGGCGAGCGATAACACGGCCGAAATCAGGAGTATGAACGTAACAGTGCGCTTCCTGTTGAATCCGAAGCGTAGCAATATGTGATGGAGGTGTTTTTTGTCGGCGGTAAAGGGGCTCTTCTGCTTGATAATCCTCACAGTCATAATCGTTACAGTGTCGCAGACAGGCACGGCAAGCATCAGCAGCGCTGCTGCAGGTTGTACAACCGTACCTGCTTTCTGTGTTACGGCTATGGAGAAAAAGGCAAGTGCAAACCCGACAGACAGGCTTCCGGCGTCCCCCATAAACATGGACGCCGGGGGTCTGTTGTATCGCAGAAAGGCCAGGACGGCCCCGCTGAAAGCCAGGCTCAGCAATGACAGCTCTGACTGGCCGTTCAGATACGCAAGCACCGAGAACGACAAAAAAGCGATCAGTGATATGCCTCCAGCCAGGCCGTCGAGCCCATCCACCATGTTGATCGCATTTATGACGCCTACGGTGCAGAATATGGTGAGCGGCACGCTTAATATGCCGACATCGATAGAACCCAGATATAAAAGGTCCCCGAAGGACTTCAGCGTCACATCGCTGAAATAGATCATTATCAGCGACGCCAGCACCTGCGCGACAAACTTTCCGCCGTGCCTCAATTCCTTGTAATCATCCAGGAAGCCGACGATGATCAGGATAATGGCGCCCGCATAAAAACCCCTGAGATTTGAGAGCGGTACGAAGAGCAGGCAGCTCACGGCAAGTGACATCATTATGCCCAGGCCGCCCACCAGGGGTTTCGGGGTGGCATGTACCTTGCGCCTGTTGGGTGTATCGACAAGACCGATCCTCGACGCAATCCTGGCAAGGCTCGGCAGCAACGCCAGGCCAAGCAAAAAAGCAGCCAGAAATGACAACAACTCCCTAATCAACGATCTCCGTTCCCCTCGTGAATTTTATATGTTTGCAAAAAAATAGGCAAGGGAGTTGATTTAGAGTTCCATGGGTACGCTACGTTTCAAAGAGAGCTTTCCCGGCAGGCATCGGAAAGGACAGGAGTAAGGATAAAAAATCCGGCATTGATTATTATAGATGACGGATGCTTGTTCGGGGAGCAGCACCGGCCCCGAATTTCATCGCAAGGAAAATATTTCATTCCGGATTGATAGGAACAGACAGGCATGAAAGTTTTGGTCACCGGGGGGCAGGCTACATCGGCAGTCACGTTGTCAAGCTCCTCGGGAAACCGGGCACGAAGTGCTCACATACGACAATCTTTCGACAGGCCATGACTGGGCTGTTTTACACGGTCGGCTGGTAGCCGGTGATTTTGCAGATACGGTATCCGTCGGCTGCCTGCGGGATTTCAGGCCCGATGCGGTCATGCATTTTGCGGCCCATATCCAGGTCGAGGAATCCGTCCGTGAACCGCTGAAGTATTATATAAACAATACCTGCAATGCGCTCACTCTCCTTAAAACAGTGCCCGGAACGGAATCAGGAATTTTATTTTCTCGTCAACTGCCGCCGTATACGGTGCACCACAAAGGGTCCCCGTCGCCGAGGACGCGGAGATAAGCCCGATAAATCCCTAGGGTGTATCGAAAGCCATGGTCGAGCGGGTCTTACGGGACATGGCAGCCTCATCCGACCTCAAATATATGTCTCTGAGATATTTCAATGTGGCCGGGGCCGATCCCGATGGCAGGATCGGTCAGGCATACAAGTATTCTACACACCTCATCACCCGTGTGCTCAAAACAGCGACAGGTGAACTGCCGCAGCTCTGCATATACGGCACAGATTATCCCACACCGGACGGCACGTGCATACGGGATTACATTCATGTTAATGATATCGCCGGGGCCCACGTCCTGGCTCTGCAAACCCTGGTGGAGCGGGGGCAAAGCGGAACATACAACTGCGGATATGGACACGGATATTAGGTCCGCGAGGTAGTGAGGACGGTCAGATCGGTCACCGAAACAGACTTTCGGGTTGAAGAAACCGGACGCAGGGCAGGAGATCCGCCGGTCCTTGTCGCTGACAGCTCAAAAATCCGGACCGAACTCGGATGGTGTCCGCAGCATGACGATCTCGATTTTATTGTGCGCACAGCCCGGGAAGGGGAAAGGAAGCGCTGATGTCATGCAACCCAGAATAGCATCAAACAGTCCTAATTGGAAGCAGTTCCGAGTTGCAAATTTTAAGGATCAAATGACAAGAGTATTCTTCAACAGGTTACCCCTGCACACTAACCAGCAATTGCACATTTACATGCTCTCCCTCCATTAAATATTCCTTCCCTTCCGGTATGCATACGAGACCATCTGCCTTTGCCATCGTCTGAAGACGGCTTGCTGTCTTTAATGGATAAAAAAAGGAGCAATTATTGCTGCTCGATAATCTGCCAAATACGAATTGCGACCAGTCCTTTTGCCCCCGAAGAGTTTCAGCGAGAACGGCGTTGCAAGTGGGAAGTGACAAGTCCCTGTTACCCTCTAAAAACGATAATGCGGGAAGCGTAAGCTGCAGAAACGCGATCTGATTTGACGGTGGTCCGCCGGGCAGACAAAATACAGGTTTTGAGCCCAGATGTCCAAAAGCGATAGCTTTCCCTGGTCCTATCCTCACCCTGTGATAAAGCTTATTCCAGCGAAGTCCATCCATTACTCTTATGGTAAGATCCCTTTCTCCGGTCCACGCGCCACCGCTGGTAATCAGACAATCCGACTTGTCGACATAATGCAGTATAGCCTCCCTGATCGCTTCCTCTTCATCTTTCACAATCAGCGTATTGGCCGCTATCCCATAAAACGAGCACCATGCTGAAATAGTGACCAGATTACTTGCGAAAATCTTCCCATGCTGAAAAGGCATCCCTACCGCCAAAACTTCATTGCCTGTAGCAATTATTGCTACAGATGGTTTTTTGTATACCCGCAAGGACGAATAACCCGCTGCCGCGACGAGTCCCACCTGGTGGGGTCTCAGTTTCATTCCTCTTTCTATGATCAGTTCACCTTTCTTAATGTCGGTTCCCTTAGGCAGTATGTTCTTTCCGGGTGCAGCATTGTTCAATGCCTTTATGACGACTCCATCATAAGAAGCGAATTCACCGGCAAGAACTGCGTCTGCTCCATCGGGGATTCTTGCCCCCGACATGATCTTTACTGCATGACCGTGAGTTACGGCAATTTGCCCTGATGACCCTGCCATGAGCGAACCGGCATGTTTCAGATATACGGGACTTGCTAAGGACGCCTGTTCTATATCATATGACTTT
>DATJOY010000221.1:0-8598 GCA_035506695.1 Dissulfurispiraceae bacterium
TCACTTTCCGGCGGAAGAGATTAGTCCTTGTTCAATTAATCAAACTTTTTTTTGCGATATGATTACTTTATTTTTCATAAGTATACTGCGAACCGGATCACTCAGACTCTTCCGACTGAAAGTGACCCGCTAACATCCTTCCGAAAGGTTGACATACCTTTGCATGGAAACTTAGTATATTTCTTGCACGTCGCCCAATTCATAAACTGAAGAGAGATAGCCAGTGAATAACCGCACACTCATGATCGGCAATGAGGCAATGGCACGCGGACTTGTCGAAAACGGCTGCTCAATGGCCCTTGCCTATCCGGGCACGCCTGCCTCCGAGATCCTTCCCGGCATCATCAAATGGAAGACCGAACTCTCTCTGCCGATCCATACTCAATGGGCCGTAAACGAAAAGATAGCCTTTGAGATTGCCTATGCAGGCAGCATTGCCGGTCTCCGAACCGTTGTAAGCATGAAGCAGGTGGGGCTGAATGTCGCATCTGATCCCCTGATGAGCGCTGCCTATATGGGTGTAAAAGGTGGCTTTATAGTCATCAGCGCCGACGATCCCGGACCTCATTCCTCCCAGACTGAACAGGACAGCCGTCTCATGGCTATGTTCGCGAAGGTGCCTGTGCTGGACCCTTCCGGACCGCAGCAGGCAAAGGAGCTTGTGGGGCTCGCTTACGAAATGTCGGAAACGTTTGAGCTGCCAGTGATGCTAAGGCCGACCACGAGGGTGTGTCACGGAGGACAGGACATTGAGCTCAATGAAATTAAGAGCATCGGACGCACCGCGGCTTTCAAGAAAGATCCTTCGAGATGGGCGGCC
This sequence comes from Dissulfurispiraceae bacterium, assembly GCA_035506695.1. Classification (GTDB taxonomy): domain Bacteria; phylum Nitrospirota; class Thermodesulfovibrionia; order Thermodesulfovibrionales; family Dissulfurispiraceae; genus Fen-1308. The sequence continues at coordinate 821 of DATJOY010000221.1, forward strand.
ACACCCAAGTTTAGATACATCCTGCACGCGAAACTGAATGAGAAACTTTCTGCCGTAGCGGCGCATGACGCTACCCAACCCCGTGTCCTCAACCCTGGAGTTATCTCTCAGAAAGCAATTGTCGCATCGGGCGTCGCTGCCGCGCATGTACGGGAGATTATGTCAGATCTCGGGCTTGCGAACAAGATTGCCGCATATCAGGTCATACAGCCGTTTCCGCTGCATTCCTCTTTTATTGAAGAGTTGCTCGGCAAGCATGAAGACATACTCATGATCGAGGAAAGCTCGCCCGTCATCGAAATGCAGATAGCAGACAGGCATAAGGTTAAAGGCCGCTTGAATGGCTTTATCCCGGCTGCTGGTGAGCTTCTGCCGGAAATTATCGAAGGGATAATAGCCGGCTTTTGCTCGGTTGCGAAAACTGAAATCAAACCTCCCTCTGCCGCTGGAAGGAGACCCAGTCTCTGCGCAGGCTGTCCCCATCGCGCGAGTTTCTTTGCCATCAAGAAGGCTGTACCCGGCGCCATTTACACGAGCGATATAGGCTGTTATACTCTGGGCCTGAATCTCGGCGCCATAGATACAGCTCTCTGCATGGGGGCTTCCATAAGCCAGGCAGCCGGCTTTTATCAGGCCTTCAAGCTCGGGGGAAAGGACACCGACATCGTCGCAACAATTGGGGACTCGACCTTTTTCCACGCAGGTGTCCCGGCGCTGATCGATGCGGTAGCACAGGATGCCCGCTTTGTCCTCGTCGTGCTCGACAATTCCACGACCGCGATGACCGGTAACCAGCCCACTCCCGCATTAGGTGTTGACGCCTGCGGCAACCCCATTGCGAAGATTTCGATTGAAGGGCTTGTGAAGGGCTGCGGCGTGAAATATTGCAGGATTGGCGATCCATATGATTTGCCTGGATTTACGCGGCTCATCAGGGCTGCAAAAAAACATGCGCGGGAAAAGGGGCTTGCAGTGGTAATCTCTCGCCATCCGTGCCTTGTGGATAAGCGCATGAAGGAAGCGCAGCATGACCGCATCGCGGTTTCGGTATCCCCGGCATGCGACGGCTGCTCATACTGCATCAAACAGTTCGAGTGCCCGGCGATTGAACATGATGAAAAAGAAAAGAAAGCAGTCATCAACCAGCTGTTGTGCAGTGGTTGCGGCATATGCGTACATGTCTGCCCGAAAAAAGCCATAGAAAAGGTGATGTCCGAATGAGTGATTCCGTTAAACAGCAGGTACTCATTAGCGGCGTGGGAGGTCAGGGCATCCTGTTCGTCACACGTCTGCTTGCCGAGGCTGCTATATATAAAGGCCTGCCGGTGCTGACCTCGGAGACCCACGGGATGGCGCAAAGAGGCGGCACCGTGGTTTCACATCTGAAGATAGGCGGTTATTCGAGCCCGCTCATCAGGCCGTCCGGGGCTGATGTGCTGTTTATCCTAAGGGTGGAAAATTTAACAAACCATCTTTTTTACCTGAAGCCCGGGGGTATTGCGGTTGCCAACGCTTCCTCGCAACCTGAGAGCTCAGATGGCATAACGTTACTGACTATGGATGCCGACGCAGCAGCAAAGGAGATTCATCAGCCGAGATCCTCGAACCTGGTCCTTGCAGGATTTGCGCTGTCGGCCATGCACCTGAAGGGCTTAGGGACTTTCTGCAGCCCCGACGATATCAGGGCAGTGTTGCATCAAAAACTCGCGGGCCGCGACAAACTCCTCAAGTCATCACTTTCAGCCTTCAACCTCGGAGTCATGCGCGGCGAAAAGGTGAATATATGATAATCAAATCGACGCTTTCAAAATTCCCGCCTCTGGCTGTTACTCGCGACGGCCTGAAGGCTTACCAGCTGAAGGGTTTGCAGTGGACTGTATCGCATGCATATTCCGGGTCTGAGTTTTACCGGAAGCTGCTTGATACGTCCGGCATAAAACCGGATGACATACGGAATCTTGATGACCTTGCCGACCTGCCCTTCACGACTGCCGAAGACCTGCGGAACGAATACCCGTTTCCGTTGCGGGCTGTTGAATTCGGCGACATAGTCAGGATCCATTCCTCCTCCGGGACAACAGGCAAAAGAAAGATCCTCTCCTACACCCAAAAGGACATAGACGATTGGGCATACATGTTCGGCAGGTGCTACGAACTGGCAGGCGTGACCCGCGAAGACAGGGTACAGATATGCGTTGGCTACGGCCTGTGGACGGCCGGAGTCGGCTTCCAGCTCGGCTGCGAAAAGTTCGGCGCCATGGCCATACCCATCGGCCCTGGCAATATGGAGCTGCAATGCACCTTCCTGGTCGATATGCAAACCACAGTTGTCTGCTCGACGGCTTCCATGGCCCTCCTGCTGGCCGAAGAGGTCCATCGACGGGGCCTTCAGGACAGGATCAATCTCAGGAAGGTCATACTTGGCGCTGAACGGACAAGCGGGGCCATGGTGAGCAAGATAAAGGAGTTGCTCAGGATAGAAGAAGTCTACGATATCACCGGCCTTACCGAACTCTACGGTCCCGGCACAGGCCTTAGTTGTAAATTCAACAGCGGCATCCATTACTGGGCGGATTTCTATATTCTAGAAATTCTCGACCCGGTGACTATGAAACCGGTCGGTCCGGGCGAAATCGGCGAGATGGTCTTTACTACATTGCGCAAGGAAGGCGCGCCGCTGATCCGTTACCGTTCGCGCGACCTGACGCGTCTGGTCCCTGACGATTGCCAGTGCGGTTGCCTTCTCCCGAGACACGACAAGATATTGGGCAGGTCGGACGATATGTTCATAGTCAGGGGAGTCAATGTATATCCCGGCCAGATCGACGAGGTCATATCGGCCATAAAAGGTGCGGGCAGCGAATATCAGGTGCACCTCGAACACCGCTCAGATGGAAGGGATTATATGACGATAAAGGTGGAGAGAGAGGAAAATTTCCACGAGAGCGGCGATAAGGCATTGGCCGAGGTCATATCAAAAAAGCTGAGGGACAAGCTGATGGTGTCGGCTGCTATTGATGTAATGGCATACGGCAGCCTGCCGCGTTCGGAAAAAAAGACCAAGCGCGTTTTCGATGCAAGGACTTACTGAACTTCGGATGGAACGGATGATACAAAGGCTTTATAGCGATACCTCAGCTGATTTTCATATTCGGCAGACATATCTTAAACAGGATTGCACTCTGAATAAAGTCTCGCAATTGGCGACTGAATACGATTTCACATCGCATTATAAAGACTTTGGGTTATCCGCTCCATCCGAATTATACAGCGTGAATTCCAAATACCAACATTTCACCAAGGGGGGATTATGAGTAAAGCCATCAGGTTCATATCAGTCTTTATAGTTATAACGGCCCTTGCTTTTTCAGCAGGCACATCCGGCGCGGCACAACCGTATAAGATCGGGGTGATCGTTGCTGCAACCGGAAGCGCTTCTTTCCTGGGCGAGCCGGAGAAAAACACATTTATTATGCTTGCGGACCAGATCAACAAGGCAGGCGGAATAAACGGCCACCCCCTGGAGGTGATCGTCGAGGACAGCAAGAGCGACGAAACTCAGGCAGTGCTTTCAGCCAAGAAACTTCTCGACCAGGACAATGTCCTTGCGATTTTGGGGCCTTCCACCACCGGCGAGTCGATGGCGATAATCCCCATCTTGACCAAAGCCCAGACGCCCATGATTTCGGTGGCATCCGGCGCGGTCATTGTCCAGCCCGTCTCTGAGCGGTACTGGATATTCAAGACCCCACAGAACGACTCGAGCATGATAGAAACCATTTACACCTATATCAAAAAGCACAATATCACGAAGGTAGGTATCATGTCGGTTGCATCGAGTTTCGGAGATTCTTCGAGAAAGGCACTCCTTGAACTCGCACCCAAATACGGTGTCACCGTCGTCGCCGACGAGCGCTACGGACCGAAAGATGCCGACATGACGACGCAGCTCGTTAAGCTGAAGGCGGCCGGCGCACAGGCTATCGTCAATATGTCCATCGGCCCTTCGCAGCTGATAGTCACGAAGAACTGGGCCGCACTGAAGATGGGCATGCCTCTCTTTCATAGCCACGGATGGGGCAACAGGAAGAACATCGAATTGACCGGCAAGGCATCCGAAGGAGTATTGTCGCCCTCCGGCAGGCTCCTCGTATGGCATAAACTTTCCGACAAAAATCCGCAGAAAAAACTTCTCAAGAAATATGCTGAGGACTATACGGCCAGGTATAATACCGAACCTGCAATCTTCGGAGGGCATGCCTACGATGCCTTTTATATGGTAGTTGAAGCCTTGAAGAAGGTTGGACCGGACAAAAAGAAGATAAGGGATTACATAGAGACCAAAATCACTAACTGGCCCGGAACGGGCGGAGTATTCAAAATGTCCCCAGGCGACCATTGCGGGCTGGACAAGAACTCAATGGATGTCGTTGTCGTAAAAAACGGAGACTGGGAAATAGTGAAGTAGCAAAAACGTTTGAATGGAAGGGACATTTGTCCCTTCCATTCAAAATCTGAATTCAACTAACCGTTGTAGCACGCCCTCTGATCCACTTAAACCATGAATGCTGACAACATAGCCGGAAATATTTGCCTCTCGCGCACTGAATTAGTCCTTGTTACCGAGAAATCAGCCCAATCATGAAATGAACAGTCCCTAAACAGAGAGAATAGCTTGTTCTGATTAGCAGCCCTGAAAACTCAGACAGTGCGCTTCGATTCAAACATTCCAGACTATGCAATCCGGTTAGCTATTCAATCATCTTCTCTATCAATTCGGCCGTATGCATAACCTTGACGGCTGCCCCGTCCTTGTCGAATCCCCCCCTGATCTGCATCACACAACCAGGACAATCCATGGCTACGAGCGGTGCTGAAGTCGCCTTGATATTGGCGATTTTCCTTTGCAGGATAGGCGCCGATATTTCAGGCAGTTTTATAGAATATGATCCTCCCATCCCGCAGCACATGTCCGATTCGAACATCTCGGTCAGCTCGTAACCGCCTTTTTTCAGGAGCGCTCTCGGTTCTTCATGAACATTAAGGGTCCTCTTGAGATGGCAGGAATCGTGATATGTCAAATTGCCGAGACGCTGTCCCTCTTTGAAAGTCAGTCTCCCCTCGTCTACCAGCTTTTTTATTAATGTCGAGAAGTCGATCGTATTGGCAGAGAGCTCCTGCGCCTGTTTCATATGTTCACCCCAGCCGAGACTTTCAAAGGTGTTTATGAACTCATGTTTCAGCGCCACTGTGCAGGTCGGACAGGCCGAAACAACGTATTTAGTGTCTTCGCTCATAAGGGCTCTGATATTATCAACAGCGTTTTTCCCAGCCACTTCGTAGGCACCATTGTATCGGGCCGGAGCACCGCAGCATGTCTGATTATCAGGGAACACGACTTCGATTCCTGCCTTGTTCAATATCCTTACAATCGCCGCACCGGTCTCCGGATAGGCGAAATCAATGAGGCATCCCGCGTAAAAAGCCGCCTTTTCTTTCAGCTTCGGTTGCGGGATTGTCTTGAACTTGTCCCTGAAAGGAATATCTGCTATAGCAGGCAGGCTCCTGAACTCCGTCAGGTCCGAAAGGAACATCGGCAGATGCCGGATGAAGCCCCCCTTTGCGAACGGCTTCTGTGTCAGTGAAGCGGTCCTAAGCATTGTATGGAACAACCTGCGATTGTTCACAACCGAGAAAATTGCCTTCTGGGCAAGAGATTGCCCCCCGCTGACGGTCAGGCGGCGCCGGATTTCAAGTATAAGTTCGGGGATGTCGATCTTGCCGGGGCAGACCTGCTTGCAGTTGCCGCACTGGATGCAAAGGCCCTGGATGTCCTCTGACTGCTTCAGTTCGTCGAACCACGCCGTAAGTATGGTGCCGATGCCCCCTGTATAGACCTTTCCGAATACATGCCCTCCAACAAGCCTGTATATCGGGCACACATTGAGGCATGAGGCGCAGCGGATACATTGAAGGGCCTGTTTGAATTTGGGGTCATTGGCCATTTCGGTCCTGCGGTTGTCCATAAGAATTATATGCAGGTCTTTTATTGAGCCGTCGGTGTTCGGGGTGGGGCCGTTGATGATCGAGACGTAACTTGTCAGCAGCTGTCCCGTTGCACTCTTCGGCAATGCAGTAAGAATGGGTACGATGTCTTCAAAGTTTGCGACGAGTTTTTCAAGGCCGACCACCGCGATATGCACCTTCGGCAGTGTGGTCACGAGTCTCGCATTGCCTTCGTTTGTCATGAGGACAATGCTTCCGGTCTCGGCCACAGCTATGTTGGCGCCGGATATGCCCATGCCCGCTTCGAGAAATTTGTCCCTGATTTCTCTCCTTGCAACCTTGACGAGTTTTGGGATGTCGGAGCTTAGCCGCTCGTTGACCTCTTTGCTGAAAAGGTCTGATACTTCCTCCTTGGTCATGTGGATGGCAGGCATCACCATGTGCGAAGGTCTCTGCCCGGCAAGTTGCACGATCCATTCCCCGAGGTCCGTCTCCCTTACGGAAATGCCATGCTGTTCGAGATAGGGGTTCAGATGGATCTCTTCCGTTGCCATCGACTTGGATTTGACGATGCTCTTGACGTGATTGTCCTGTGCAACCTTTAGGATATATCCCCTGACCTCTTCCGGGCTGCTGGTCCTGAACACCTTTGCCCCGTTCGCTTCGGCATTCTTCTTAAAGAGCTCGGCAAGCACATCCAGATGGGACGCGGCATAGGACTTCAGTTCCGCAATCCTTGTTCTCAGCTCCTCAAAATCGATCCCCTCGTATGCCTTCAGACGGCTTGCCCTGTATGCCTCAGAGAACCTGCCGAGCGCACCGGTCAGGTTCGAGTTGTGCAATGCCCTGTTTACGGATTCCCTGAATTCTTTCTTCATCGGTTAAGACCTCCGGGTCCATCAACGAAGACAATTATGAGCCTCTCCGGGCCATGCACTCCGATAGTCAGGACCCGCTCTATGTCCGCTGTCCTGCTGGGGCCGGTAATCATTGACATGTAGCCGATTCCTTTTAAATTTATCCTTTTAAGAAGTGAAGGCATATCTTCCACAATAGTGTCGCTTGCAACCAGGGCCATATGGATGACGGGAAGTGAAGATGCGAGCCGCTGCGCGACCTGGGTGGAGTCCTGAACGAGGGTACCGGTGTTTGCCATGGCCCAGTCCATCTGGGTAATGCCGACCTTGGAATCAGCTGCGGCCTGGCGGGTGACTTCGAAAGTAAGTCCGGGGATCTCATCCGCAAGATGCTTTCTGTCCAATCCGTCAAGAAAGCTGCATTCCGCCCAGACTGCGCGCGACTGAGGCGAATCGGCGACGCCTTCGTTTTTCAGAAACTGCATTATGAAATCGAACGCCCCGGACTTGGTTTGAAAGCGGTGAACTTCCGCACTTACCGCTTCTGCGCGGGATTTGAACTTATCGAACATGGCCATTTCCTCCACTCTTTTCCCTCCGGTAGGATTCAGCCAGCAGGGATATGTAGTGCGCGATCCGCTGCCCCCGGCCAAAACGCCCTACATGGTCGAGCAGCTGCATCATGCAGGCTGGACAACCGGTTGTCACATGATCTGCCTCTGTTTGGTTGATGTCAGCCACCTTCCTCTGCGCAATTTCCTTTGAAGTGTCATAATGGGTCAGCAGATAAGATCCACCGCTGCCGCAGCAGGCATCCGGCTTTGCCATTTCTTTGAACATAACGCCCGGAATACTCATCAGTATCTGACGCGGTTCCTGACTCACCTTCATCGTCTTTTTCAGGTGGCACGAGTC
>DATJOY010000222.1:0-12768 GCA_035506695.1 Dissulfurispiraceae bacterium
AAAGGTCAAGTCGGCTTACCTGGATTCATCCTCTCAGCCGCTCTTCAGGGAAAACCTATCCCGGATATTCTCCTCTTTCAGCTCGGCAGGATTTCTTGAAAAGATGGGATCGCTGCTCGATGGCGGACTCAGGCTCGATTCTCAGACCTTCGAAAAAATGGCCATTCTTCTTGATAAAAAAGCCGTCCCGGTCCTGATCGGACTGCTGGGATATCTCGATACCATATCTGCAAGAAGGACAGTGGTCAACCTCCTCAGCAAGGTCGGACGGTCCGATGTCGCTGCAGTGACTGCAGGACTCGACGACTACCGCTGGTATGTCGTGAGGAACACTGTCATAGCGCTGAGGAATATAGGCGATAAGACTGCCCGGGACCATCTGATAAAAATATTCGGCCATGGGGACGCCCGGGTGAGAAGGGAGGTTGTCAAGGCCCTCGCCAGGACCGGCGGTGCAGAATCTTTCGGAGTGTTCAGCAAGGCGCTTGACGACAAGGACCAGTCCGTGCGACAGGCCGCACTGAGCGCACTTTCGGAACTCGGCCTTCCGCAGGCAAAAGAACTTCTTCTGGACAGGGTTAAAAGCAATGCCTTTCTTTCACGTGATTATGAAGAGAAAAAGGATTATGTCCTTGCGCTTCTTGGATTCAGGGGAGAGGATGTCAGGATGTTTATCGGCAAGATGCTCGAACGCAAACGCTTTTTCAGGCAGGCGAAGAATGACGAATGCAAGCTCGCCATGGCATACGGCATCGGAATAAAAGGCGACCGGGAATATCTGCCTTACCTGTATAAGCTTGGCGATAACAGGAACGAAATGCTGCAGCTTGCGGCCGCCGAGGCAATCAGAAAGATCGAACATGGACATTGAGCGAAAAGATAAAAATATCACCCCCGACTGGACGGATGCCCGGGAAAGGGTGACGAGTGTTTACAATGCCCTGGTTGTGTTGGTCGGGGAGATGTCGGATAAGGTTGCGTCTGCTGAAAATGTAGAAGTGAAAAAGGCCGGGCGTCTGGTCCGGTATATTGTCGATATGATTGCTGATGATGACCCCCTGCTTCTCGGTATGGCTCTGTGCGAAACGCGGTATGACTACCCGGACCGCCATCCTGTAAACGTATGCATACTTTCGGTTTCCCTGGGACATAAGATCGGTCTCGGGAAAAAGCAGCTCGCAGAACTCGGCGTTGTTGCGCTGCTGTCTGATATCGGCAAGCACCTGGTACCGCCTGAAGTGTTGAACAAGGACGGCATTTACGACGAGGATGACTGGCGTGCCATGAAGAAACATACAATACAAGGTTGCAAAGCCGTCTTCGGTATGGGTGATGCGGATGAGCAGCTGATGAAGGCGGCGATAGTCTCTTTTGAGCACCATCTGCAAGCCGACCTTTCCGGTTATCCCAAGGTCAGGCATATACCGGCACAGGATTTTTATACAAGGATCGTGGCCATAGCTGAACTTTACGACGCCCTGACCGCTCATCGCTCCTATGCCCAGGGGTACAGGTCCCCCGACCGCGCTGTCAGGATTCTACTGGAGAAGGCAGGCAGGGAATTGGATTCTGTACTTACGAGGCAATTCGTGTCCATGATGGGGGCCTACCCGACTGGTTCCTTTGTCCAGCTCGACACCGGAGAGCTATGCATCGTAGTGCAGCGGCATGATGTTTTCTTCAAAAGGCCGCGGGTGCTTGTGCTTTCGGACGGTCAGGGGCGGCCTGTCAAACCCTTTATTGCCGCCCTGAGCAAGCGGGACAAGAACGGGAGATACCTGCGATCAATAAAAAAGACCCTTGATCCTAATAAGTACAAAATCGATTATGCGTCTTTCTTTTACAGTAAGCCCTCCGGGTTTCGCGATATCGACTGAAAGGGCGCCATTTGGTCTTCTCCGGCAGTTGACTCCCCTTACGGCGCAACGGTAAACTAATCGAATGGAAAAAAAGATCCTCAGGGCCTTTGCCGACAGTGCTGCGGTAAAGGACAAGTTCGTAAAATCACATCTTTCGATCATTGCCGAGGTGTCCAGCATGATAGCCGAGGCCTTCAGCGAAGGTAATAAACTGTTCCTTTTCGGAAATGGAGGCAGCGCGTGCGACGCCTCTCATATCGCGGCCGAATTCGTCAACAGGTTCAAGAAAGACAGGCCGGGACTACCCGCAATATCTTTGAATACCGATATGGCGGTCCTGACTTCGATAGCAAATGACTACGATTTTGCTGATATATACTCGCGACAGCTGAAAACGCTCGCCTTGCCGGGTGACATCGCCATTGCAATCAGCACCAGCGGCGGGTCAAAAAATATACTTAAAGCGGTTGAAGTAGGGAAGAAGAAGGGGCTCAAGACAATCGCCTTCACCGGGCTGAAAGGCACCCGGTTTGCCGCAAGATGCGACTATGCCTTTGTGGTGCCTTCAGAGGACACGCCGCGGATACAGGAAGTGCATATAACCCTCGGCCACGTCATATGCCAGATCGTCGAGGAGATTCTTTTTGAGGCCCCAAGGCAGGCGAGCAGGGGTACGGCCGGAAGCCAGTAATGAAGATACTCGGCATTGACCCGGGCAGCGTCAATTGCGGATACGGCCTGATCAGTGCGGAAGAAACCTCGTCCCGCAAAGCCGGCGATCAATCGGGTGCAGTTCGCAGCCTGAAATCCATAGCATATATCTCGTCCGGTCGTATCAACATGCCGGCAACAATGCCTCTGCAGGAACGGCTCAAAGACCTCTTCACTTCACTTTCGGACGTAATATCGGAATCGCAGCCGGATGAGATCGTAATCGAAAGGATGTTTTTTGCCAAGGGTATAAAGGCCGCCCTCAGTCTCGGGCATGCAAGGGGTGTTGTTATGGTTGCCGCCGGTTTGACCGGCCTGCCTATCTTTGAATACAGTCCTCTTGAGGTCAAGCAGGCCGTGGTCGGATACGGCAGGGCCGACAAGGTCCAGGTCCAGATCATGGTTAAAGAGATATTGAACATACGCCATCAACTTTCCGCAGACGGCGCGGACGCGCTTGCCATAGCCCTTTGCCATGCCCACACCCGGGAAGCTGCGCCGTTGGGACTCAGGTCCGTCGGAAAGGTCGGGCATGGCCGGACAAATTCACAATCAAAGGTAGCAGGCAGATGATTGCATCCCTGCGTGGCAGGCTGATATCGAAAAGGCCCGATGGAGTCATCGTCGATGTGGGAGGGGTCGGTTACAGCGTGAGTGTCCCGCTTTCGACACTTGCATCGCTTCCCGATGAGACATCCGAAGTCTTTCTCTACACGTACACCCATGTGCGCGAAGACATACTCCAGCTTTTCGGTTTTCGCAGCGAGGAAGAAAAGAGGATATTTACAACCCTTATTGGTGTGTCCGGGATTGGTCCCAAGATCGCGTTGAGCATTCTGTCTACGATCCCGGCGGACACGTTTTATGGGCTGGTCCATTCCGAGGATGTCGAGGCCCTCTGCCGTGTGCCGGGACTGGGCAAGAAGACCGCACAGAGGATCATTCTTGAACTCAGGGAAAAGCTCCCCGCCATGAAGGAAAAAAAGGACCAGCTCTATGAAGACACGCTTTCGGCCCTGGTAAACCTCGGATATAAAAAGAACATAGCGCAGGATGCCCTTGACAGGGCTTACAGGAGCGGTTCAAGGGACATTGAGAGTTTGCTCAGGGAGACGTTGAAGTATCTGACAAAGGAATAATTTCAGGGCAGCCCGATATGGGTTCCGATTGTGAAACGGTATGGGGAAAATAAATGAAAATTGAAGACGGCGGGTCGGGGCATCTTTCTCCTGAAGTAATTCCGGAAGAGGTAGTTTATGAGCTGAATCTCCGGCCCAGGACCCTTGACGATTTCATAGGCCAGGCCAAGATCAAGGAAAACCTGAAGGTCTTCATCGACGCGGCAATGATGAGAAAGGAACCGCTCGATCATGTGCTCTTTTTCGGCCCTCCCGGACTCGGCAAGACTACTCTTGCCACGATCATAGCCAATGAACTCGGCGTGAATATCAAGACCACCTCCGGCCCCGTGCTCGAAAGGCCGGGCGATCTCGCCGCGATACTCACCAATCTCTCCGACCGCGACATTCTTTTTGTCGATGAGATACACCGCATGTCGAGGGTGGTCGAAGAGGTACTCTATCCCGCGATGGAGGACTACAACCTGGACATCATAATCGGGCAGGGTCCCAACGCCAGGACGTTGAAGCTGAATCTTCCGCGCTTTACACTTGTGGGTGCTACCACGCGCACCGGACTTCTGACCTCTCCGCTCAGGGACCGTTTCGGGGTCATTTGCAGGCTCGAATTTTACGACACCTCAGACCTGAAAGAGATCGCGCACCGTTCCGCGCGCATTTTGGATATAGAGCTGCACAGCGATGCTGCCGATGAAATATCACGCAGGTCCCGCGGCACGCCGAGGATTGCCAACAGGATATTGAAACGGATCAGGGATTTTGCACAGGTGAAAGGTGAAGGGATTATAGACATGAGGATTACCAAAGAGGCCCTGGATGCGCTGGATGTGGATACCCTTGGTCTCGATGAAGTCGACAGGAAACTCCTCAATACGATCATAGAGAAATTCAACGGCGGACCGGCAGGCATAGAGGCGATTGCAGCTACCTTAAGAGAGGACAGGGATACCATCGAGGATGTCTATGAACCCTACCTTCTCCAGGAAGGTCTGATAGAAAGAACGGCCAGGGGCAGGCTTGCTACCCGTCGTGCGTACGAGCATCTCGGGAAAAATATTCCGCAGGGATTATTTTAAGTCTGCATGATTATCCTGATGCATATGTGCTGCTCCAACTGCGCAATCTATCCGGTCCGTCAGCTTCAGGGGCGCGGCATTGACGTCAGGGGCTTCTGGTTCAATCCCAATATACATCCCTATCTCGAATATCAGAGCAGGCTCGGGTCCATGAGAAAGCTGCAGGAGCTATGGGGCCTGGAAGTTGAGTATGATGACAATTACGGACTTAAGGAGTTCTTGAGGAACGTGGTCAATGATGAGGGTAACAGGTGCGAATACTGCTATGCCGTGCGGCTTGAAAAGACCGCTGAAAAGGCAAAACAGATGAAGGTGGACGCCTTTACTACTTCCCTGCTGGTTAGTCCTTACCAGAATCTTGATATGATAAAAGCAGCAGGATTGCTTATGCAGCAAAGGTATGATGTCGAATTTCATTTCGAGGACTTCAGGGAAGGCTTCCGGGAAGGACGCAGGATAGCTGCGGAACTCGATCTGTACCGCCAGAAATATTGCGGATGCATTTATTCGGAAATGGAGAGATTTATTAAGATTTAGGGGCATCGCAATACGCCCCTGCGAAGATGAAAGGGACATGGAACAATTCGGCAGGATACTGATCATCGTAGGCGTGGTAACGATAGTGCTCGGTGCGCTCCTGATGCTGTCGGGCAAGCTGCCGTGGATCGGGCGGTTGCCGGGTGATATTATCGTTCAGAAAAAGAATTTTACTTTCTATTTTCCAATCGCCACGAGTATCCTGCTAAGCATACTGCTTACCCTCATATTCTGGTTTGTCGGGAGGAAATAAGTGATATTTACAGCCGGAAGCCGGAAGTCGGAAGCCGGACATGAGGGGCCAAAGATAATCAGACAGGGTGCGGCATTTCTGTTTCTCATATTCGCCATTCTGGCTTTTGACTTCTGTCTCCCGACCCCCGCTCTCTCGGAACCCTCGATCAGGGTCCTGCTGATGGACGGCAAAAACCTCAAGGTCCCTGCAAAGGAGGAGCGTCTTACAAAGCTCGGCAGCAACACCGGAGATGTCCTTCTGAGCGGCACAAAATATTCGGGAGATATCGAGGTCTGGAAAGGCGACAACGGGTTGTATGTGATCAACGATATCCCGCTCGAGGAATATATCAAGGGAGTTGTGGCTGCGGAGGTGGGCCGCAGCTGGGACATCGAGGCCATGAAAGCACAAGCTGTGGTTGCAAGGACTTATGCTGTTTACCAGAAGCTCAATTCGCCGGCAGGATTGCCCTACCATCTCACTTCTACGGTCCTCGACCAGGTCTATAAAGGCTCCAATGTATCGCCGAATATAGAAAAGGCCGTGGATCAGACCAAGGGCGAGATATTGGTATACGGTGGCAAGCCTATCGCCGCTTTTTATCATTCGACCAGCGGGGGCATGACCGAGGATGCTGCCGAAGTCTTCGGCAAGGAGTTTCCCTATCTGAAACCGGTCAAGACTAACTGTGAATTGTCGCCCTATAATATGTGGGAAAAAATAATACCGGCGGCGGAGATAGAAAAGGCGTTTGAAATCCAGGGGGTAAAAGATATTGTCATCGGTTCTCATACTGCTTCCGGCCGGGCGAGGGAAATGCAGATAGTTCATGAAAACGGAGACCTGAAGGTAATGGCGACTGAACTGCGGAAGAGGCTCGGATGGGACAGACTTCCCAGCACATTCATCACGAGTATTTCCATGAGCAGCGGTTCGGTGATCTTTGAGGGTAAAGGGTATGGGCATGGCGTCGGCATGTGCCAGTGGAGCGCCTTGCAGATGGCAAGGGAAGGTAAAACATACCGCCAGATACTATCATATTTTTATCATGGCGCTGCTATAAAGGTGTATGAAGACCGCTGATTTCGATTTCAATCTGCCCGCTGATCTTATCGCCCTGAGGCCCGCTCAACAAAGGGACTGCTCACGGCTGCTGGTCCTCCACAAGGGTGGAGAGATTGAGCACAGGACTTTTTGCGACATCGTGGATTATCTCGACGAGGGAGATCTTCTTATCCTCAACGACACAAAAGTATTACCGGCGAGGCTCATCGCGTCTAAGCCCTCCGGCGGCAAGGTGGATCTGATCATTGTTAAGGTGGGCGACAACGGGGCATGTGAAATCCTTTGCAGGGGAGGATACGAGGGGCCCGTATATCTCGGTGACGGTACGGCTGCCATAATTTATTTTGAAGCATCTCACTCCGGTGCAGAAAAAAAAAGATATCTGAAATTCGGCCGGCCTGAAGCAGGCGGCGTGGGCGAGATACTTGAGCGGTGCGGCTTGATGCCTCTGCCGCCTTACATTAAGCGCCGCCCGGATGATAACGACAGGGAGAGATACCAGACCGTCTATGCGGAAAAGGGCGGTTCTATTGCAGCGCCGACAGCAGGCCTTCACTTCACCGAAAGGGTCCTCCGGGCTCTAACCGAAAAGGGGGTGCATATCCGGAAGCTCACCCTTCATGTCGGCCAGGGCACTTTCAAGCCAATTACGGCTAATCTGGTCAGGGATCACGAAATGCAGTCCGAATATTTCGAGATGCCATTATCTTTGTTGGATGATATCGGCAACACAAAAAAGTCCGGGCGAAAAGTAATCACTGTGGGCACAACATCAACAAGGGCGCTTGAGGGGTTTTTGAGCGGGATATATCATAAGTCCGGCAACGGAGATGGTACAGTGCGGGGGCTTACGGATATATTCATTCATCCCGGATATCGCTTCGGGGCTGTCGATGCATTGCTGACCAACTTACATCTGCCGCGTTCGACCCCGCTGATGCTGTCCTCGGCAATTTGCGGCCGGGAAACATTACTAAGGGCCTACGAAGAAGCTATCTCTATGGGTTATAGATTTTTTTCCTATGGTGATGCTATGCTGATTTTATGACCGAACAAGGCAGCGAAAGCTCGTCCTCTTCGTTTGTAATCGTAAGCCGAAAGGTACTTATAGCAGGTATCGTAGGGATTTCCATACTCAGCTTCGGGATCGGATATTTATTGGGCTACGGCGGTACTTCTGCGAACAAGCTGGTGAAGCTGGTTGAGGCGGACAACAAGGCTATACCTTCCGAAGAGAGGACTGTCCTGGATGCGTCGGGAAAACCGACGATGGTGCCTCCTCCTGCCATGCCCGGCACTGTCCCCAAAGAACCGCCGCTAAAGCCGAAACCGGAAGGTCCGGTTAGAGAAACTCCTGCAGAAACTTCAAGGCTGGTTCAGAACATGCCTGAATCAGCAGACAGGCAGAAGAAACCTGCAGAGCCGATCCCCGACAGGAAAGAGGATAAGGCGTTAAAGCAGGATACCGTGGCTTCAGACAAAAAAAGCCGCGTGCAGCCCGCGTCTGAAAATGAGGAAAGTCCAAAGCCCCGGAACAAACGGGTAGCTGCCGTTGCAAAGACAAAGAAGCCGGTCGAAACAACTGATACGAAATCCGACAGAAAGAAACCGGCTGTTGCCAAAAAGTCTGCAGCCTCATCGGGAAAGACTGGTGGAAAGAAGGTTTATGAATTGCAGGCAGGGGCATTTGAAGACAAGGCCAAGGCTGAAAGGCTCAGGGTGGACCTTAGCTCCAAAGGATATAAATCGCACATCGCTCTTCATACTACAGGGAGTGGCAAAACGTTTTTGCGGGTAAGAGTGGGACCTTATGACAGCAAAAGCGCAGCGGAAGAAGCCCTTTCAGCACTCAGAGAGCAAGGGGTCGAAGGCATAATTATGTTCGGACTGAGATAATCGGACGAAAAGCAGCAGAACTGGAGGCGCGTACGAAAACTGTCGAATGGGAACTGGACCAGGAAAAGGAATATCCCTTTATCCACGGCGGAGCCGACAAGGTCCTTAAATCTGTTGAGGAATCACTAGGTGTTTCGATCAGCATAAGAGGCAGCAAACTGCTTATAAACGGGGATGATGACTATGTCGACAAGGCCGAGAAGCTGGTAACCGAGATCCGCGAGGTCAACAGGAACGGTTATACGCTGAGACCGGAAGACGTTACGTATGCTGTGAGGTCGATATCCGAGGGCAAAGAAGTTTCGGTCAAAGAGCTGTTCTCAAGCAGCATTCCGGTGTCATCTAAGAAGCGCTTCATAATACCCAAGACCGAAACCCAGCGACAGTACGTCGAAGCCATCAACGTCAATGATATAGTTTTCGGTATCGGGCCGGCGGGCACCGGAAAGACTTATCTTGCAATGGCCATGGCCATCAATTCATTTATCCAGAAACAGGTTTCGAGGATCGTCCTTGTCAGGCCTGCCGTTGAGGCGGGAGAAAAGCTCGGATTCCTGCCGGGCGACATCACCGAAAAGGTCAGTCCTTATTTGAGACCGCTTTATGACGCACTTTTCGATATGATGGACATTGATAAAGCGCTTAAACTGATCGAACGGGGGACAATTGAAATTGCGCCCCTGGCATTTATGCGCGGACGCACTCTTAACGATTCATTCATAATCCTCGATGAAGCCCAGAACACAACGACCGAACAGATGAAGATGTACCTTACGAGACTTGGGTTCGGGTCCAAGACTGTTATCACCGGCGACATTACGCAGATCGACCTTCCTTCAGGCAGGATGTCAGGTCTTATCGAAGCCGTCAAAATACTCAGGAACGTCGACGACATCAGGATAATCAACTTTACGGAGAAGGACGTAGTGCGGCACAGACTTGTGCAAAAGATAGTGCAGGCTTATGAGCGTTATGAAAAACGGGACCCAGAAGATTAGCGTGCCTCGAACGGCCAAGCAACTTCGTGCGACCATAGTCGCGGTGAAAGCCCGGCTGAAAGACAGGTATGCAGAACAATCCTCCAGCGTATCTTTCCTGATCATTCTCGGTCTGTTTTCGGCCCTCATTATTCAGGAAGAGGCCAACATCAGTTCCTTCGCAGGGAGCTTCTTTATGTCGTTGGCGGTCTATTTCATTTTTTTCAAGGACATCAAGCGCTATAAACCTTCGTATATAAATGACAGAAAGATGGTCTATCTTCTCGGCCTTCTCCTCGTGTCAACTCTGTTTGCAGGCCGGCTGTTCGATTATCTTAATGCAGGTCTCGGAAGAGGCCTGCATTTCCCCGACGGCATGTCGACGATGTTCGGCACGCCACTACCAGTGGGTGCGATGCTCTGCGCGCTCATATTCGATTTCCATACAGCCCTTATATTTTCCCTTGTGATCAGCCTGCTTACAGGGGTTGCATTCCAGAACCCGTTTCTTCCCATATACGTCTTTATAGGCAGCCTTACCGCTGCGTTCAGCGTGCTGCGGTGCAAAAAGAGGTCTGCGCTTATAAAGGGTGGGTTATACGTTAGCATGGTCAATGTAGTCATAGCGGGAATAATACTGCTGCTGACATCGCATCTTTTTACGGCAATTGCCCCCGCAGCGATCTTTTTTGCCGCAGTATCCGGTTTTTTTGTGGCCGCCATCGTCTCCATAATGCTGCCCATCATCGAATATTTTTTCGGTATAAGCACCGACATAAGCCTGCTTGAACTTCTAGACCTCGGGCAGCCTCTGATGAAGAACCTCATGATCAGCGCGCCCGGGACGCATCATCACAGTATTATTGTCGGCAATCTTACGGAGGCCGCTGCTGAGGCTGTCGGTGCAAATCCGCTCCTCTCAAGGGTCACAGCGTATTACCATGATATCGGGAAGCTGAAGATGCCTGAATATTTCGTTGAAAACCAGCAGGGCGGATTCAGCAAGCATGAAAAGGTCGCACCGCATATGAGCACCATGATTCTGATCGCTCATGTCAAAGAGGGGGTCGAACTGGCCCGCCAATACAAGCTGCCGAAGTCGGTCATCGACATTATCCAGCAGCATCACGGGACGAGGCTGATGCATTTCTTTTACCAGAAGGCCAGGGACCAGTCCGGGACCGTCAACGAAGGTGAATATCGTTATCCGGGCCCTAAACCGCAGACGAGGGTTGCAGCGCTCGTGATGATGGCCGACGCAGTTGAAGCCGCTGCCAGGGC
Organism: Dissulfurispiraceae bacterium; assembly: GCA_035506695.1. Classification (GTDB taxonomy): domain Bacteria; phylum Nitrospirota; class Thermodesulfovibrionia; order Thermodesulfovibrionales; family Dissulfurispiraceae; genus Fen-1308. The sequence continues at coordinate 10,777 of DATJOY010000222.1, forward strand.
CCTTACCGACCCTACGCCGGCCAGGATAAGCGCTCTTGTGGAGAGGATCATAAACGAGATATTCCTTGATGGGCAGATAGACGAATGCGAACTTACCCTTAAGGACATATCCGAGATAAAAAAGAGGTTCACATACGTCCTCATCAGCATTTTCCATAAACGCATAGAATATCCGGAAATCGAATTGAAGGGAGCGCATCAGAGGTCCGAATCGGGCGCGGAGAGGCCCTCACACGGTAATGGAAATAGCTATAAAGAACACTCAAAGGTCGATAAAGGTAGCCCCAGGTAGCATCAGGAGAGTTGTCAGGTCTGCACTTGAACATCTCTCTGAGGGCCGGATAATAAAAGGCCGTAACCTCGCTTCAGGAATTTCATTTGATCCATCCAGGGCAGTAGTCAGCATACTTTTCGTTGGAGATAAAAAGATGAAGGAGCTGAACCGGACATACAGGGGCATAGAACGCACTACGGACGTGCTCTCGTTCTCGCAGCTGGAAGGAATTCTTTCCCCAGGTGGTCCGGCGGACCTGGGCGACATAGTGATAAACCCGTCGCAGGCAAAGAGGCAGGCAACCGATACCGGAGTCGCTTTGGATCAGGAGATTACGGCTTTGCTTATTCACGGCCTGCTCCACCTGGTAGGATACGACCATGAGAAGAACCGATACCAGGCCATGAAGATGAGGCAGAAGGAAAAGGAGCTGCTGCGTGCCGTTAAGAAAGTGGGCCGATAGCGCAAACAATGCCATAGAAGGTATTCTGTATGCCGCAAAAACCCAGCGGCACCTGAGGTATCACCTCTATTCCGCAGTGACCGTTCTTATATTGAGTTATGTCCTTGGGGTTCAGCGCCATGATTTCCTGATCATCGCAGCAATTGTCATTATTGTCCTGCTTGCCGAGATGATGAATACTGCCATTGAGTTCCTGGTCGACATGATCTCTCCGGATTACAGCGAAAAGGCGAGGATAGCTAAAGATGTAGCTGCCGGTGCGGTGCTGATAACCGCGTTCGGGGCTGCGGTAATCGGTTATATCATTCTTTTTCCATATATTAACAGTGCGTTCGACTCCGGGGTGTTCATCGCCAAGCATACCCCCAACGAGATCGCCCTGATTTCACTCGTCATAGTGATTATATCAGTGGTAATGCTCAAGGCCCGTTACGGAAAGGGGCACCCGCTGCGCGGCGGGATGCCGAGCGGCCACAGCGCCATTGCCTTTTCCCTCTGGCTTGCAATTACAATTATGACGCAGAGTTTTTCGGTTTCCCTGATCGGCTTCGTCCTCGCCTCGATCATTGCCCAGAGCAGGGTTGCCGTCAAGGTGCATACGCCCGTGGAAGTAGTAATAGGGGCGCTCCTCGGAATGGGAGTGACTATGCTGCTGTTCATGATTTTCAGGTGACCTTTATCCGTGCCTTTCGGCAAATGCCTGTCCCCCGACCGGGGGCCGCGCCTATGATCAGCAGGGAACGTAATTTATATCGTAACCATGCCGCCTGAAGGCGCTCTTCAGCTCTTCCTTTTCCTCGGGAGTGAAGAAAGTATAGATGGCAACGATCTTTTCCTTTGACTGCTCGTCAGTGCAGTTGTACCTGTAGAATTCCTTCTTGAGATGGTCGGGAATGGACACTTCTTTCAGTATCTGCTGCAGGTCACCGCTTTTGCAAAGCATGGCATCGAGGACCCTGCTTTTTGTGCCGAGATAATACGCCCTGTCGTTCTTGCTGATGATAAAGGTGGTGTTCGCACAACCGGCAAGGAGAGCAAGCGCCGCGATGCACACCACTAACTTGAGATTTATCATCATTGCTTGCCTTCTATCAGGCCCTCTATCTTTTTGATAAAGGTAGGTGAGCCGAAGTCCGTCCGGCCTATTAGCCTTTCTTCTATGAACCCGTTTTTGTTTATTACAACTGTGGTAGGCAATCCGACAACGGTATAGTGTTTTATAAATACGCCGCCGGTAGTATCAAGCAGCACAGGA
>DATJOY010000223.1:0-20340 GCA_035506695.1 Dissulfurispiraceae bacterium
CTTCCACGGAAAGATATCCGAGACGTTCCGCGTCGTTCATAAGTCCTTTGAGAACATTTGCCCATTCATCGGCGTCCTCATTTCCCGCCAGCAGGCCGACCCTTCCGTTATCTGTAAGGTCCGGCGATGATACCAGTTCGCGTGTCATGATTAAAGCACAGCCAAAAAAAAGCGCCTCTGTGCAGACTATCCCCCAGCTTTCCCATCGCGAAGGGAGGCAGAATATCTTTGCATCATTGTAATAACCGAATAATTGTCTCCTGTCCCTGATCTCGCCTGCAAGTAGTATCTTGTCCGCATGATTCGGGTGATCATGACGGAATGTTTCACAGCGTTCTTTGAATTCGTCCGTCGCAGGCCCGACAAAGACGATTTTCCACGGTCCCATGTCATCAATTCTCTCCAGTGCCTCAAGAAGTAGTTCACTGTTCTTCTGTTGCGATCCATGTCTTGCAACGCAAAGGATGATCTCTTTTTTTTCCGGCACGGACTTTGGCTTTATTCCCATTTTTTCCGGAAGAGTAATATCGAAACCGTTTGGAAGATACAATTTCTTGTGGTCCGGGACCGACTTTATTGCATTGAATACCCGCTGCGTTTCAAACGAAACAACATCGACCATCCCGCAAAAGACCGAGTAAATCGCCTCATTGTATGCCTGGGATATGAAATTGCGCTTTCCCTTTTCGATGAAGGGCGGCAGGACCTCTTTAAGATCCGATTTAAGATAAAGGCAGCCGCGCGGGTTGATGAGTTTATACAGTATCCCCTGGCAAATGCTTTTGTGCCTTATGTGAAACAGCATGAGGACATCTATCTTCCCGGCGTTTCTGATGAGATGGAAATACGAACTCCATCGCACAAATATCAGCTTCGGGGCGTCGGCATCGTCCCTGAAATAATCATATGTATCGTTATCCCTGCACACAATAGAAACTGAGAATCCGAAAAATTTCCCGAGGATATATGGTATCTGGCCTACATCTTTGACCAAATGAAGATTGAGGAGTTTCTCGAATATCAGGTCAAGCCGCTTCATTTATTCCAGAGACAATTCATCGCGGTTTGCGGGCTATGCATACAATGTAGTCCGACATGCAGAATTTCCTGACGATGTCGATAGTAGTCCGTGCGATCATTCCCCGCTTGCCTTCCTTGAGCAGGTGCGACCAGGATTCAAAGTGAAGGGGATTGAGTCCTCCGAGTTCGATTAGATAGCCGAGGCTTCTGGTGTCAAATGAATATACATGCCACGGAAATCCGAAGTGCTTGAAGACTTTTTTCAGTCCGATGCGGCAAAGCCATGTTTTGTATGAGTTTGAAAGTCCCCTGAAATTCGGCACCTGGGCAAAGAGGAAACCACCCGGTTCAAGCAATTCGGTGCATCTCTTTACAATTCGCACCGGATCATAAAGATGTTCCAGGACGTCCCAGATAACAATCCCGTTGAAGCGGTACCCCGGACTGAAGGTTTCCACATTCCCGGTAGTCACCCTGACCTTCAGCACATTAAGCCCGATTTCCGAAAGGCGCACGCTCGGCTCAACGCCTTCACAGACAAAGTTATTTCTGTTCGCTTCGAGAACAGCTATTCCGGTACCGCAACCGACATCCAGGACCCGGCTTCCCTCCGGAAGGTATCTTTTCAGAAGTGCTACCTTCTGCTGTGTTGTATGAAATATCCTGCTTCCTGCTTTTTTCCAGGTTTCGTACGACCAGTTGTTGTATACCGAGAGGTCTGCGAATGCCTCGTTCTCATATATCGTCACCATCGATTCTTCCGTAAATCTCGGGGAGGCATACATCACACCGCATTTCCCGCAGAGATAATATCCTATGCCGTCATCGCCCCTGAACACAAGGCGGCCGGCTTCTGCTTCGCAGATGCGACAACCTGTTTCTTCAAGGATTCCCTCGAAACGGCCGAACACACTTTTCGCGCTGCTGTCCGCAATTACCGGCATCATTTATGATCCGCCACGTCCGCGATCGGGCCAAAAATATCATTGTCTGGAAGCAGAAAGAAGAGGGTCGGCCCAACCCAGTTTATCAGCCTGTACCCCTTTGATGTCAGATAACTGTAAATCTCGCATTTAAGAATGTTATCAATGTCGGCAGTCAGGTGCTCAATCAGGATGAGTTTTGGCCTGTACAAATCGATGTCCAGCGATTTCAATACATTGAAATCGTGCCCTTCGGCGTCGATGGACAGCAAATCTATCTGCCTGTCGCGATACGGAGTTTCTCTGATGATTTCGTTCAACGTGACGGTGGTTATCGTCCGGACCGAATAAACGCTTTCCTTTGTATTGCTTGCAACGCTATCGTCGATTGTCGATCCGAGGCCGTATTTGCTGAAGCTAAAGGCCTTCAGTTCCCGACTTTTATCTGAAACACAGGCATTGACATTGATATCATCTGGTCTGGCAACATTGAATGCCTCTATCTTCAGACCGTCCATATCCACATTGATGCCCCGCCACCCTCTTTTGTACAACCTGTAAGTGTTTGAGAATTTCTTGGGATGATAACAGCCGACATCAACGTAGAAACCATTGCCGGGGTCTTTCTTTATAAGCTCCCTGATGATTATGTCCTCCCCGAATTGCGCATAATGGAGCCGGAAAAAGTTTGTAAAATGGACCTTTCTCAGCAAGTACAGCTTTTTTTTGATTTTCGTTATCATATTTCCTGTCTTGACGCTGATCCCGGCGCTATGAATTTATCCGTTTTTCTCGGAGCTTCAGATATTTGAAACAGGTATTTATGCCGTGCGAAAATGAAAGAACAAACCCCTCATAACCGTCAAACAGTCCCCGCTTCAAAATATAATATTTGAGAAATGCGGCCGCCCCCCTGAAAACCGCGCGGAATGACGTCGCAGTATGCCCTTTCTCAAAAAGCATCGACGCCCCCAGGGAAGAATAATTGTTGATCTTCGAAATTACATGTTCCAGGTTCCGAACCGGGTAGTGAATAAGGGGCTTGTCCAGAGGCCTTGTCGTACCGGAGACGATGACGGCTTCATGCACCTGTGCCTCCTTGACCTTTCCCTGTTCCTTCCTGAAAAGCCTCACAACACGGTCCGGCCACCACCCGCAGGAGCGGATCCATTTGCCGTTATAAATATTCTTCCGTGGAAAGCTGTATCCGTCGGCATCAGGACGGTTCAGGACCGAAATGATCTCTGCCCTCGTTTCCTCCGGGACCCGTTCATCCGCGTCGATTATGAGGACCCATTCGTGGTTGCATTTATCGACGGCGCTTTGCTTCTGCGGGCCGAATCCCTTCCAGGCTTCCTCATAGACTTTGCAGCCCGCTGACCTGGCAATTTCGACAGTCCGGTCGGTACTGCCGGAATCAACAACGATGACCTCGTCTGCGAATGTGAGGCTTTCTAGACATGCAGGCAGACGGTCTTCCTCATTCAGTGTGATAATCGCGACAGACAGGGAAATTTTATGCTTCATGAGTCATTGTCCTTATCCCCATCAGAAGGGCAAACAGATGAGAAGATGCAAGTGCAAGAATAGGAGTATATGTCAGACTTGCAATACAGATGATAACCCCGTAAGAGAACACGGCGAATCCCGTTGCTTTCGCGCGGGCAGTCCAGCCTTTTTTAAAAAAAGCATAAAGCAGCCATAGCAGGGCGAAAATCCCAATAATACCGAAACTCGCCGCCATATACAAATAATTGTTGTGGGGATTATCGAGGTCGCGCCACGTTAGTTCCGGAGTTTCGAACTGTTTCATCTCCTGCTTATAACTTCCTGTTCCGGCCCCTATAACCGGATGCTGGAGAAAAATACGAAAAGCTCCTTTCCACATATGCAAGCGGATGCCGACTGATGAATTCGGGTCTGAATGCTCATACCGCTGTATTTCGCTCTGCATCAAAGTGAAACGGTCCCTTACTGTCGTAAAAGAAAAAAGCACACCGGCGAGAAGAAGCCCTACTATCGCAACTTTGATGATGCCTGCGCGTTCCATCAGAAGAAAAGCGAGAAAAGGCCCCACGATGATGAGAGCAACATAACCGATGCGCCCCCCGCTGGCACCCAGGGCTATGAGAAATAACCCTGTTAATGCAACTATTGCAGACTTTTGTTTAAAGCCCTGTGTGTTCACAAAATAAAACAGAAGGAGGGCTATTCCGAAGACAAGAAATACCGATCCGGTAATATGCTTTGCATCGAGGACGGTCGGGATGCCGTCTCTGACGGGAACGACCCCGATGGATTGCAAAACAGATATAATCGCTACGATTGCAAGCCCTGCAAGAAATGCCTTCAGCAGGGAATCAAAATCATCGTCCGGCACTTTCAGCGATGCGATTGCAAAAGTTAGCAGCCAGTGATGACTTTTGGTTGCAAAGCGCAGTCCCTCTTTAAGGTCGGGTGACCATAGCAACGCTATCCAGGGTAGCACCATAAACAGCAGCACCGGGGCAAGCCACGGGGCTTTTATCCAGCAATCCCTGTCTTTCCATGCCTTTCCGGAAAATATCCAGATAGCGAGGCAAAGTATGGCCGCAATGACAACAGGCGAGGTCCAGATGGGGAGAAAGAAAAAAAGCGCGCAGAACGACCAGTAAAGCAGTCGGTCAGCTGAAAGTGAACCAAGACGGAATGACGTACTGGGGAAAACAGCCATCGGTTATTATAGCCGAGGTGCCCCGGCTGAAACAATTATGCCCTGCGCTGGATGGCGGGTATTTTTCATTAAAAGAATCAGAGTTCTCCGGTTCGCAGTGTGCTCAATAAGGACCAAACTTAGTGTCCGAATAAGCCTTCGATAATTTACACAAAGACTGTTCTTCTTTAATGAAAATTACCTGCCATCCAGCCCGATATCTCAGTCTCTATGCTGCTTCTGTGACTTCTGCGGCTTTCTTGGCTTTCTGTTTTGCCTTTTCAATCCTGATCTGCTCGGCATTAAAGGTCTCGCCGATGGCCTGGACCGGACATTTGACGGCACAGATGCCGCAACCGATGCACTTTGCCTGATTTATCGCATGTTTCTTCTTGTTCTCACCTGCAATCGCGTCAACAGGGCAAGCCTTGAGACATATCTGGCAGCCAATGCAATTGTCGAGGACAAGGGCCTTAGGTCTCGATGGAAGCATATCAGCTATCGCCTTGGTCGGGCATTTTGTTGCGCAAAGACCGCAAACCCTGCACTTTTCAGGATCGATCCTGGCAAGGTTGTTCTCGACCTTGACCGCTTCGAACGGGCAGACCTTCGCACACATGCCGCAGGCGATGCATCCGACCTTGCAAACCTTGCGCACATTGGGTCCCTTGTCTTTTGAATGGCAGGCAACCACAACAGCCTTGGACGCCGGCAGTACTTCTATTACCCTCTTGGGGCAGGCAGACTCACACTTTCTGCAGCCGGTACATTTTTCGAGATCGACAACCGGAAGCCCCTGGCTGCTCATCGTGATGGCATCAAACGGACAAACGCGCGAACAGGTGCCGTAGCCAAGGCAGCCGTATATACATGACTTGTCTCCGCCACCGGCAAGAACAGCGGCGCGACAATCAAGCACGCCTTCATACACAAATTTTCTTTCGGACTTTGTCCAGTCGCCCTGGCACATGATCCGGGCGAATTCCTTCTCCTTGAGCTCTGCCTTCTTTCCCGTAATCTCGGCAACCTTCATGGCTGCCTTTTCGCCTGCTGGTATGCATAGACTCGGCGACACGTTCGGGTCCTTGACGACGGCCTCCGCATATTGCTCGCAGCCCGCGTATCCGCACGCGCCGCAATGAGCATGAGCGAGAACGTCGTTCACCTGCTCAACTCTCGGATCGATCTTGACAGCGAACTTCTTGGCTGCAAAGGCGAGCACAAATCCGAATACCGTGCTCATGCCCACAAGGAATATCAGCGAGTATTTCAAAAGCGGGGCCAAATCCACATACTCTTTTGCCTCTATCTCGGCGCCGACGCCCACGTGCGGCAGGAGAAAGTGCGATATATCGGCAAACTGGAGCAGCCCCAGGATATCCGTTAATATTTTGTGTAACTCAAACATCCAACTACCTCCATAATTTTATGCTTATGGTTCTTTTTAACATTTTACTTTGGGGACAAGCCCCGCGCCGGTTAGTGTTTAATAAGACCCGCGAAACCTGTAAACGCGAGCGCTATCATGCCTGTGACGACGAAGGCCATAGGCAGACCCTTGAAATATTTCGGCACATCGGCGAGTTCGAGTTTTTCGCGGATGCTCGCCATGATGATCAGTGCGAGCGAGAAGCCGAGACCCGATCCGAACGCAAACGCCAGGCTCTCTATAAACGTGTACTTGTTCCCGACGTTCATAAGCGGCACAGCCAGGATTATGCAGTTTGTCGAAATCAGGGCAAGGTAGATACCGAGTTTGTAATAAAGCGCCGGCGCCACTTTTCTCATGATCGTATCGGAAGCCTGAACAAGGCCCGCCACTATGCCGATAAAGACGATGATCATCAGGAACTGCAGGTCCAGGGGCACCATGATAAACTTGAAGACAACCCAGCTTACCGCAGCGCTTATCATCATGACGGCGGTAAATGTGACGCTCATGCCGATGGCGGTCTCCATCTTTTTAGAGACCCCGAAAAAGATGCAAAGACCGAGAAACCAGGTGAATACAAAATTATTCACCAGCGATGCAGAGATTATGATTTCAAAGAGTTTTTCAAATTCCATATTGTTTTACCTCCCTCAGTGCGAGCCGTGCTGGCCTGCCGAAAAATACTTGGCGTACATCCAGTTGAACGCAGCCATAAGTATGCCGACCGCAAAAAAACCGCCTGCCGGCAGCACAAGTATCAGTAACGGCTTTGCATTGATTATCGGGATTCCCCAAAGCATGCCTTTGCCGATCAGCTCCCTGAAAAAGCTGATCGTCACGAGGGCGAACATGAAGCCGAGACCCATTCCGATGCCGTCGAACATGGACGGCATGATAGTATTCTTGCTCGCAAACATCTCGGCCCGCGCGAGAATTGAGGCAAATGCGACTATGAGCTGAATGTAAAGACCGACGGACCTGTAGACATCGGGGACAACTGCATCCATGCCGAGGTTCACGACCGTCACCCATCCCGAAATTACCAGCATGAAGATAGGAAGCCTGATCCTCGGATGAATGAATTTCCTCATGGCGGAAATGGTCAGATTGACCATCACCTGCACGAAGATGACCGCGGCGCCCATAAAGACGCCGTTCTTCAGGTTGTTTGTAACCGCAATTGCGGGGCAGAGGCTCAGGGCCAGCTTGAATATGGTATTTTCCTTGAGGATGCCGTTTTTTATCAGCTCCCAATAACTGATTTCTTCATTAGTGGCCGACATGCGCAGTACCTCCCCCCTGTATTTTTTCCCTGATGAATTTGACCCCGTTTGCTACTGCGTCTTCCGTAACAGCACGGCTCGATATCGTAGCTCCGGTTATTGCCTGTATATACTCGGTTGTATCCGTCTTGAGCACCTTCAGATGGTCGAGGTCCTTTCCCTTGAACTGTCCCTTGAAGGCCGGGGTCTCGACCTCGTCGCCAAGACCCGGCGTCTCTTTTTCGTCAAGTATCTCGACCTTCTGCACCCTGAAATCTTTGTCCACAGCTATCAGGGTTTTGATATAGCTCGAATACCCCTTGCCGAATGACTGGACTATATATCCGATCGTATCATTTCCTTTTTTGGCGACCCAGTATTTTGCCGCTTTTTCGTGTATCTCCCAGTCGCCGAGTTTCTCTATCTTGTCGGCTTCGGGTATGAGTTCCTTCAGGGCCTTCTGTTCGGCGATGACATTATTTTTGAATCTTATCGGAGAGCTCTTTGCATATACTACGGCGAGTATGAGCCCGCCTATGAGATATATGACAACGAGATTGAGGGTTATTTTTATGATATCTTTTCCGGTCATTGTTTGGCCTCCTTTACCTTCACGGCCCCGAAGACCTTCGACCTGAAGCCCCTGTCGATAAGAGGAGAGAAGCAGTTCATTATGAGGATTGCGAACATTACCCCCTCCGGATATCCGCCTTTAATTCTGATTAGCATCGTCAGGCAACCGCATCCAATGCCGAATATTACCTGGCCCATCAGCACCGTCGGGCAAGTCACATAATCGGTGGCCATGAAGAAAGCACCCAGGATGATGCCCCCGCTCAGAAGATGTAGTATCGGATCCCCTGCGAAAAGTGCGCCCTGTCCGCCGAATATCCATGCAACTATCGCGGCGCTGCCGAGGAATGAAACGGGTATATGCCATGTGATGTATCCCCTGTAGAGGAGAAAGGCGGCGCCGATAAGAAGCGCAAAGGCAGAGGTTTCACCAAGAGAGCCTGCCCTGTTTCCGAAAAGAAGATCGACATAAAGATTCAGTTTATTGCCGAAGATTTCGAGCAGCCGATTCATGCCCTCTTCCTTCAGGATGCCCAGAGGCGTGGCTGTCGTCTTTGCATCCATCGCGATAAACGCCGCAGTAGGGGCTTTCCAGATCGTCATAAGCTTCGGGAAGGAAAGAAGCAGAAAGGCCCTGCCGAGCAATGCGGGGTTGAAGACATTGAAACCGAGTCCCCCGAAGAGCTGCTTTGTAAGTGCCACAGCTACAACCGACCCTACGACCGGAATATAAAAAGGGACCGATGACGGCAGATTCAGACCAAGCAGAAGGCCAGTAAGAAAAGCGCTTCCGTCACTGATCGTGATCTTCTTGTTCAACGCTTTCTCGTACAGATACTCGGAAAGAAGCGCCGCAACTATCGATACCGCAAGTACCATTGCTGCAGAAGGGCCAAAAAAATAAACCGACATTATAGTGGCCGGAAGCAGCGCTGCGTTGACACTCCACATAATGCGGCTTGTGCTCTCTTCGCTGCGCAAATGGGGGCTGACTGATACTATAAGCTTGCTATCATCTTTTATCTCTGCTGCCATAGCACCTCCCTTTTTAACCTGCGAGATATCCTGGTCGCTCATGGCTTTACCATTGACTTTGCAAGTCTGACGAATTGTACTATAGGTCTCTTTGACGGACAGACAAATGTGCAGGAACCGCATTCGAAGCAGTCGAAAAGTCCGTACTCCTTTGCCTCTTCGTAAAATCCTTTTTCAGAAAGAACGCTGAGCATGGAAGGCATCAGGCCCATTGCACAGGCATTAAGGCATCTTCCGCAGCGGATACATGGCCCGTAGTCATCGACATGGACAAGACCCTCTTCCGGAAGGGCGAGTATTCCGGATGTGCCTTTGGTTACCGGGACGTTAAGGTCATACATGGCAAAGCCCATCATCGGCCCGCCGGAGATGACTTTTGCAGCACCCGTTTTGAAGCCTCCGCATTCCGTGATCAGTTCGGAAACGAGGGTGCCGATCTTGACCATCAGATTGGACGGTTCATTTATGCTTTCTCCCGAGACAGTTACGACCCGATCTATCAGGGGTTTGCCGAATCTTGCTGCTTCATACACGGCAATCGTAGTGCCGATATTCTGGACCACAACTCCTACGTCCATCGGAAGCGCGCGTGGCGGGACTTCCCTGTTTGCGGCAGCCTTGATGAGCATCTTTTCAGCACCCTGGGGGTATTTGACTTCGAGGCCGCAGACCTTGATTTCAGGCGAACCGGATGCAGCCCTTGTCAGTATCTCTATGGCATCAGGTTTGTTATTTTCTATCCCGATGAATGCTTTGGCGACCCCGAGTATCTTCATCAGAACTTTTGTACCCTCGATTACATCCTGGGGACGCTCTATCATAAGCCGGTAGTCGGCGGTCAGATACGGCTCACATTCTGCTCCGTTGATGATCAGGACATCAATCGGTTTTTCCTTGGGCGGCGAGAGTTTCACATGGGTCGGGAAAGCTGCGCCGCCCATGCCTACGATCCCGGCATCCTTCACTTTTTCCTTCAGTTGATCGGCAGGCAGCGAGAGGTAGTCAGGGTTGTCCCTGAGGGTCGTCCATTCTTCCTGGAAATCGTTCTCAATTACAACCGATGGTGTCATCCTGCCGGTTGCGAGCGGAAAGTCGCCGATTGAAATCACCTTCCCCGATACAGAAGAATGTACGGGAGAAGAAACGAATCCCTGGGGCGCGCCGACAACCTCGCCTTTTTTTACCTGTTGTCCGATCGAAACAGCCGGTTTGCACGGGGCACCGATATGCTGGCTCAGGGGGATGACAACCTGTTTCGGGGCCTGGGCAATCCTGATCGCCTTGTCCTTTGCTAATTCTTTTTTGTCCGGTGGGTGGATTCCACCTTTGAATGTGAGCGGCATGGCCTATTTCTCCATTTATAAGATTTTACTGATAAATAACATAATAAATTATTTTAATTCATTTTAAATAAAAAAGGTATAAAGATATTTGGCAGTGGGTCACTTTCAGACGGAAGGGCCTGAGTGATCCGGTTCGCAGCATCCTTTATGAAAAATAAAGTGAGCATATCACAAAAAAAAGTTTGATAATTGAACAGGGACTAATCTCTTCCGCCTGAAAGTGACCCACTACCAAATATTTGTCTGCCTATGATGTAATTGTCGGGTTTCGTTTCCGAATTTGTAAAACAGGCCTTAACGAGGTCCCTGTGATTTGGCAGGGAATGTCAAGGGTCTGTTCGCAGCCTTCTCTAAACAAATCTCTTCCGTCTGGAATGACCCACGACCTACCCTGTCCATCCGTATTCACCAATGAGGGGGACGAAGGCACATGGGGTGCTGTATTCTTCCTCAAGATGGTTCCTTACTTTGCGTCCTTTGAGAAGTCTTTGCGAGAACCGCTCACCCACAGGTGCGACAATAATGCCACCTTCTTTAAGCTGCCCGACAAGCGGAGGCGGGACGGTAGGTGCAGCTGCAGTTATTATGATCCTGTCAAAAGGGGCAATGGCTTCAAGCCCCGTTGTGCCGTCGCCGGTAACAATGTGAATGTTTTTGTATCCAAGCCCCTGCAGAGTTTCTTTGGCCCTTTCGGCAAGGGCGATAATCCTTTCGACGGTATAAACCTCTGCAGAGAGTTCTGCAAGAACAGCAGCCTGATAGCCTGACCCGGTGCCGATTTCGAGCACCTTTTCGGTCCCTGTCAACTCGAGAAGTTCCGTCATAATCGCAACCATATAAGGCTGGGATATAGTCTGTCCTTCCCCAATTTCGATGGCTGAATCGCTATAGGCGCTATACCTTACATGCTCGGGCATAAAAAGATGGCGGGGGACTTTCCGCATCGCCTGCAATACTCTCTCGTTTGTTATACCGCGCGGGACAAGCTGTGTCGAGACCATAAGGTCTCTCAGTCTTTCGTGGTCTTCCATGTCTTTCTGAGCACATCGAGTGCCGAATAGTTGGTCATATCCATATGCACCGGCGTGACGGAGACATATCCTTCCATCACTGATTGAATATCAACATCTTCGCCATGTTCCCAGTAAGTCTGGCCGCCGCCGATCCAGTAATGCTTTTCCCCCCAGGGAGAATAGATATCCTGGATGGCGTTGTCATAAATCCTTTTGCCCTGCTTGGTAATGCGAACGCCCTTTAACGCCTCTTTAGGGACATTCGGTACGTTGACATTCAGGAGGGTGTCATAAGGGAGCTGCGTGTCGAGAATATATCCGGCCACTTCAACTGCAAACGGCACAGCCGAATCATAAAGAAAGGGTCGTTCTCCGGCCAGCGAGATAGCAAATGATGGAATTCCCAGAATCGTGCCTTCCATGGCAGCCGAGACTGTGCCGGAATAGGAGACGTCATCACCGAGATTTGCCCCCCTGTTGATTCCGGAGGCGACGAGGTCCGGCTTCCTCGGAAGTATCTTATGCACTGCAAGTGCTACGCAGTCGGTCGGCGTGCCGTTGATGCTGAACACACGCTCCCTCAGCTCTTCAGCCTTCAGCGGCCTGTGCAGAGTAAGGGCGTGGCTGACTGCGCTGCGCTCACGGTCCGGAGCGGCAACATACACATCTCCGAAACCTGCCAGCGCCTTTTGGAGGGCCGCAAGTCCGGGCGCGTAAACCCCGTCGTCGTTTGTCACAAGGATCAGCGGTTTCATTTAATGATTATAGCAGCAGACGCCTCAAGATGCACATCCGGCGATCTTACCTATGAATTAACCTTAATGTTGCAAAGAAGTTCCAATGGTCGGGACGGGAGGGATGAAGCAAAGACTTGCAAGCGATACCTCTGAAGATTTTCATGCCAAAAAACTCATCCATACGAGGAATTCATGTATTGTGGAGGTTGCAGATTCTCGATGAGTATAGTTTCAGCATCGCATTTGCAAGGCTTTGGGGCGTTCCCCCCGTCCCGATCATGCAACTGTAAGGTTAAATCCTGTGTCCCATGTAAAAAACGGCCAAAGGTTTCTTAAGCGCCTCCGGGAGTGCATCCGGAGTGCCTTTTACTGCAAGCATCGTAGCAGGCATCCCCACTTTTAGTTCTCCCATTTCATGATCTATCCCCAAAAGCGCGGCCCCGTTGAATGTCGCACAGCGTATGGCCTCCGGCAAAGTAAAGCCCGCTTCGATGAAAAGCTTAATCTCCTCCGCAAAAGCCGATCCGTGATGGACGCCCAGACTGCCGCAGTCGGTACCGATTACCATTGGAACGCCGAGCCTGCGCGCCAGGCTCATCTGGTCAAGCTGATGGTCCAGGTTTCTTGATGCGATCACGGCCTCGCGTGACCCTTTTTCAACATGCTCGGAATAGGCCTTCATTGTACCTACTGTTGGGACCCAACAAATCTGCCGGTCGGCAAGGAGATGTAGATTTTGCTCCTGCATGAAGAATCCGTGCTCTATCGAATGACACCCGGAATGTATCGCAATCTCCACCGGAAGGCGCCCGTTCGCGTGGACCATACATTTAAGGCCCAATTTCCCCCCGGCCTTCACTGCATCGCTCAACTCGCGGCGGCTGAACTGGGTGGCCGTCTCCCTGCCGAAAACTGTCAGGCTGTTTATTCCGGAATTCACAACCTTGATGTGGTCCGGCCTCTCATCCATCCCGCCAATCGACTCTGCGAGAGTCATGCCGGGACTGGTGGGCCGGCCGATCAATTTTCCATACCGCCCCGGGGCGTGCCACGCACGACCGGCACAACGCACAACTATCGGTTTCAGTGCAAAAGCCATTACTTCGCGTTTATATCTCATGGCATGGCCGCCGTAATCACCTCCATCTCTCACTGCAAGAATTCCGTGTTTGAGATGCGAGTCAAGGTGCCGCGCTATTATGGATCTGACTTCACCAAAAGAGTATTTCAGCTGACGCTCCCGGATCGTGCGGTCAGTCGTTCCGGACATGAAAAGATGGACATGGCAATCGACAAGGCCGGGGATTATCGTGCAGTCTCCGAAGTCCGCAGACGGAGACGGTATCGCGACTTTGCCGGAAACCTCCTCGATGGCGGAAATAAGGCCGTTCCTGATGTAAAGCATGACACGCCGGCGCACCGGTCCGCCGCTGCCGTCGATCAGGCTGCCACAGAGTAGACAGACAGGTTTATCACACGTACCGTTAGTCATCAAATCCCGCCTCCCATTATCATAGCTCAGATGCCGCTGATAGACAAGATTCCTCCGCCGTGGTGCGGAATTCCGTTATAATAAACCTAAAAATGAGGTGACCATGCACACCGACGAATACGAGATATCACTTTCACGGGAAATAGATGTCTGCAAGGGTCGTATAAAGGCGATCAAAAAAGATATCCTGAAGATAGAAAAAAAATACGGCTTCGATACCGGGAGTTTTCAGAATAACAAGTCTGATAGTGATAATGTTTCTGAGTCCGACGCAAATAACTGGACAGAGTGCATCGAGTTGCTCAACACCTGGGAGTTGAAGCAAAGAGAATTCGAGGCCCTTTTCAACAGGATGAAGAAATAAGGGGACGCGGTTTGCCGCGCCCCCGTCGTACTCATGTCCCGGCCCTTAATGTCCTGCCGGGAAAAAGGTATAGCTTATCCAGACGAGCAGTGCAAGCCCGCCCACCCCGAGTGCTATGCTCCAGCCAACCAGCTTTTTCTCGATAGGGAGGAGCGGCTCATATTCCATCTTTTCGAGTTCTTTTGCGAGTTTCGGTTCTTCAGCCATGTTTCCTCCTTATCCCGTTATGATCGGCGGTTTGACTCCGTGGAAGAATATCCATGATATGATCAAACCGACCCAGATTATGAAACCGAAGAGACAAAGCACATAGACAGCAGCAAGCTTGCCGATGCCTTCCTCCCACAGCTTCTTGAAATTCGACACCACTCCTATCGTAAAGAACGTCAGGAGAAAGAACATGACCCTGAAGACGTTGCTTTCGTTGGTCGACAGGGTGGCTGCGGAAATAAATGCCTTTGGCTCCTTGATCTGGGCCTCGATGCCCTTGATCTTGTCCTTCGCAGCTGCAGCCTTGGCATTGAGGTCCGTCAGGGCCGCTGCATCTGTCGTAGCCGGAATAAGTTTTTCGGCCGCGGTGATATCCGCCTTTGCCGCCTTGATGTCCTTTTCAGCGGATGTTATGGTTGCGGAAGGAGTCATGCATATCAGGAGCATGAGGATAAATGTGGCCGCATAACCGAGTACGAATTTCGGGAAGCGGTTCCATATCTCGCCTACTCCCACCTTTTCACCCGGCTTGCATTCTATCTTCGCACACCATACAACTGCGAGGATAAATGCCCACACGCCGATGAAAATATCGATGAAGACCTTGACCGTAGTTGCTGTCATGGTGATCCAGCCGTCCGTATAGTTGATGCCTGCATCATGCAGGGCCTTTGCCCTTATGAGCGAATCGGTAATCGCCCCGCTTGTCACTGCGGCACCGTCGGTCTTGACGGCAAGCCCCATCCATGCTCCCGCAACCATCGGTTCCTGCCAGAGAAATGTCTGGGCCATGAAAGGCAGCACGATCAACTCAATGACCGCAAATATCACGACAAGCGACGATACCATGATCGGGACTATCGGCCTTGCCCTGATTGCACCGCCCGTTGCTATCGCCGCCGATACCCCGCAAATCGATATCCCCGATGCGAGCGGTGCAGCCCATTCCTTGCTGAATTTGAAGTATTTCCTCGCTATGTAGTATACGACTGCCCAGTAGATCAGATAGGCTTCAACGATTGCGCAAAGTCCTCTGAATATTACAGCTGATGCAAGGCTCATCTGCTGTGCAGCCTTGACACCCAGCGCGGCGCCCATAATAACGATAGCCGTCTTGACATAGAGCTCCGGTCTCGTGGCTTCTTTCAACAACTCTGACAGTTTCGGGAAGAAATTCCCTACTATGAGGCCTGAAAGAAGTGCAATGATGAATCCGGCCTCAGGGGATAGCCTCAACGACCATGCAATCTTCATCTTCTCAGGTTCAAGAGCGGCGATATAGGCGTAATGCCCGAGCAGCCAGCATCCATATGAGATCCAGAAAACAATGGTGAAACCGACAGCAAACTTACCCACATTTGCTCTCAAGGCTACGGCCCCGATGCCCATAAGCACGAGTAAAAAGGCGTAAGTCAGGATTACCGACACCAAACCGGAAAGACCTTCCTTCTCGTATTTGTCACCGGGTTTCATCACGGACGTATCTTCCTTTACAGTCAGTGTCTCTTCCTTGCCGTCTGCCTTTTTGATGGTGACCTTCTGGCCGTCGATCTTTGTGATGTCACCCTTGACTGGCTGGAATGTCTTGGAAATAGGCGCTGTTGATTTCGATATATCGGTCCAGACATTATTGCCGGCCCCCCAGCCGAGAATGTCCGCCTTCCAGAACACACCTGTTGAGAGTATAAAAATCAGCAGCCCCAAAAACAGCGCCAGCCAATCTTCACTGATTCCCTTTTTCTCTTCTGCCATGCACACCTCCCGTGCAATTAGTTAATAAAGAGAAATAAATCCCTTCCCCGAGACGTCTACGATGCCATTCCCCCCTTTCCGTCCTTTCCAGACACATGAATACGCACCGAGCAGACATAACAATACGATGAAGTAAAAGCAAGTGATGTGCCATTATGCAATCGCATTGTAATATCGGCTAATTCTGAAGGAGCATAGTACAGGATGTCTCTTTGCGGGAACATTAATTGTCGGACGATGTCCCTGATCCGGAACATACCCGCACAGGCGTGAGATTAGCGTTATGAGAATTAATCAATTATTTGTGTCCTGATGAAAACAACTCACAAACAATTGAAAGTGAGCATGCTGAATACTATAGAGTGGACGACCGGAAATGATCGGGAGTCCTTTCAAAATTTCACCACGATTTAGTTGGCACTTTCATGTCGAAATCTTCGCAGCAGTGAAATCGAAGCTGCTGACTTGCCTCTGTCGGAAAGTCATTGATTTTACCAGTTTGAGAAGTGTGATGCTTTACGAAAGACTCTACCATTGACCTGTCCCGAGTGTCACCTGTAACACGTCACAATCTGCATCGCTGCGGTTTGAGGTGCCTGCCAGTATATTTCACAAAAGAAAGAACTTCTTCTAAATGTGAACTGATCGAAGCCTATGTCTCGCAATGAACCTACAAAATAATATATTACGCTTTAATCGGGTTCAGTCTCAAGCGATCTGGCGCACGCCATCGAAGGTTTGCTGAATATGGAGGAATTAATAACTATCACCATGAACGGAAAAGTTACCCAGTTCTTTCTGATTTCGGTATCATAAACTCATGGCGTGCACAGTAGATATATTACACTTTATTCCAATTGACGAGGGCATTGAGTCTTGCTTTAATTGCTCAATCGATCAGCGATTTTAAACTTTATTTTTGACAGATATTTTTCGACCTCCTGCCAGTATCTCTCTTCTGCAGGCCCAGCATCGAATAAATTTATGGAGATAAAATATTCCCCTTTTATAAGACACCAAATCTTCTGGAGCCTTGTTTGGCAAGTCTTATAGGATATTTCAAAATGGATTGCGTCACTATTGTCAATTCTTGCCTTGACGAACTCCGATACGTGAGGATCACATTCTTTATAAATAACGGTACTTTTTAGGGCAGTTGTCATGGTATTCAGGGCGAAACTTTTGTCGGCTTTCTTAATACTGCTACTCTTTTCTCCAAGTATGCGCAAAAATAAATTCTTTGATTTCTCGCTTTTGTCCCCATAAACGAAGCTAAAATTGCGGCTGCTGTTCTCTCCAACGACGTCGGCAGGAGGATTAAGTTGTTTCATATAATCGGGTAATTTCAGGAAATATATATCTGTCTCAAAGCCGTTAGACTGATCCTGCGAAGAGTGCGCTGCAGTTGAGAATATTAAAGTAAAAATAATGCTAATCAGAACATTAATGAGAATTCCTTTCCGGCATTCATAAGACTGTGTGCCCTGGCATTGTTGGATCATATTTTGTCTTCGTTTTGTGGTGCTGGGTTGCTTGAAGTTGGCAATACATTTTCGTCAGGCTTATCTTTTCCCTTAGTACTCGGAAAATAGAACCCTACAATTCTCTCACCAAGTTTATCAGCAATTTCATTAAAACATTGTCTGTAAATCTTTCCTTTATTTTGAGCATAGTCGTCAAGCGTATAGTTATTGTCATCACAGCTATACATGATTACTATATCGCTCATTAATTTTGTACTTTCGGGAAGCCTTAAAACTGATACTCTTGCAATCACTGCAGGCAACGGTTTCTTTTCGACAAATGCACCAATGCCATACTTGTAATCAATCTTAAGCAATGCATCGGGCTGGTTATTTGTCTGGGTACTTGGCGTCGCTATATCGGGGGCAGTTGCGGTTCCACTGCTGTCATTTTCTTTTAACATGATAATGTTTTGGATATCTGTATTCTCCTTTATCAGTTCAGAAAACTTCTTGTAGAAGGTACTATCAAAAGTAGATTTCATATTGAAATCGGCCACGCTTTCTTTAATTGGTTCGATACTACCCCCAATCATAGAGTTGATTTTGTGACTTGAGACGCCTTCAATTATAAGGGCCTCTATCGCTCCGAACATTACTCCGCCATATTGTCTTGAATACTCTTGTTTTCTGATCCCGGCTATATCAAGTACGCATAACCCATTATCTTCAAGAGTTGTTTCTATTGCGATGTTCTTAATCTTGCTAGCGTCATCGCTCGACAAATATTTCGGTGTTGTGGCGCAACCGGCCAACAGAATAATTGCCAGTGATAATAGAACAACTGATACAAATAAATAATTCTTCTTATTTCTAACCACCTTATCCTCTTTTTATAATTTATGACAATTTCAAAACGGCAAGCAATCATAAAATTAATGTCGCTTTTACTGATAAAAAGTATATCATAATACAACAGAGAATAGGTTGCATATCGACAGTTTCGTCAGTTGTTTGTTGCCCGCAACTTAGTGGTCAATGTGCATTTCCGGTTAGCCCTCGATTGATGCTCTGCCCCTCGGCTGCGGCAGTTATCAAAATAATCATTCCCTCAGGCCCATTACTGCGCCCTGGAGGTTACGAATCGCAATCAAGTCAGCAGCCTTGAGATGGCTGCCTCAAAGACTTCGATATGTATAATAGCTTGTAAATTTATTGACGACGGTGTCAGATTTCTTTAGAAATAATTGATGATCTTCATCTAAACTGCCGAAATTGATCCTAAGGATTTGGTCGGGATAGCATGTATTCGGATAGAAAGGAAGGGCAAGTAGCAATCGCCTTCCGCTCTGACAATGTCTGACAGGTACAGTCTAACTTTTACGTCTCTTAGAATAATATGTACTGTTTCAACACAATTGTATAATATCGATAGTGGGCAAAGAGAATCGCAAACGCTGTTATCGAAAAGGTTGAACATGAATAACCAGGAAATCGCAAAAATATTCAACGAAATCGCAGACCTCCTTGAAATCAGGAACGACAACCCTTTCCGCATCCGCGCATACCGCAGGGCAGCGCTGAATATCGAGGGCTTGACGAAGAATGTCGAAGACCTGTCCCAAAAAGAGCTGATCGAAGTACCGGGCATCGGGAAAGACCTGGCAGCAAAGATAGCAGAGTATATAAAAACCGGGAAAATGGCAGTCCACGAGGAGTTGAAAAAAGAGATACCGCACGTGCTTCTTGAGCTCGAATCTGTGCCAGGCCTCGGCCCGAAGACCGCGATGCTTCTCCACGAAAAGCTTCATATAGAGAGCATCGCCGAGCTTGAAAAGCTTGCATCTGAACACAAGCTCGCAGGCCTGCCGGGGATAAAAGAAAAGACAGAAGAGAATATTCTGAAGGGCATCGGCATGCTCAGGAGAGGCACAGAGCGTCAGCCGCTGGGGAAGGTGCTGCCTATAGCACAGGACATCGTTGATCAGCTCAGGGCAAAAGCGCCACTTGCCAGGATCGATATCGCGGGCAGCCTGAGAAGATGGAAAGACACAATAAAGGACATTGACATACTGGCGATGTCGGACGATCCAAGTGAGGTAATGCGCGTCTTTGTACATCTACCACACGTAAAAGATGTGCTTATGCATGGCCCTACCAAATCGAGCGTTGTGATACAAGAAGGTTTGCAGGTCGATCTGCGCGTCGTGGAAAAGGAATCTTACGGCGCCGCCCTTGCCTATTTCACAGGAAGCAAGGAACACAACATACGCCTGCGCGAGATGGCGGTAAAGCGGGGTCTTACGATCAACGAATACGGGATATTCAGAGTCAGTGACAATAAAAAACTTGGTGGTGAGAAAGAGGAAGACTCCTATAAAATCCTCGGCCTTCAATATGTGCCGCCGGAGCTGCGTGAAGATCGCGGAGAGATTGAAGCTGCGATCGAAGGGAAATTGCCCAAGCTCGTTACTGTAGAAGATATCAAGGGTGATCTCCATGTGCACTCGAAATGGAGTGATGGCGGCCACACATTTGAACAGCTCGTCGAGGCTGCAAAGACACACGGATATTCTTATTTCGCCCTCACGGACCATTCACAGGGTCTCGGCGTTGCACGCGGCCTGACGGTCGAACGGCTCATGGAACAGAAAAAGGAAATCGATGCCTTGAACAAGAAGTTGAAGAATTTCCGCATACTTCACGGCACCGAAGTCGATATCAGGAGCGACGGGACACTGGATTTTCCCGATAACGTTCTTCAGAAGCTGGATATAGTTGTGGCGTCCATTCATTCAGGATTCAAGCAGACAAGGGAACAGCTCACTTCGCGAATAATAGCGGCCATGAAGAATCCTTACGTGAGCATTATAGCGCATCCGACGGGCAGGCTCATCGGCGAACGTGAAGCTTACGAAGTGGACATGGACGCTGTATTGAATACCGCAAGGGAAACGGGCACAGCTATGGAGATCAACTCATATCCTCTGCGGCTTGACCTCAGCGATATCTATGCGAAGAAGGCGAAA
>DATJOY010000224.1:0-5299 GCA_035506695.1 Dissulfurispiraceae bacterium
ATCCTGTCGGTCAGTTCTTCACCTTCAGACGGTTTTAGAAAGGGAATTGTTATCAATACCGAATCTGCTGCTGCCGCAATAAGGACCGCGCTTTCAGCGGCCCGTGAACAGTCAGGTACAGCAATAAGGGAAGCATTGGTAAGTATATCGGGGAACCATATTCAGACCACCGCCGGAAATGCCTCCATTATTGTAAGCGGCAAGACGATTTCTCAGGATGACATAGATAAGGTCATAGATGCTGCTGGTGATTCACCGGTCAATGCAGGACGCGAGATCATACATGTGCTGCCGACCGATTTTGTAATCGACAGCGGCAGAAGGTTAAAAGACCCTTTGGGTATCCCCGGTTCCAGGCTCGAAGCAAAGGTGAATATAGTGTCTGCTTCGACTGAACCGCTCCAGCGGCTTGTGGCGAGCTGTGAAAAGGCCGGGCTGCAGGTTGCCGACCTTGTCCTGCAGTCTATCGCTTCTGCTGAATCTGCATTAAGCGCAGAAGACCGCGAGATGGGGACCGTTCTTGTGGACATTGGCGGTGGTACGACCGATATTGTGCTTTTCAAGGACGGCTGGCTGCAGCATGCAGCGGTTTTGGGCATAGGAGGTAACCATTTCACAAATGACCTGAGCGTGGGGTTAAGGGTCCCCTTTGCCGAAGCTGAAAGGCTCAAAAAACAATACGGGCTGGCGTTTCATAGCGGCGATTATGAAGAGATCGATGTTATCAGCAATGTCGGTCATGGCGAAGCAGTAAAGAAGGTTTCCAGAAAACTCATTACAGACATTCTGCGGCTGCGCGCTGAGGAGCTTCTGGAGCTTATCAAAGAGGAGATGGACCGAACGGCAGGACATGATGCCGTCACAGGTGCTGTATTTACGGGCGGAGGCGTACTTGTTCCTTCTTTCGAGCGCCTTGCCGAGAACATCATTTCTATGCCTGTAAGGATAGGGTATCCCTGCCTCTCGCCAAAGAATTTAACGCAGCAGGATGCATCCGTGCCCCCGATAACCGGGGTCCAAGAGCAGTTTAACAGTCCGGAGTATGCTGCCGGCATTGGAATGGTACTTTACGGGGCCGGAGTCGCTCCCGGTCGGCATGAAGCTTCAGACGGCGGATTATTTACGAAGATGACCGGTTTGTTCAGAAACATTATCGGCAGGAGGAAATAGGAATATGTCCACTTTCGAAATCGAGGATGTCGGGAGGCCGGCGGCAAAGATCAAGGTGATCGGTGTCGGAGGCGGAGGCGGCAATGCAATCAACAGCATGGTCGCTGGACAGATATTCGGCGTTGAATTCATAGCCGTGAACACCGACATCCAGCATCTCGATTCTTCTCTTGCTCCTGCAAGGATTCAGATAGGATCGGACCTCACGCGCGGGCTCGGCGCCGGGTCAAACCCTGTGATCGGACGGGAGGCAGCACTCGAAAGCAAGGAGGTGCTCACCGGATTTATCGAAGGTGCCGATATGGTATTCATAACCGCGGGGATGGGCGGCGGGACAGGGACCGGGGCCGCACCTGTAATCGCGGGCATAGCAAAAGACCTTGGTATACTTACAGTTGCAATAGTGACCAAGCCGTTTTATTTCGAGGGGAGAAAAAGGGCAATGAATGCCGAAGAGGGCATCCATGAGCTCAAGAATCATGTCAATACCCTGATAGTAATACCAAACGACCGGATCAGCCTTGTAGTGGAAAAGGGGACCTCTCTGCTTCAGTCCTTTTCGATGGTAAACGATGTGCTGAGGCAGGCTGTCCAGGGCATTTCCGACCTGATACTGGTGCCGGGGCTTATCAATCTCGATTTTGCAGACATCAAAGCGATAATGCAGAAAGCGGGGAAAGCCGTTATCGGCATGGGCACCGGGAAGGGAGAGGGAGGGGCTTTCGAGGCCGCCAGAAAGGCGATACTGAACCCGCTGCTCGAGAAGTCCTCGATCGAAGGCGCCAAGGGAATCCTGATCAATATCACCGGCGGGCTCGACATATCACTGGATGAGATTCAGACGGCAGCTTCGCTTATCCACGATAATTCTCACGAAGAGGCAAATATAATACTCGGGGCGGTCATCGATCCGGAAATGGACGATCGGATCAGGGTCACCGTTATAGCCACTGGACTCGATGAAAAGTCGGAAACGGTTGAGCTGCCCGAGACGCGCACCTGGACGCCGAAAAAAGAGGCCCCAACGACTGCCCCCGCAGTCAAAGCATCGGGGAAGATGCTGTCCAAGAGCATTGACATGTTTACCGAGAGTCTTCCTCCGATAAAGGAATCCCCCAAGAAAATCGAACACGGGAGCAAGGAACAGCCGAAGAAGGAACCGGACGGACCCGCTTTCAAAATACCCGAAATCAGGGACAGTGAAATCGAACAGGCCCTCACAGTGAATGCGGAGGCGACGACAGAGCCGCCGGAACATGCAACTGAAGATGTCAGTGAGGAAAAGGCCGTCGCGGGACCGTCATTGCTCGATCCCCTGCCACGCGAGATAAGTTTGGGGGAGTCTTCGATCCCGCCTGAAGAAGAGTATGATATCCCGACTTTTATAAGAAAAAAAATGCAATTATGAGCTGCTGCAATGCCGGGGCTGCGGAGATGAACGGCAGGTGAACCGCAAACTCATCGAAAAGGCCGACTCCATTTTGGCCGGGGAGAAGGGCACTGTTTTCAAGGACCCCGGCGGCAAAATTTCAGTCTGCCTGGTATATCCCAATACTTACCATGTCGGCATGTCGAACCTCGGTTTCCAGGGCATTTACGGACTTCTGAACAGTCGGAACGATGTTGTGTGCGAGAGGGCCTTTCTTCCCGATGATGCAGACATCGGCGAGTATAGGCGGACCGCAACACCCGTTTTCTCGCTCGAATCCAAAAAGCCCCTGAATAATTTCGATATCGTTGCTTTCTCTCTTTCTTTCGAAAATGATTATCCCAATGCACTCAGGATACTGTCGCTTTCGAATATACCATTCAAGGCAGGTGAACGGGGTGATTACATGCCACTTATAGTTGCCGGAGGGGTCTGCGTCTCTTTCAATCCGGAACCGATGGCACCTGCCTTGGATATAATTTTTATCGGGGAGGCCGAGGAGTCGCTGAAGGAATTTATGGATATCTGCAAGCGCACACGGAGCAGAAGCGATGTGTTGGCAAGGGCTGCGCAAATCAGCGGCGTGTATGTCCCTTCCGCATATGAGGTGAATTACGGCGACGGAGGAAAGATATCCCGGACAGCAAAACACGGCGCGCCCGAAATTGTCCGGAAACGATACATCAAAGACCTTTCGCTAACCTCGCTCAGCACCACCGTCCTAACTTCGCAAACCGAGTTTTCGGGCATGCATCTTATCGAGATAATGAGGGGATGCCCGTGGAGCTGCCGTTTCTGCCTTGTCGGGAATTTTTTCAATCCGCCGAGGAAAAAGGATATTGAACAGGTCACGAAAGAGGTCGAGGACGGCAAAAGGGTTGCGGAAAAGATCGGCATCATCGGGCCGTCATTGTCCGATTACCCGCGCATCAGCGAGGTCCTGTGCATGGAAGGCGTCCAATTTTCGATCACATCCCTTCGCGCAAGCAGCCGCAGCGCCGAGCTTGTCGCCCTTTTGAAGGGACACAAAAGCGTATCGATAGCCCCGGAAGCGGGGACCGACCGGCTGAGAAAAGTCATAAACAAACAGGTGACCGAGCAAGATATCCTTACTACTGCAAGGCTGCTATTTGAGACTGGTATAGAGACGCTGCGCCTTTATTTCATGATCGGGCTGCCTGCCGAAACCGACGAAGATATTGCAGGGATCGTAGAGCTGGCAAAAAAAATCAGGTCTCTTGACAACAGACCGGGGATCGTACTGAGCATAAGCACCTTCATTCCAAAACCTTTCACTCCGTTTCAGTGGCACCCCATGGAACGGCTCGACCCGGTGAAACGCAAGATCAGGCTCATTAAGAAATCTCTCGAAACAAAAGGGATCAAGGTCTTTCATGATGTGCCCAAGTACGCCCACATGCAGGGACTCTTTTCACTTGGCGACCAGCGGATATTCCCGGTAATCGAAAGGATGGTCGAAACCGACGACTACCGCAAGGCCTGCGCCGACGAAGGAATAGACATGGCTTATTATATTTTCAGACAGAGGCCGCTTGACGAAACGTTGCCTTTGGACTTCATCGATATCGTGGTTGCAAAGGAAAAAATATGGGTGGAATATTTGAAGGCGGTTGCAGTCTGAACATCCGGTCATCCTGGGGACGGAGTATCAGCTAAATAAAATGGTCGGGGATCTTGCCTAAACGATCACAGGAAGGTATATTATAGAGCGTGCCGGCGGGAAATGAGCGGTAAAAATAAGCCGGACATGGGGGAGATTATGGAAGCAATATTCGGTAGTGTCTCCAGGGTTCTGCACAGGGGCCGGTTTCGTGCGGCCGGCGCAATTTTGTTTACTGCAGTCGCAGCAATCTTGCTGGTCTCTTCAGCGGCATTTGCAACTGAAGGGGGTGGTTCGGTTTATGCCGGCGGGAACGAGGATTTTATGTCCGGGGCCCTTCCGCCTCCAGGTTTTTACTTCATTAATTACACGAACTATTATTGGGCCGACAGGTTCAATGACGGACACGGCAATAGCGTTGTCCCCGGCTTCAGGGTGTCTGCCGTTGTAGATGCGCTGCGCTTCATCTATGTTACAAACGTCAAAATTCTCGGACTCGATTACGGGATGCATGCGATTGTCCCGATCGTTAATCTGAATGTGCATGTTCCCGGTCAGAAAAAAAGCATAACCGAGGTCGGTGATGTGACCTTTGATCCTCTGGTCCTTGCGTGGCATTCCAAGAATCTGCACGCTGTGGCGGGCCTTGACATCAATTTACCTGTCGGTGGTTATGACGTGACCAGCATCGCCAATGCAGGAAGAAACTACTGGAACCTGGAACCGGCCCTGGCCTTTACCTATTTGAGTGACGGAGGGTTTGAGGCATCGAGCAAGTTCATGTACGACTTCAATTTTAAAAACGACAAAACCGAATATCTATCGGGCCAGGAATTTCATTTCGATTATACGATTGCCTATCATATAAAAAACTGGGGCCTTGGAGTAGGAGGTTTCTATTACAAGCAGACCACCGACGACAAGCAATACGGATTGAAGGTAGGTCTGGACGGTTTGAAGGGCCAGGCATTTGCTATCGGACCGCAGGTCAAGTATGACTATAAGAACATGAGCTTTATACTCAAGTATCAGAAGGAAATGGCCGTGGAAAACAGGCCGGAAGGAGACAAGCTCTGGTT
>DATJOY010000225.1:0-3130 GCA_035506695.1 Dissulfurispiraceae bacterium
CGGGACCAGAGCGGCCAGGATGGCACAACCAAGAATAGTCGGGAATAACCATCTTAAGCTGTATCTCAAACAGAACGGGAAGGCCATTGACGGCATAGGCTTCGACCTGGGAGGGGTGCTGGACAGTATCCGTAACGGCGACCTAGTCGATGCCGCATTTTTGCCCGTGATCAATGAATGGGACGGGGGCAGGGGGCTGCAGCTGAATATCCGCGCCCTGCGCGAGAGCCGATAATGGTTATATCTGGGATTCTGCAATAGTATATAATGAAATGGAATCCATAATTATCAGGCCCGGTTTGAAGCATTCGGCTTTCGCGTGCTGATTAGCCCATGGAAGCAGGTGGATGTTTGATCTGAAAAGAAAAAGTATAGCCAGCGGACAGTTTTGCCCTGCCGCTTGCGCGGCCCGCGAGGACCCAGACATCACGCTTCAAGCCGGATACTTCAAATCGGGCAGTGCCAATATTTTGCGAGGTGCCATATGAGAATTACGACCCAGGATTTTTTGAGGAAGAAGAGAGAGAACAAAAAGATTGTAATGCTGACGGCCTACGATTTCCCGTTCGCCCAAATCGTGGACGAGGCGGGCATCGACGCTATCCTGGTGGGTGATTCCCTGGGAATGGTCGTGCAAGGGCTTGAAAATACAATGCCGGTGACGATGGATGAAATGATTTATCATACGAAGATGGTTTCGAGGGCCGCAAAAAACGCCCTTGTCATCGGCGATTTACCCTATCTTTCTTACCAGGTAAGCGTCGAAGATGCTGTGCGAAACGGCGGTCGTTTTCTGAAAGAAGCGGGTGCCCATGCCGTGAAGCTCGAAGGTGGCAGAGAGGTATTAGATAAAATAAAGGCGCTGACTGCAGCCGAGATACCTGTCATGGCCCACATCGGACTGACGCCGCAGGCTCTCTACAAAATGGGCGGCTACAAGGTACAGGGCAAGACCGATGCCGAGGCACTCAGGCTTATCGAGGACGCCAAAATGATCGAAGAAGCCGGAGCATTTTCCCTAATCCTTGAGGCCATACCAGCCGACCTCGCACACCGCATAACGGAAGAGATAGCGATCCCCACCATCGGTATAGGGGCCGGCCCCCACTGCAACGGTCAGGTGCTTGTGATCCACGACGTAATCGGCCTGTTTGAAAGGTTTACGCCTAAGTTCGTAAAAAAGTATGGCAACCTGAAAGAAGAAGCGTTAAAGGCAATCAGGGCATACCGTCAAGAGGTAGAAGAAGGCTTGTTCCCTGGCAGAGACCAATCCTTCTGAATTGCTTTCTACACCTCGACGATTCTTACCTTCATCTCGATCCGCTCGTTCGGGTTGTCTCTCGGGTCTCTCGGCTGATTGACGATTGCGTCTACCGCTTCCATCCCGGATACGACTTCGCCGAAAACTGTATATTGCCTGTCGAGAAAAGGGGCATCGGCAACGCAGATAAAGAATTGCGAACCTGCGCTGTCCGGATTTGCCGAACGGGCCATCGAAAGGGTTCCGCGCTTGTGGGGCTTTTCATTGAATTCGGCGTTTATATTATATCCGGGGCCGCCCATCCCGTGCCTCGATTTGTCGGGGTCTTTTGAGTTGGGGTCACCGCCCTGGATCATAAAGCCGGGGATAACGCGGTGAAAGGTGGTCCCGTCATAAAAGCCTTTTTTGGCAAGCTCGATGAAATTGCTTACATGGCCGGGAGCAACATCGGGGAAAAAGCGGAGTTCGATGTCGCCAAACTTGGTTTCCATTATTGCGTGAGTTTCAGGCATTGTTTATCTCCTTTTGATTTATAAAATTTCAAGATAATAGTGTAACCGATTTAGGCCATATTATTCTTTCCAGGCGTATATTGCACTGAGTAATGGTTCAGTCTGACTTTGCTGTAGTCCAATTTGTCTTCAGCAACCGGTGCTTTTGCCTCGCCCGGATATCCTATGCTTATCATCGCTTCAACCCTGATATGCCCCGGCAATCCGAGGATTTTTTGTACGTATCTCTCCGATGTTTCCTTTGCGTCATGCTTTCGTTTTCTTATCTGAATCCAGCAGCTTCCGAGCCCAAGGGAAAGCGCGGTCATCTGGACCAGTATGGAAGCGATGGAGCAATCCTCTACCCAGACATCCGATTTTCTGCCGTCAGCGCATATTACAATGCTAAGTTGTGCTTTCCGGAGGAATTGAGACCCGTGCTCCTTCGCCTCCGACAACTTCGAAAGCAGTGCGGTATCGTCAACCAGGATGAACTCACATGGTTTGAAATCACGGGAGGAAGGTGCGCGAAGCAGCGATTCTATCACTATTTCGACGGACTTTTTGCTGATTTTCTTTTCCGTGTACCTGCGTATGCTGCGGCGTTTTCGCAAAAGCTCGATCATAGCGGGCTCCTTTCGGATGTTTTTACAACTATAATAAAAACAGTTGATTTAAGGCAATCGGACCTGGTGCCGATTGACTCTGTCCGGCAATGTCGGCGAGAATAAATAGCACAATGGAGACGTCGATAATTCACCACTTCCCGTATTTGGGCCTTTTCGTCCTCCTCGTTATGGGAGTCATCGGATTTCCTTTCCCGGAGGATGCAATCCTGATACTTTGCGGGTTTCTCATCGCAAATGGTGTTGTGCAGCCTGTGCCCGCCCTTGTTGTCGTGGCCTTCGGAATGATCACGACCGATTTTTTTCTATATCATGTCGGCAGGAAATACGGCAGGAAGGTTGTAGCACACAGGCGCTTCCGCAGGATTATAACCCAAAGGCGCGAGGCCAGGCTTGAAAAGATATTTCGCAAATGGGGTGCATATGTGATCTTCCTCGGACGACATCTCCTTGGTCTCCGTTCGCAGATATTTCTTGTAGCAGGAATTCTCAGGATGCCCCGGCTGAAGTTTGTCGTTGCGGATGCGGTTTCATCTGTCGTGACAATATCGATTATGGTAGGCGCGGGATATTGGGGCGGCAACACACTTGAACTCATCAAAAAGGACATGGAAGAGGCCCGTTATGCGCTCATTATATTGATTGCGATTGTTGGTTTGACCCTGCTGATATGGCGTCTTGCGGTGCGAAGGCTGCGTCAGGACAATGATGACGCAGATGAATAAAGCTGGATGCTATAATAAAAATTGAAT
>DATJOY010000226.1:0-13672 GCA_035506695.1 Dissulfurispiraceae bacterium
GTCGTCGGCCAGCGAAACTATCCTGTTGATCTTGACACCGGCGGCCGGCTCAAACTCGAACATCGTTACGACTGGACCAGGATGGGCCTGCTTTATCTTGCCCATTACCCCGAAGTCCGCAAGCTTGCGTTCGAGTCCTGACGCGGCAGAAGTCAGCTCCTCTTTTGTCGGACCGGAGACTTCGTCTGCATCCTTCAGAAAATCGATGTGCGGCAGCCGGTATCCGGCTTCATCGGTCTTTCTGGTGACAGGTCTCGGCGCAGGTACAGGTCGTGGCAAAGGCTCCCGGATCGTAAATTCCTGCGGCTCCTCATTAGAAAACTCCGGCTCCGGTTCTTCGATTTCTTCAGCCGGCTCTTCCTTTTTCTTTTTTCCGGATTTTCTCTCCGCAATGAAAGAAAAGAGCGATACAGGGCTTAAGAGAATGATGGAAACGGAAATGAGAGCGATACAGAAGATATAGGCCCCCACAACCGACAGTAATTCCTGCAAGAGATCGGAAAGCAGCAGCCCGATCATTCCCCCTGATATTTCAAAAGTTCGCGGAGCAGTTTCAGATATCAGCTCTACCAGCATCGAGAGGGACGGAAGCAGCAGGACAATCCCTCCGACGTGAAAAAGATTTCGTTCCCTGCCGAGAATTTTCCTTACTCCGAAAATTATCAGGATGAGTGGAACCAAATAGCCTGGCAGACCCATTACCGCCGTAATCAGGTCGGACATATAAGCCCCGACAGGGCCGCCATAATTATGCGTCGGGCGGCTGGACAATGTAAAAAAAGAAGGGTCCCACTTGTCGAAGGTCGCAAGGGCAACTGTCAGGTAAATAGCTCCGAGTATCGAGAGTATGCCTACAATAAGATGCAGCTTCCGGTGACGGTGCTGATCGTCCGCTGAAGACTGTCTCCTGCTGCGGCCTTGCCTGGGGAATTCGCCTTCGTGTTCCGTGCTTATACTCTCAGCCATAGCAATATTATAGCAGCAAGGCCGAAACGATAGTACACGAAGAGGTCGAAACGATGGGTACGGAGAAAACGGAGCAGAAAGCGGATTGCAAAGAAACCGGCGATTGCAGCTGCGATGACCCCGGCGGCAAATACATCGAGGTGGTACGCCTCCGAATGCATTATTACTTTTCGTCCTTCCCAGAGCGTTGCTCCTGCTATGAGGGGTGTCGAGACAAGGAATGAAAAGCGGGCAGCGCCGGCCCTTGTGAGTTTTGTGAAGAGAGCCGCAGACATGGTTATTCCTGAACGGGACACTCCGGGTATCAGCGCCAGGCATTGGGCTATGCCAATGATAAGTGAATCGCCCCATGTCGGAACAGCCTTTGAAATATCGGCGTGGCGGCCTGCATAGCGGTCGGCATAGAGCATCACGAAACCGAAGATGACGAGGGACACTGCTATGATTAAGGGACTGCGCAGCTCATGCTCGACTATTTTTTGCAATAAAAGGGCTGCGATTCCGGCGGGAATGGCGGCGATCATAACTGTCACAAAGGTTTTCCGGTCTTTTGTGAGCATGTCTATCCAGTCTTTGTAAAAGCAGGCCAGAAGCGCTATAAGGGTGCCACCGTGAAGGGCAACGTCAAAGGCCAGCGTGTCTATCTCTCCGGTCCAGCCGAAGAGCTTCGGGATGAGTATGAGATGGGCTGTGCTGCTGACCGGGAAAAACTCGGTAATTCCCTGGACGATGCCAAGGACAACGGCTTGCAATATTTCTGAATCCAATGTAACCTCCGGCACGAATTATGAAGTAAAAAGTATCAGAAAGTAGGATAACTGATACGGCAGGAAAAAATGAAATTTAGCCGGCTGCATGGCATAATTGAGCGGAATCTTCGGCCATCAAGTGCAACCAATCTCTGCTTGCTGAAACAGGATACAAGTCAGCTTTAGCGCAGTTGTAATGTGCCGCAACGAGTCTAATCTGATATGTGATACTAAAGATACGCTGCGCTTTCGATTTGGTTACACTCGACAGCCTCAGAGTGCAGATATCAGGGTGAGCGGACTATGAAGCCCGCGGGGGCGGCTGAATCGACGGCGCAGCGTGCCTTTTTTGCGTTCGATACAGTTTGGGCATATGCGGTATGTTGTATTTGCGCAAAGAGGTAAACTGTTCTATTTCAGCAAGCCGAGATCAGCTGCCTCCGGGGGGGCACGATAATTTAATTCCTTCAGATTCCCGACACAAGTTTTTGAAACGACGGATGCAACACTATTTTTTTGTCATCCCTGATCGTTATATGCCCGTCTTTTTGCAGTTTGTCTATGATACGCGTAACTGTTTCCCGGTTCAGTCCGATCATTGAGCCTATCATCTGGTGCGTAAGGCGGACTTTCAGTAACGTGCCTTCGGCAACGTGCTCACCATGTTCGCAGGACTGCTGCTGCAGCAGCATGACGACCCGCTGAGCGGCATTCCTGAAGCTGGTCATCTGTAACCTTTCCCACGAGTCCCTCAGTCTCAGGCAGAACATCTGCAGCAGGTTGTCGAGCACTTTCTTTTGCGTATAGATGATTGAAAAGAAATTTTCTTTGCTGATGATTGCAGCTACCGTCTTTTCCATGGCCACTACAATGGCGGCAGCAGTCTTGCAGTCAAGCAGCGAAAGTTCCCCGAAGGAGTCGCCTGTTTTATGGATGGCCCTGATCATTTCCCTTCCGTCTTCGGCGGTCTGAACGACCTTTACCCTTCCGGAAAGTATGAGATACATGTAGGCGTTGGCGTCATCTTCAAAAAGGATTACTTCATTTTTACGAAAATTCCTGACGATGATCTTCCCTATAAAATCGGATATGTCGTCGTCGGTCAATGACGAAAACATCTGCATCTGTTTAAGATTTTGGAATACTTCGGAAGTTATATCCACGCAGTCTTCACCTCGCTTTGTCAATACGTCGGTTAATTAAATATTAACGACATATCGGCCCCGAGGCTATAGTTATTATCTGGCCCAGTTCGTTTAAAGGCTGGAGGGAACGGGCTACCGCTTTTCGTTCAGGAGGGCACTTATATCTATGCTGCGTTTCTTATCGGTGAAATGCACGTAAACGGTGTACTTTAAAGACGGGTCCTTCTTGACTGAACGGGAGGTAAGACCGTCGAATCCGGGCAGGGTGCGATCGGTGAAGATAATGTCGAACCCGCCCCGCTCAATGGCGGCAAGCATTTCATCGAGGGTATGGACCCTGAATGTTTCGCATTCAACCCCGTTTTCTTCTAATGCAGAGGTTATGGCGTTCGCGTCTGCCGGATCGTCTCCCAGGTTTAGTATCTTCAAGGGTGTAATCATGGGTCTCCAAACGCTTGAAATGAAATTTCTTTATTATACCTCTTTTGAATCTTCCTGTGTTGTGCCCTGTGCGCAGGCCGACCAGAGTCTAAACCTCCATGATGATAGGCATGATCATGGGCCTTCTCTCCATGGTGTTTCTTAAATATTTCTTGAGCGTAGATCTGAGCTTGGCTTGTATCAAAGAGGTATCGGAAATGATATCGTCTTCCAGGTTTGAAAGCGTGCCGGCCATGAGGTCCCTCACTTCGCTTATGATATCCTGCGAGACATCTTCAAACACGAAGCCCCTCGAGATTATTTCGGGCCCCGAGATGATCTTCTTCGTCAATTTCTCGATGCCGACCAGGATTATGACAATGCCGTCATGGGCCAGCCTCCTGCGGTCCCTGAGTACAATGTCCTCGACGCCGCCGACGTCCCTTCCGTCTATGAACACCCTGCCGGAATTGACCCTGCCACTGGTGGATGCACCGCTCTCCGTAATCTCGAGTATGCCCCCATCTTCAAGGATGAAGATATTCTCTTTCGGTATGCCGGATTTTTCAGCCAGCCTGTAATGATACTTCAGGTGGCGATATTCGCCATGGATCGGCACAAAATATTTTGGTTTCACAAGGTTGATCATCAACTTCAACTCTTCTTTGGATGCATGTCCCGACACATGGATATCTGAAACCTTTTCGTACTTTACGTCCGCACCCCTGCGCATGAGATGGTTGATGATCTTGCCGATGGATCGCTCATTGCCCGGAATGATTTTCGCAGACAGTATGACAGTATCGCCTTCCCGGATTTTTATCTGCTTGTGTTCGTCGATGGCGATGCGCGAAAGCACGCTCATCGGTTCTCCCTGGCTTCCGGTGGTGATGATGACCACTTTTTCATCCGGCAGGTCCCTGAGATGTTCCATCTTGACCCAGGTTTCGGGTGGCACCTTCAGGTATCCAAGCTCCAGGGCTATCCCCGCGTTGGATACCATGCTCTTGCCACACATGATTACTTTGCGGTCAAACTGGACCGCGACATCAATGGCCTGCTGAATTCTGTGAATGTTCGAAGCAAAAGTCGCTATAATTATCCGGCCCTTTGCCTTGACAAATATGTCCTCGAAGGCCCTGCGTACTTCTTTTTCGGAAAATGTGAACCCGCCTTTCTCGGCATTGGTACTGTCGGAAAGCATAACGAGAGTGCCCTTTTCTCCGTATTCGGTGAATTTGTGGAGGTCCATGAGCTCTCCGTCCACAGGGGTCGGATCGAGCTTGAAATCGCCGGTATGGATTATGCTGCCGAGAGGCGTCTGTATCCCCAATCCCACGCCGTCCACAATGCTATGAGTGACCCTTATAAATTCGATCTTGAATTGTCCGAGCGTGATCTTGTCGCGAGGCTTTACCGGTATTAGCGGGACATCGAAAATCTCATGTTCGTTTAGCTTCTCCCGGATTAGGGCCAGTGTCAGGGCCGTGCCGAAGACCGGCACATTGATTTCTTTCAGCAGAAAGGGAAGGGCACCGGTATGGTCTTCATGCCCATGGGTAATGATGATGCCTCTTACTTTTTCCCTGTTGTCGAGGATATATGAATAATCGGGGATGACCACATCCACGCCGAGCATCTCTTCTTCCGGAAACATTAACCCGGCATCCACAACGATGAGGTCGTCCGCGTACTGAAAGACGGTCATGTTGAGGCCGATCTCTTCAACGCCCCCGAGAGGTATGATAAGAAGAGAACCGTTGTCTATAGGGTCAGTGGTGTCTCTGCCGGAGTGATTTTGATCAGTATAGTCCTGCATTTTCAAGTATGGATAACATAATCCATTTTCATGAGTTTGTAAAGTGTCAACCCGATATTCTCTTCTTTTTGAGTCTGAGAGAATTTGTCACTACCGAAACCGAACTGAAGGACATTGCAGCCGAAGCGATCATAGGATTAAGCAAAGGACCTCCGAAAATATGCAGGATGCCCGAGGCCACCGGGATGCCGATGATGTTGTAAATGAAGGCCCAGAAAAGGTTCTGCCTGATCGTTTTGATTGTGAGCCTGCTCAGCCTGACCGCATCGACAACGGACCCCAAATTTCCCCTTATCAGCGTTATGTCGGCTGCTTCTATGGCGATGTCGGTCCCGGTGCCGATGGCTATACCGACATCTGCAGAGGCCAGCGCCGGAGCGTCATTGATACCGTCTCCAACCATAGCGGTAATCTTGCCTTCAGACTTAACCTGTTTAACTATTTCAGTTTTGCGGTGCGGCAGCACTTCGGCATAAAATCTCTTGATACCTACCTGCCCTGCGATGGCTTCGGCAGTGTTGGCGTGATCACCGGTGAGCATTATCACTTCGATACCCATGGACGAAAGCGCGCGGATTGCTTCCGCCGAATCTTCCTTGATTGCATCGGCTACCGCAAAAATCGCCGACAGCTCTTTGTTTATCGCCATCAGGACGGGTGTCCTGCCTTCGGAAGAAAAGCGCACTATAGCGTTGCGGGCAGCGGACAGATCGATCGTCTCATCAGCCAGAAGCTTTTCGTTGCCGATAATTACCTCTAATTGACCTGAATCGCCGATAACTGCAGCCTTTACGCCTCCGCCCGAAACGGAGGTGAATGTTGCGGGATCGGCGATCTCGACATGTTCGCTGCGCGCCTTGTTAATTATCGCCTTGCCCAGCGGGTGTTCGGAAAATTTTTCTGCGGCTGCTGCGATCTTAAGCAAGGCGGGCAGGGTCAGCCCTGCCCCTGCATTGTTGGGTTCGGGGTCAAGCCCGGCCCCCGCAACAACGATATCGACAACTTCAGGCTCTCCCTTTGTTATCGTTCCCGTCTTGTCGAGAATGACCGTATTTATTTTGTGACAGAGTTCCAGTGCCTCGGCATTTCTTATGAGTATGCCCCTTTCAGCCCCTTTGCCTGTACCGACCATTATAGCGGTCGGCGTAGCGAGGCCCAGGGCGCATGGACAGGCTATGATAAGGACTGCTATGAAATTCATCAGGGCTGGTGCAAATGAAGGTTGCGGACCTAAAAAGAGCCAGAGGAAAAATGTGACTGTTGCTACTCCGAAAACCACCGGGACGAATACCGAAGCCATGCGGTCCGCGAGCCTCTGTATGGGGGCCTTGCTTCCCTGTGCCTCTTCCACAAGCCTGATTATCCGCGCAAGCGAGGTCTCCTTTCCAACGCGCAGGGCCCTGAACCTGAAACTTCCGACCCTGTTCATGGTGCCGCCAAAGACCATGTCTCCGGACTCCTTTTCCACCGGAAGGCTCTCGCCGGTCAGCATTGATTCGTCTATCGAGGAATAGCCTTCTTCAACCTCTCCGTCTACGGGTATTCTTTCACCGGGATGCACAACAACTATATCGCCTACCGTCACTTCTTCTATCGGTATGTCTCGTTCCTTGTCCCCCCTCAAAACCGTTGCAGTCCTGGGTTGCAGCCCCATGAGTTTGCGGATCGCCTCGGAGGTCTTTCCCTTTGCCCCGGCCTCAAGAAATCTGCCTAAAAGTATAAGCGTTATTATGGTTGCCGAAGTGTCGAAATACACTTCGGGTGAGACACCGCCACGAACAAAGAACTGCGGAACCGCTATTGCCGCAAGACTGTAGAAATAGGCCGCATTTGTCCCGACGCTGATGAGGGTATTCATATTTGTGGAGCCGTGCCTGATCGACGCAAAGGCCGCCCTGTGAAATCTCAGTCCCGTCCAGAACTGGACCGGGGTGGCGAGCAATAGCAGGAAATACCAGTTCGAAAGCAGTGGGATTCTGAACATGCTCCCGATGATTACAGGGGCCGTAAGGAGGGCGCTTATGAGCAGATGCAACCTTAATGACATATATTCGTTCCGGCGGGTCTCGAGTTCGGTATCTGCGAATTCAGCCGTTATGAGATGAGCGGAATAACCGGCATCCGTTATCACCCGTCTGAAATCCTCAAAGCCTGTGATGGTGGGAACGTATTCTATGGATGCCTTTTCTGTTGCGATATTTACGGTGGCGTTTACAACCCCATAGAGGCCTTTCAATGCCTTTTCAACGGCGCTGACGCAAGCGGCGCAGGTCATGCCGCTTACCGCAATATCGATTTTGCGAGTGCCGACGCCGTATCCTTCGTCTTTAACCGCGCCGATGACAGTGGTAAGCATGACCGGCACGTCGGACTCTTTAAATTCAATAGTCGCCCTTTCGAGAGGAAGGTTGACGGCCGCCGTTTTGACGCCGTCCAGCTTCTTCAAAGTCCTTTCGACTGCTGCGGAACATGCAGCACATGTCATTCCGGTGACTGGGATATCTATTTTTATCGGCATAATATAATTATAACGACAACAGCAGGGCGGGATGGAAGGGATTGACGAAGGGCTTTCAAGCGATACCTTAGCTGATTTTCATATTCAACAAACAGATCATAAATGAGAGTTCACATTAAGTAAGGTGTTGCAATTGGCGACTGAATACAGTTTCAGCATCGCATTTGAAAGACCTTGAGACGTCCCTTCCATCCTGACTTCGCAATATTTTACGAGCAGGGCGAGGCATCGCCTCGCCCCTACGGTTCATTTAAATTTAGAATTTCACCTTCGGGGCTTCTTTTTGAGCTGCCGGGATTTCATAATAGGCTGCGGGCTGAACTCCGGCTATCGAGGCGATGATGCTGCCCACTACTGTCCTCCGATAGGTATTAAGCACTCTGGCCGTATCGTTGTATCTCTTTCTTTCTACAGCTATCCTGTTTTCCGTGCCTTCCAGGCTGTCTTGCAGCTTAAGAAACGATTGGTTGGCCTTGAGTTGAGGATAGTTTTCGGACAGCACAAGAAGACGTGAAAGAAAACCATCCATCTGTTTTGATGCCTGAATCTTGTCGCCGGGAGTCTGGGCCTGGAAATACTTGGTCCTCGCCTGCGCGATGTTCTCGAAAAGCTCTCTCTCGTGGGTTGCATACCCCTTGACCGTCTCAACGAGATTCGGGATAAGGTCGAAACGCCGCTTGAGCTGGTTGTCCACCTGGGCCCACTGTGCTTTTACCGCTTCGTCGAGCGTTACGACCTTGTTGTATTCACCTACACCCCAGCTTATGATTCCCACTGCCAGCAAGACTATGACAGCGACTACTCCTATTGCGATCTTTGCTCCGTTGCTCATGAAAACCTCCTGAGAATAATGTGTATATTTTCTATCCTGCAACGCCCCGTCCGACTCCCTCTCTTAAAGTAAGAAGGGGAGGGGGGAGTTATTAGTTTTATCACCAATCCCCCGACGCGCCACCTCCGCCGAAGCCGCCGCCACCGCCTCCGCCGAAGCCGCTGTCGCCACCTCCACCGAACCCGCCTCCGCCGAAGCCACCGCCAAAACCTCCCCCGCCCCAATATCCGCGCGGTCTGGTAAAGCTGCGGAATATCAGGAATGGTACGATGAACACGAGGAGAATGCCGAACCATATCAGGTCTCCCAGGCCGAAGCCGCTCTTCTTCTTATACCTGACTCCTGCTGCTTTCGGCATCCCAGTAATTTCCACACCCTGGGCTGCGGCAATCGTCTTTACCATTTCAAGTGATGCATTGAATATTCCGGCCCCGTAGTCGCCTTTTCGGAAATAGGGCACGAGGTATTGCCTGCCGATAGAGCCGACAAGGCTGTCCGGCAGCGTGCCTTCAAGGCCGTATCCGACTTCGATCCTGTATTTTTTGTCTTTTATTGCAACTACCAAGAGCAGGCCGTTGTCCTTTCCCTTCTGTCCGAGTTTCCACCTGTCGTGCGCCATCTGTATGGAGAAATCGTCTATGCTCGCACCGTCAAGACTGTCGACGGTAAGAATGACCATCTGGGCGCCGGTTTTCTGCTCAAGCTCTTTCAGGTAAGCATTCAGGCGCGCCCTCGTTTCGGCGGAGATGACACCTGCAAGGTCCATCACATAAGCAACCGGTTTTGAAGGCGGTTCAGGTGTCACCGCAAATGCCGGGATGGAGGCAAGTGAAAACACCAGACCAAAGATGAAAAAGGCAAGCAGGCGGACCATGAATCCTGTACTGCTAAAGCGCATTGACCGTTCCGGAGACGGCGTCGAGATTTGCATAATAACACTCGAAGAGGGAAAGGACTTCATTCCCGGCCTTGCTCCGTTTCTCCTTAAGCATGAGGGCCTTTACCAGTACATCCTTGTCGGCCTTGGCAGATTTGCAGAAGGTATCGATAACATCCAGTTTCCGCAGGGGTGGCGCCCCGCCCATTAAAAAAATGATAGATCTGAAAAGCGGGAAGCATCCTTTTATGGAGCGCGCAAGCAGGGATGCAACAGCATCCATCTCGCCGAGAGATGACAGATATCCCTGCCACAACCCGATAAGCCTCGACTTGATCTCTCGCTCGCACTGAAGCCGCAAAAGTCCGCGGTCGATTTCGAGGTCCTTCAAGATGTCGGTGCCGTACGACGTATTGTGGATTAGTTTAAGTTCGAGAAGTTCCATCGGAAAAACGTCGAGAGACTCATTTATGTATGCAGGCGTCATGACAAGAGGAGAAGCGATGCCTTTGGACTTGAATTTCTTTCCGAGGGGTGCAAGAAATTTGAAAAAATCAAAATGCATATCGTTCAGAAGTATGAGGGAATTGACGTCCGATGTCTTTTCCGTGAAGTCGGAAGTGACCGCGCTGCCGGTCACATACAGGGAATGTATCCTTTCGGGACAGCCTTCGAGGACCGCCTCAAAAAAAGGTCGCAGCCTGTTTGCAGCTTCTGACGGTATGCCATTAAAAGTAAGGTCATTCATGTGAAATTATAACACAGAAATATACTGGTCAGTGTATGCCGGGAGCTATGGGGGCCTTGCCCGCCCGCATCAGAAGGACGAGCGGCAGGACGCAAAGCATTATAATGCAGACCAGATGGAAGGCATCGTTGAATGAGAGCATTGACGCCTGCCTCAGAAGCTCATGGTAGATGTTTGCGAGGCTTCCCTGGTGTGCCTGGGTGCCCTCAAGTCCCCGAAGCTGCAGTGCATGAGTGCCCTGCTGCACAGAGGACTGATATGCAAAATCATAAGGCGTCAGGTTCGCCGTCAGTTGAGCCTGATGATATTGTGCACGTCTTGCGAGCACTGTTGTTACGAACGCAACCCCGAAACTGCCGCCGAGGTTCCTCACGAGATTGTAAATAGCAGTTGCATTTCCCATTGCCTCTTTCCTTATGCCGGACATTGTGAGCGTCGTAAGGGGAATGAAAAAGAAACCCATGCCTATGCCCAGGACGACCCTCGGCCAGATGACGGTTGCAAAATCTGCGCTTAGGGAGAAGTTCGACATAAGGTACGTCGCATAGGCATTCACAGCTATGCCGAAGGCGAGAAGACCCTTCGGGTTTACCTTTGTCACTAATCTTCCCGCAATGGGCAGTGATATGAGTGTCGCCAGACCTCCGGGACCGAGAACAAATCCTGCGAGGTAGGCAGTATATCCCATGAGTGTCTGAAGATATATCGGCAGCAATACGATACTCGCGAACAGATTGAAGAACCCTATGAACATCACGCTGCAACCGGTGGCGAAGGAAATATTTTTAAAGGTCCTCAGGTCTACGACAGGGTGTTCGGCAAAGAAGAGTTCGACAAACACAAAAGATATCAGAGACAGCGCCGAGGTTATGCTGAGCCAGAAGATAAAGGTCGACTCGAACCAGTTGTCCTGCTGACCTTTGTCGAGGACTATCTGCAGACATCCCAATCCGACGGAAAGGAGAGCGAGTCCCCAGTAATCGATCTTCATCTTTTCCTGTTTTATGTAGTGCGGATCAGTGATGAAGATGGTGGTCATGAAAATAGATATGATACCGATAGGGATGTTTATATAAAATATCCAGTGCCACGACCAGTTGTCTGTTATCCAGCCGCCGAGCAGCGGGCCGATGATCGGGCCGAACATTATTCCGATACCGAAGACTGCCATCGCTATGCCGTGCTGGCGCGGTGGAAAGGTTTCCAGGAGAATGGATTGCGAAATGGGCTGGAGCGCGCCTCCGCCTATACCCTGCAGTATCCTGAACACAACCAGGCTCTGAAGGCTCCATGCAGCGCCGCATAATAAAGAGCTGACGGTAAACAGGGCGATGGAGAATATGAGGTACCGTTTCCTGCCGAACATCCTGCTCAGCCATCCGGTCATGGGAATTATGATTGCATTTGAAACGAGATATGATGTGATCGTCCAGGTTGATTCGTCGATGCCCGCCGAGAGGCTGCCTCGGATATGGTCAAGGGCGACGTTGACAACCGAAGTGTCCACGATCTCGATGAGCGTGGGCAGCATTACGGTCAGGGCAATGATCCATTTACTCCATTTGTTCATTATTCAACGATTACTGTAGGCACCACCGACATCCCGACCCTTAGTACATGCCCTTTGTCGGTATCCTTGTCCAGTAATATCTTCACCGGTATCCTCTGGACGATCTTCACATAATTGCCGGTCGCGTTTTCGGGCGGAAAGAGGGAGAAAGCGGAGCCGGTCCCGGCCATGATGCTGTCGATCTTACCGTGCAGGGTTGCACCAGAGTAGGTGTCAACTTTGATATCGACTTTCTGTCCGGGGCGCACTTTTTTGAGCTGAGTTTCTTTATAATTGGCCGTTATCCATATATCGTCCAGGGCCACAACCGCCATTAGCGGCTGGCCCGGTTGCACCTGGTTTCCTGCCTCCACGCTTTTTTTGGTTATAACGCCGTCAGCGGGTGCGTACAAGCGTGTATATTCGAGGTTCAGCTGTTCGGTCTTCAGTCTTGCCTCCCCGGCACGGACCTTGGCTTGCTGAGTCGCAATCGAAGTCTCGGTCTGTATCAGCCGCTCCCGTGCTGCCTTTACTTCAGCAAGTGAGACCTCGTATCCGGTCTTTGTCTTGTCATAACGCTCTTTGGAGATTGCTCCTTTTGCAATGAGAGCATCCGCCCTTGTCAGGTCGATTTGGGCCTGCCGGAGGTTTGACTCCTGAAGTTCGAGTTGTGCCCGAGCTGCTTTAATGCCCGCACCGATTTCGACAAGTTTCGCCTTTTCAGCATTTGCAGATGCCATGGCTTCATTTGTCCTTGCATCATAATCCGCCGGTTCGATCTCAATCAGCATATCACCTTTTTTGACCTTCTGATTGTCTTCCACGTAAACCGCCTTCACTGTGCCTGCTATCTTCGGGGCGACAGAGTGCACTCTGCCGTCCACAAACGCGTCATCAGTACTGATATGGGTCGCAGTGTAACCCAGGTATAGATATACGCATGCAGCTCCCGCCACGAGCAGGACTGCAAAAACGATGATGGCTATCTTTTTCTTCTTGCCGTTGCTGCCGTTTTCTTTTATCGGTTCTTCCATAATTACTCCATAAGAAATTAATGTTATTTAGTGCTGAATAAAAAACTATGCTAAAGCGATAACCCTGCATTTCATAACCCCTCCTAT
Organism: Dissulfurispiraceae bacterium; assembly: GCA_035506695.1. GTDB lineage: Bacteria > Nitrospirota > Thermodesulfovibrionia > Thermodesulfovibrionales > Dissulfurispiraceae > Fen-1308. The sequence goes on from DATJOY010000226.1 coordinate 12,745, forward strand.
CCTCCCCTTATCTTAAGGGGAGGAAAATTCACCTCGGAGTAATACCCCGTTTCTGCACCCCCTCTTAAGGTAAGAGGGGGCAGGGGGAGTTATGTCTCCAAGAGAATGGAGAGTTACTATTTGTATTTCTGCGTCAAGTCTTCGCCGGTGGCGTAAAGCAGCCCCGCATGAGCGCGCCTCATGTCATACAAGGCCCGGTAGTAATTCTTCTCTGCAACCGTAAGAAGTGAGATTGCGTCCAGAACGTCTGTTGCTGTTCCCACTCCTTCTTCATATCTGACATTGTTGATGCGCAGGTTTTCCTCAGCCTGTCTGATCGCGTCTTTGGTGGACGTCACGTTGTCTCGGGCGCTGCTTTCATCAAGGTAATACCGCTGGACTTCAAGCCTGATGTCTTCGAGGAGCTTGTTCTTCTCTTCACGGAGCTGTTCGGTACGTACCCTGAGCTTTGAGACTTCTGCCTTTGTGGCACCGCCGCTGAAGAGATTGATGTTGAGGCCGAATACGACGGACCAGTTGTCTTCATGGATCATGAACTGGTTTTTTGAATAATTGTAGGCGCCTTCAGCAAAAATTGTCGGCAGGTATTCGGTCCGCTTGGCAGATTCCTGGAGTTCGTTTATCTTCAGCTCCTGATCGACTATCTTTATCTCAGGTCTTTGCGTAACAGCCGTCTCCCAGGACTTGTCGAGAAGGGGCAGCGGAAGAACTTCTTCAGGGACCTCTGCCGGTACAACCTCTCTGTCCAGGGGCCGCGAAATAATGTTATTTATCCGCGATGCGTTATAGGAGCGCTGGTTCTGCAGGGTGAGAAGCCTCTGATTTGCGTCGGACAGACGGACTTCGGCCTGGAGCAGGTCGTTCTTCGTGATCGTTCCGGCATCGAAAAGGTTTTGTGCAACCTGGCGGTGTGACCGGAGCGCCTCGA
>DATJOY010000227.1:0-12020 GCA_035506695.1 Dissulfurispiraceae bacterium
CGGTAAATAGGTTCGACCCGTCATTGAATGTCACCTTGAGCACCTTTGCCGATTTCAGGATCAGGGGGGCAATAATAGATGAGATCAGATCAATGCAGTGGGCGTCAAAAGACCTGAAGAAGAAAATCGAAGAAGTAAGGCATGCATACGATGATATTGAACGGAAACTGCACCGGAGCGCCACGGACGAAGAGGTCGCCGGCAAACTGAATATTTCGATGGATGAACTTTACAAGATATTGTCCAATGTCAATACCGTAAGGATGATGCGGCTGGAAGACCTGGGCATAAACCGGGACGGTGAGTCGCTCGACATTCTGGAATGTATTTCGGCAGAAGGCACCAGGGATGCGGTTGAAGAGCTGAGTCTGAAGGAGCTACAGGCCGGCCTTGGAAAGGCCATAGACGAACTGCCGGAAAAGGAGCGTCTCGTTCTTACACTTTACTACTATGAAGAGCTGAACATGAAAGAGATAGGCGCCGTTCTCAATGTAAGCGAATCTAGGGTATGCCAACTCCATGGAAAGGCACTGCTGAAGCTCAGGAAAAGAATAGATGAATTTAAGGGATGAATTCTTGTATTATATAAAGCACAATAGCATTGTATCTTGTTTATCTTGCCTGCAAGCCTGCGTCTGATGGGGGGAAATGCATGATAAGAAACATCAAGAAAGTTATAGCAAAACTTGGCAACGGAAAACCCGCTGACCGCAGGAAGGCAGCCGAGGAACTGGCGGAAGGCGACGAAAGAGGCATCTATCCGCTCATTAAAGCGCTGAGTGATGAAAATACCGGGGTGCAGGACGCGGCAATGAGGTCACTTATTTCCATGGGCGGCGAAATTGTCGCTTACATGGTATTGCCGTTACTGCGTGAAAATTCTTATCTGAGGAATACCGGACTGATTATCATGAAACAACTGGGAGGGGTGTCGGTGCCGTTGCTGTATCCGCTCCTGAAAGACAAGGACCATGATATCCGAAAATTCGCCATCGATCTGCTAAGCGAGATACAGGAAGGCGTCAATCCTTCACAGATCGTTCCATCTCTTGAAGACCCGAATGCCAATGTGAGGGCAGCAGCTGCTAAGGCATTGGGAGACCTGAGATGGAATGACGCAATCCCCAGGCTGATTCAGAGCCTCGGCGATGAAGAATGGGTCTGCTTTTATGCCCTTCAGTCGCTTGGCGACCTCAAAGCGGAGCAGGCGGCACCGGCCATTGCCGCTCTTCTTTCGAGCCCTTCCGAGGTGGTGCGTTTTTCAGCCATCGAGACGATGGGCAAACTCGGATCTGCAGCAGTTTTGCCTGCCCTGATCTCCTATCTGTCGGCGGCCTCAGGGGACGAAAAACTGGCAACTGTAAAGAGCATTATCCAGATAGGCGTTACTCCGGGGTTGACTGGGCTCATCCCGCATATCGTAAGGCTGTATTCTGAAGGTGACTGGGAAGACAAGGAGATAGCTCTCCGGGGATTCTCGGAACTCAAATGCAGGGAAGCCGTACCTCTGCTCGTCGAGACGGCGGGGTCCCTTGACCCTTTCAGTTCCGATGCCGAAGAGAGAACTGCATTGCTGAAGCAGGCAATCCTGTACATCGGGGCTGAGGAGGAGCTGCTGAATTTGCTCGACTCGCCTCATCTGAAGTATCGTGGAAAATCGTTTGTCATAGATATACTCGGTGAATCGAAGAGCCGGAAGGCTGCAGGCAGGCTCTCAGGTTACCTGAAGGATGTCAGCAGAGACCTGAGGAGGGTGTCCGCTGAGGCGCTTGGAGAAATCGGCGAGACCGCAGCAGTGGAAGAGCTCATGGAGACTTCACAATCGGATGCTGATGCTCATGTTCGGAGGTCTGCGATTGAGGCACTCGGGAACATCGGGTCAAAGGAAGCATACAAGGTCCTGAAAGGGCTCCTGGAAGTTGAAATATACCCTGACCTGCTGGACAAGATCGTTGAATCGCTCTTAAAAATAGACCAGGAAGCTTTTCTGACAGGCATATCTGAGTACAGCAGCAGTGTCCGTCAGATAATTGCCCGCTTGTCAACCGACATAAATACATTAATGCACCTTTCGGAAGATGCCGACCCTGCCGTGAAGATTTCAGCGATAGGCGGAATGGGTCATATCGGCTCCTCCGAAGCTATAGAGAGGATTATCTCATTTCTCGGTCAGGACGACCCTGAAGTCAGAAAGGCGGCAGTTGTATCTCTTGGAGATGCGGGGCTATGCTCGGATGAGCTGGTCAAGGCCCTCGGTGATCCGGATCCCTGGGTCCGTTTCTATGCTGTAAAATCGGTTGCGTCGGTGTGCGATCCCGATGCTGCTATCGGGAAGATATCCGGGATGCTGAACGACAGTTATGTGCCTGTGATAATGGCTGCTGTCGACGCCATCAGAGACATTGGAGGCAGGGAGGCCTTTGAAGCCCTTGCTTCACACGAGGAACATGAAAACGGCGATGTGAGGGCAAAGATAAGGGAGGCGCTGGACGCACTATGACCCCTCTCGTTCTTACAGACGCAACTTTCAGACAGCTCAGGGATTTCATATACGAAAAGAGCGGCATTTTTATTCCTGACAACAAGAAATATTTTATTGAAAACAGACTGGGCAAAAGGGTCCAGGAAAAGAACCTCAAGGGATATGAAGATTATCTTTATGTGTTGAAATTCGGCGGAGACAGAAACGAGCTGACCAAACTTTTCGATCTGGTTACAACCAACGAAACATTTTTTTTCAGGGAGCCGCAACAGTTCGAGGTCTTCGGCGGGGAACTGATGGCCAAGATTATCGCCGAAAATACAAAGTCCGGACGGAAGGACATTCGAGTGTGGTCGGCAGCCAGTTCGACCGGAGAGGAACCTTATACCATAGGGATGGTGCTGCTCGAAAAGCCTGAAACGGCTGCTCTGAGAAAAGATATATTTGCATCAGATATAAGCGAATCCGTGCTGAGCTCAGCCGCCGCGGCAGTTTACGGATCGTATGCAATAAGGAATATCCCTGATAATTTTCTGAAAAAATATTTCGCCAGTGCAAATCAGCAATACCAACTGTCCGCTGCGGTAAAGTCACTGGTCAAGTTCATGAAGGTCAACCTTATCGAAGACAAGGACAGCAAGTCGATCAGGGGCATGGATGTTATATTCTGCAGGAATGTCCTCATCTATTTTGATGAAAAAGCAAAACAGAAGGCCGTTTCGCTTCTTTATGACGCGTTGAGACCCAACGGCTATCTGTTTATAGGGACTTCAGAGAGCCTTCACAATATAACGAGGGCCTTCAAACCGACAGTCATCAACAAAGTTATCGTTTATCAAAAAATGTAACGAAACGAAGTTTTTATAGGGAGCCAAGGTATATGAAAATTCTCGTAGTCGATGACGACAAAACAACTCGGAAGTTGCTGAATCTTTTCCTCAAGGCCAAGGGCTATGAAGTTGTGACGGCTGAAAATGGCTTGGACGCCATGGAAAAACTCGGGACGGAGAATATCAACCTTGTCGTAACGGATATGAACATGCCCTATATGGACGGGATTGAGCTTACAAAGAACCTTAGATCGGACGAGAACTGGAAGAATATACCAATCGTGATGGTGACCACCGAGGCCGATGAAGATGAGCGGAAAAAGGCCGTAGATGCCGGAGTGGACGATTATCTTGTCAAACCGGCCAATGCCGAGCAAATAACCGACAGTATAAAAAAGATATTGAAAAAGCTTTTCAGGGGCGATTAATTATGTTCAATTTAAAGATCAAGGTTCTGGTAGTCGATGATTTTCCGACCATGAGGCGTATCGTAAAGAACCTGCTCAAGCAACTCGGGTTTGAAGACATCGACGAGGCGGAAGACGGCTCTCAGGCGCTCGGCAAACTCAAGGCAGGCAGCTATGGCCTTGTCGTATCGGATTGGAACATGCCGGTAATGGAAGGGATAGACCTGCTCAAACATGTGAGAGCAGATGAGTCGCTTAAATTAATGCCCTTTCTGATGGTCACGGCCGAGGCTGAGAAGGACAAAGTGATAACAGCCATCAAGGCGGGAGTGGATAATTATGTAGTTAAGCCGTTTACTGCAGAAATATTAAAGGAAAAGCTCGAAAAAATTGCCGAAAAGAAACCATCTTTGAAAGCCGGAGGATAATATGTCCGACGAGATGGAAGAAATAATAAGCGAATTCGTAACCGAGGCTGAGGAGACACTCGAAAAGATCGATCCAATGTTCGTGGATCTTGAATCCAGAGGTTACGACAAGGACATTCTTAATGAAATATTCAGGGGGATGCATACCCTGAAGGGTGCTGCCGGATTTCTCGGTTTTCAGCCGATTGTCGATGTCGCGCACAGAGCTGAAAGTATAATGAAAAAGCTGCGCGACGGTGAAATGACGCTGACCCGGGAAATCATGGATACCATTTTAAAGAGTGTCGACATGCTCCGGCTTCTAATCTCTCACATCAGCTCCAAGGACAATGCCGAAGAAAATATTGCACCCCTCCTGATGGAACTTGATTCGGTGATAAATGCACAGGTGTCACCGGGGCAAGAGGCCGAACATACACAGGAAACGCCTGCAGTTCCTGAATTTGAGCCGGCCCCTGAAAGGCCCGCCGAAAGCATATCTGGAATGCCGGAAGTAACCTCTCCGGAAGTCGCCCATGAGGCTGCCGCCCCTGCACAACCTGCACATGTGGAAGAACAGGTCCAGCAGGTAAGCAAGGAGAGGGAAGTAGTTTCAAACCTGAGGGTTGATATAAGCAGGATCGACAAGGTGATGGACCTTGCCGGGGAGATAGTGTTGGCCCGTAACAGGCTGCTGAACCTCGCGATGAAACTTGAGATCGCTTATTCGGGCGATTCGAATGTCGAAAGCCTGCTGGAGACGACGAGCTTTCTCGACAGGGTGACCTCGGACCTGCAGCTTGCCGTCATGAAGATCAGGATGCAGCCCATACAGAAAGTATTTTCCCGGTTTCCGAGAATGGTAAGAGACTTGTCGAGGAACCTCGGCAAGGAGATCGACCTTGAGATATTCGGCGAAGATACCGAAGTCGACAAAAGCGTCAATGAAAATATCGGCGACCCGCTGATCCATATCATCAGGAATTCCATCGACCATGGGATTGAATATGCCGATGAGCGCGAGGCCAAGGGAAAGCATCGCAAGGGAAGGATAATCATCAGCGCTTACCAGAAGGGTACTCAGATCGTTATAGAAGTTTCGGACGACGGTAAAGGCATAGATGTGGAGGCCGTCAAGAAGAAGGCCGTCAAACAGGGTATTGTTACGGAAGATGAAATTGCCAAGATGGCCGATGAAACGGCGATCAACCTTATTTTTCTCCCCGGCTTTTCGACGAAAGAGTTCTCGACGGAACTGAGCGGACGCGGTGTCGGCATGGATGTAGTCAAAACCAACGTGGGAAAGCTTAACGGGTATGTAGAAGTGATGACCAAGCGCGACCAGGGGAGCACATTCAGGATAAGCCTCCCGCTGACACTTGCCATTATCCAGGCCATGATGGTGAGGATAGGGAGCGAGTATTATGCCCTCCCGCAGACTATGATTGAGGAAACGTTGAGGGTCAGGAAAAGCGACATAAAGGAAGTCGGAGGGCAGCAAGTACTCGCTATTCGCGGCAAGGTCCTGCCTGTCTTCAGAATGTCCGAGACACTGGGGGTCAGGGCCGCGGCTGACCAGCAGCAAAATAACACTTATATCCTGGTGGTTTCAGTTGCCGAAAAGAGATTTTGCATTACCGTCGATGAATTGCTGGGTCAGGAGGAGATCGTGATCAAGACGATTAACGGGGTTGACTCGGAGGAATGCGGAATACTTGGAGCTACGATTACCGGTGATGGAAAGGTCGTGCTTATCTTGGACCTCGCTGTGATGGCAAGGAAATTATTCGTATCCAAGGTTGCAAAGAAGTCATAGTCGAAAGCGATTTGTTAGTCTTGCGGAATATGGGTAGGGGCAGCCCTCTGCGGTTGCATGCACAGTTTCGGTAATATGGAATCCATTTAAGAGGATAGGGAGTGTTATGCAATTTATCGGCTTTCTGATGAACGGCTCTGAGTACACGATTCCGATTTTGAAGGTGCAGGAGATCGTCAATCTTCCCAATGTGACCAAACTGCCGCAGTCGCCGGAATATTTTGAGGGCGTTACAAATCTGAGAGGGAAAATCATCCCGATCATTAATCTGAAGAAGATGGTCGGGCTTCAAAGTGAAAATGCCGGTGAAAAGGTCATAGTTGTATCCAGCGGACGTATTACCTTCGGCGTATTGGTGGATGGTATCACTGGAGTTGTATCGATCGAGGAGAGCGAGATCGAACCTGCCGAAAATTTCATGAAAAGCCAGATAGAGCAGATCGAGGGTGTTGCCCGGATCAATGACAGGCTTATCGTACTGCTTGACACCAAGAAACTCATTCCCCTTGAAGATATGGGGATGTTCGAAGACGATGTCTTTCAGGTTACGGATGACGGGGCAGGTCAGGTCGAGGTTGTCAAGAGCGTACAGGGCATGGGTGGACAGATGCTGGTAAAAGAGGTTGTTGATGCAAAGGATTATCTTGAAAAGAAGAGTCTGCCATCCGGTGATCCGGGCAAGGAAATATACGGCAAGCTCCTGGATTTTTTGGAGGCGGTTGCAAACAAGGAATATGAAAAAGCCGACGAATTAATCCGGGTCCTCGCCCAGATGGGGCAACCAGGCCAGGACAAACCGGGAGTAGAGCAGGCCGACCTTTTCAAGCAGGTCGGCAAGGTGACCAGGAAGCTTCACGATTCCATCAATAGCTTCAAAGAGGCCTTGGACCCGCGGCTTAAGGACATAGCAACAACCGACATGCCGAGCGCAATCGATAAATTGCAATTCGTGATTGAAAAAACGGAGGATGCTGCAAATAAAACAATGGGCATCGTCGAAAAATATATCCTCAGCATGGATGATCTTTCGTCGAATATCCGTAACCTCAAAGAACCGCAGGAATCTGTCGAATATCTGAAAAAATTCAAGAACGAGCTCGAAGATGACTTCACCGAGATACTGACGACGCAATCATTCCAGGACCTGACCGGCCAGACGCTGAAGAAGGTGATCAAGCTGGTCGGAGATATTGAAGAAGAACTGGTCGGTCTCATCGCGACTTTTGGAGTCAAGATAGAATCCGGAAAAGGTGTTGAAGAGGTCGCCCACGAGAATGTTTCACAGGCAGGGGTTGATGACCTGCTGAAGGAATTCGGTTTTTAGGTAAATATAACGGATACAGGCCGGACGGAGCTTATAATGGTTAAAATCCTCATAGTAGATGATTCGGCGTTCATGAGAAATGCACTGACAAGCATGTTGTCATCCGATCCCGAGATATCGATCGTAGGCACAGCCAGGGATGGTCTCGAAGCGATAGAAAAAATCGCTAGCCTGCACCCCGATATAGTTACAATGGATGTAGAGATGCCGCGTATGGACGGGCTGACGGCGCTTAGGCATATAATGGTGAAGACGCCTGTTCCTGTTATCATGCTCAGCTCCCTGACGACCGACGGGGCGAAGGTTACGCTTGATGCGCTGGATTTGGGCGCCGTCGATTTCATTCCCAAGAACCTTTCCGAACTTTCGCTTAATATCGTAAAGATAAAGGAAGTCCTGATCGATAGGATCAAGCAGATTGCGAAGAAAGGTTCAATAAGAAGGCCTGTCCGCCACAGCGAAAGGGCGGCCATTGAATCGAAAGTCGTTGAACTGCACCGGGTGATGCCCCAGAGAGTTACCGGGGAAAGAAAGACGGGTATTGTTGCAATAGGCACATCTACCGGCGGGCCAAGGGCGCTTCAGGAAGTCATCACTGTGCTTCCAAAGGACTTCCCCGTTCCGATAGTTATAGCGCAGCACATGCCGCCCAACTTTACAGGGCCGTTTGCCGAAAGGCTGAACCAGCAAAGCAGTATAGAAGTTAAGGAAGCTGCCGAAGGCGATATACTGAAACCGGGACTCGTTCTGTTGGCTCCGGGGCGAGGGCATATGAAAATTGTTAAAAAAAGGACACTTGAATCGGCCGTAACTATATCCGAGAACAGGGAGGAGTTTATTTACCGCCCCTCGGTCGATGCCCTTATGCTGTCTGTAGCCGAATGTTATCCCGGCCGGGCGCTGGGAGTAATCCTGACCGGCATGGGGAATGATGGACTAAAGGGTCTGACCGAACTGAAACGTTCAGGAGGCAGGGTCTTTGCGCAGAACGAACAGTCCTGTGTTGTTTACGGAATGCCAAAAGCAGTGGTTGATGCCGGTATTGCCGACAAAGTCCTTTCCATTGAAGAGATGGCAGGAGAAATTATAAATGCCGTTTAATGGTATAATTGCAAGAAAGGGTATTACCACGGTTATTGCAATATGCACTCAGGGGGGCAAAGAAAATGCAGAATGACTTGGAAAAGATCATACTTGATACGATAGACATACCCAGTCTTCCTACTGTTGCCGTTAAGGCACTGGAGCTGATCAACTCCGACAGCTCTTCCATCGACGAGCTTGAAAAGATCATCTCCAGGGACCAGTCATTTTCTGCGCGACTGCTGAGAATAGCCAATTCTCCTTATTACGGCATGAACCGTCGCATCGATACAATTTCAAGTGGTGTAATGCTTATCGGGTTCAACACCATGAAATCGCTGGTTGTTGCGGCCTCCCTCAAAGACATGCATCGCAAGTTCGGCCTGTTCGAGCAGAAGCTTTGGGAGCACAGCCTTGGCGTGTCCGTGGCATCATCCCTGTTTGCCAAAGTATCGAAACTGGCACAGCCTGAGGAGGCGCTCGTGGCAGGTCTTATCCATGATGTCGGCAAGACCGTGCTGAACAACAGCATGCCGGACAAATACTCGCTTATCACCCAGAAAGTATATGAGGAAGGCAAGTTTTACAAAGATGTCGAACTCGAATTTCTCGGTTATACACATTGTGATGTCGGGGGACTGATAGCGCGCAAATGGAAGCTCCCGAAGAACCTTGAAGCGGTTATCCAGTATCACCACGCAGAAACGCTGCCGGTTTTTGAAGACAGCGCATACGAGGCGCTTTGCCAGCTTGTAAATGTTGCAGATGCTCTTTGTCTGAGTCAATCGATAGGGATTAAGGGCCCGGAAAATGTCGTAGTACCTTATTCTGTCCTTGGCCTTGGAGAAGCAGGATACAACAATATTCTTGACATGTTCAAGGCTACATATGCCGACCAGAAGGCAGCACTTATGGCTTAGGGACCGCGCTGGAATTTTAATCCAGCCTCTCGCAAGGGTTGAAACGTAAAGTATTTATTATTTTGCTCGATAATTAAGTATGGCCGAAGATAATGGATTGAAGCAGATTTACGGGATTCCAGGTTTAATAGGTATCCGTCCTGGCTATGTTTTCGCAAAGATGCGGCCCGGCAAAAAACAGGAAAAGAAGAAGAAGGAATTTGCCGAGGAGTTCAGGAAAGCCGCACAGACGGAAGAAGAAAAGAAAGGAATTGACATAGAGGTATAAATTTCCCAGCGGGGAAAATTTTTCCGATCAATCAAATTGCAGGTGCCGGGGATTCCGGGCACCTGCTTCTTTTTTTACCTCTTTTGCAATACCGGCAGTCACCTTCAGGCAGTTGCCTTCATGGCATCAATATTGCTTTATTCATTCCGTCAAAGGAGGATCGGGCATGTATAAAGGAATGTACGTTGCGATGACAGGTTCAACTCTCAAGATGATGGAGCTTGACAATGTCACCAACAATCTTGCCAATGTGAGCACCAACGGTTTCAAAAGGACGTCGTTCTCCACTCGCCTGTATCCGATCACCGAAGCACTACCACAGGTCAATAATGCCGCCTGTCCCGACGCTCGCTCCATGGCTTTCACCGGGAAATATTCGATTGACCCCGCACAGGGAGTGGTGCAGACAACCGGCAATCCTCTTGACGTAGCGATCAACGGTGAGGGTTTCTTCATTGTAGACGTCAAGGGGGAGAGGAATTTTACCAGGAACGGTTCATTCGGCATAGACAAGGACGGGTTCCTTACTGCAGGAAATGGGTATAAGGTCATCGGCACCGACGACAAGCCCATCAAGCTGGGCAAAGACCTGAAGGCTGCGCCTAATATTGCAACCGATGGCAGCATCACTGTGGAGGGTAACACTGTAGGCACTCTGAAAATGGTTAAGATTACCGACATCCAAAACCTCTCCGAAGCATTGTATGCAGGCAAAGTTGCCGGTTCCGCGAAGGGTGAGGTCAAACAGGGTAGTCTTGAGAGGTCGAATGTCAATCCGCTGCGTGAACTGGTCGTCATGATCACGGCACAGAGAGAGTTTCAGACAATTCAGCAGATGATGAGGTCTTTTGATCAGCTTACTTCAGAGGCCGTTACGCAAATAGCCAAGGTCTCATAAAGATAACCGAACGAGCAAATGAGAAAGATGAAAGAGGAGGAACGGAAATGATAAGGGCACTTTTCAGTGCAGCCAGCGGTATGTCGGCCCAACAGATGAATGTGGATGTCATCTCTAATAATATTGCCAACGTTAATACTGTAGGTTTCAAACGAAGCAGGCCGGACTTCCAGGACCTAGTATATCAAACCATGTCTACGGCGGGCGCGTCTTCATCGCAAAGCACCGTTATCCCGACAGGCATGCAGTTGGGCCTCGGAGTAAAACCGGTTGCAATTCAGAAATTGCACTCCCAGGGTGATTTTCAGTCAACGGGCAACAGCCTCGACATGGTCATCGAGGGTGATGGTTTCTTTCAGGTGACGCTGCCTGACGGTACGATAAACTACACAAGATCAGGTGCTTTCAAGCTCGATAAAGACGGCAAGATAGTGAATTCCGACGGTTATCCTCTTGAGCCCTCCGTTACGATCCCGGCAAATACAACGAGCATCACCGTCGGAACTGACGGCACGGTATCGGTCATGCAGGCGGGATCTACTTCGGCGGTTCAAGTGGGAACTATCGAGATTGCCAACTTTATGAATCCGGGGGGGTTGCAGGCCAATGGGAAAAACCTGTTTGTTAACACGGATGCATCCGGAGACGCTACGACAGGGGCGCCGGGAATAGATGGCAGGGGTACTATCCAGCAGGGGTTTCTTGAAATGTCGAATGTCAATATCGTGGAAGAACTTGCAAACCTTATCATAGCCCAGAGGGCCTTTGAAATGAACTCAAAGGCGGTCCAGACAGCGGATCAGATGCTTCAGAATATTAACGCAATGAAGAGTTAGATATGAAAATCCATAATTACATAGAAATGCTCATCGTGCTGCTTGGTCTTTGTCTGTGCAGCCCAGTGCTTGCAGGCAATGATCCGCTCTTTGACAAGGTACAGAAAGCTGTCAAGGAAAACCTTGCGAGTTTGATATCGGACAAGGTGGAACTTGAAGAATTGAGGATTGTCAGGGGGGCCGAATATTTTGGCGGGGCTTCAGGTGGAATGAACATCCAGAACATTTACATGGACGGCTACAGCGGTCGCAACAAGGTAATTTATGCAGTTTATCTCAAGGATAATTCATCTGTCCGGACGGCCAATGTGGTTGTGGAAGCTTCTTACGATGTTTTCGAGGATGTTTATGTTACGGCAAGGACTATTTCAAGGGGAGAGGTACTGACAGGGGACGACTATTATGCGGTCAGGCAAAAGCTCTCGAAACTGCCGGTCGGCGCTGTTACAGATAAGCACGAGATTGATGGAAAGGTTCTCAAATCCACTGTTACCGACGGCGTGATCATCAGATCAAATTTTCTTGCTTCTTCATCCGCAATCAAGAGAGGACAGAGGGTCAACATTCTCGTGGAAGGCGATAATATTGTAATTTCAGCCAAAGGTGTACTCCGGAGTGACGCAGCCATCGGAGAAGCTGCAAATGTTTTTTGCGACCTGACAAAGAAAGAGGTCAGCGGCATTCTTGTGTCGCCCACACTGGTGAAGGTGAAGATATGAAAAAAACAAGTGAGAAATCGGAAGTGAAAA
>DATJOY010000228.1:0-18637 GCA_035506695.1 Dissulfurispiraceae bacterium
CCTGTAGCACCGGCGGCCGGTGCCGCAGCGGCAGCGCCTGCGACCCCGCCTGCACCGGACGTAACAGGCAGCGTAACATTCACCGGGCTGAACAGGTATATCTTCAGGGGAGCCGAACTCAGTAACAAGAGTGTAGTATTACAACCTTCAGTAACAATCAACTATAAGGGTTTCTCTCTTAATGTCTGGGGCAATCTTGACACGGACCAGCATGCGACACAGGCATTTGCCCCCGGGAAGGACGGCAGCGGGCAGGGCAAAAAGAGCTGGAACGAGACCGATCTTACTATCAGCTATACCTATAATATCGACAAGCTGGGCCTCACCGGCGGCTACATTTACTATGGGACGGATTATGTACAGCAGACGCAGGAGTTTTTTGTAAGTGCGACCTATGACATGATCGCGCACCCGACGATAGCGGTTTATAGGGACATCGATGCCAATCCGGGATGGTACATCAACCTGTCTTTTTCGCAGTCATTACCGGTGACCAAGATGCCTGCCGGGGACCTGACGGTTGATCTTGGCGCTTCGTTCGGATATTACAACATCAGCAGTCTCACACCTGCTGACCATGCATACAGTGCTCTTCATGACGGAATGCTCAAGGCCGGTCTCACAATACCTGTGTATAAGAATGTGGTGATACAGCCGGTAATGCAATACTGGTATCCGCTGTCGGGCAAGGCACACCATGACCAGCTCATAACTGTTGGTGATAACCTGTGGAACAACAACCCGGCTGCACACATCGACAATACCTTTGTTTACGGACTCGGCGTTACGCTGAACTTTTAGTCTGATATTTAATAAATAAACGCAAGCTAACTTTAGGGAGGATAAAATGAAAAGGTTATTGATAATAAGTTTATTAATGAGCATGCTCTGTCTCTCGTTTTCGGGTCTGCTTTTTGCCGAGGACAAACCGGCGGGAGCGCCTGCCCCTGCTGCATCTGCACCAGCGACACCTGCACCAGCGACACCTGCTCCGGCGGCATCTGCGCCTGCGGCGCCTGCTGCTGCAGCTCCGGCCCCTGCACCCAACAAACTGGACACGGGTGATACAGCATGGATGATCGTGGCAACGGCCCTTGTTATGCTCATGACCCTGCCCGGTCTTGCTCTTTTCTACGGCGGTATGACAAAGGGCAAGAATGTATTGAACACCCTGGCAATGTCATTTGTAACATACGCTATTGTAAGTGTTCTGTGGGTCCTTTACGGATATACTTTTGCCTTCAGCACAGATGTCAGTGGCATCATCGGGGCCGCCGACAAGCTTTTCCTGAACGGAATAGGCCCGAACAGCATATCAGACGCCGCAAAGACGATCCCCGAATTCATATTTGTGGTATATCAGCTGACCTTTGCTGCTATCACTGTCGCGCTGGCCAGTGGTTCATATGTTGAAAGGATGAAATTTTCAGCCTGGGTTCTCTTCTCAATACTCTGGCTCACCTTTACTTATGTCCCGATTGCCCACTGGGTATGGGGCAATGGGTTTCTCGCGCAGCTTGGAGCACTTGACTTTGCAGGCGGCACAGTTGTTCATATCAATGCCGGTGTCGCGGGTCTGGTCGGCGCAATAATGCTTGGAAGAAGGAAAGATGCCACGTATAAACCTAACAACCTTCCTTTTGTTGTAATCGGGGCCGGACTGCTGTGGTTCGGATGGTTCGGATTTAATGCCGGCTCGGCACTTGCGGCAAACGGCCTCGCGGGCGCTGCATTCATCAATACCAACACTGCTACCGCAGTTGCAACTGTTGCGTGGATGGTGACTGAATGGATTCATGCCGGGAAACCCACAGTCCTCGGTCTGGCATCCGGTGCAGTTGCAGGACTTGTTGCGATTACCCCGGCGGCAGGTTTTGTCAATATAACCGGCGCCATAGTGATCGGTGCGGCAGCAGGTGTAATTCCGTATCTGGCGGTAGCATTTCTCAAACCGAAATTCGGCTATGACGACGCTCTCGACGCCTTTGGCGTGCATGGCATCGGCGGGACCCTTGGAGCGCTTCTAACCGGTATTTTTGCAGATCCTGCAATCAATGACGCAGGCAAGGGACTTCTGTACGGCAACCCAGGCCAGTTTATGACGCAGCTGATTGCCGTCGGCACAACTATCGCTTACACCGCCGTAACGACATTTATCATCTTCATGATCATCAAGGCCGTTGTCGGTATTAAAGTGGATATCGAGGAAGAGGTTACCGGGCTTGACGAAACCCAGCACGGCGAAAAGGCCTATAACATAGTCTATTAATGCGGGTTTGGGTGCCCCGAAAGGGGTGCCCCAGTCCTCAAAAAAATATCAGGAGGCAACGTGAAAAAGATCGAAGCTATAATAAAACCGTTCAAACTGGATGATGTTAAGGATGCACTCAACGGCATCGGCATACAGGGAATGACCGTGACCGAGGTGAAGGGTTTCGGCAGGCAGAAGGGCCATGTCGAGCTGTACAGGGGGGCGGAATACGAGATTTCTTTTGTGCCGAAGGTAAAGGTCGAAGTGATCGTTACAGACGCAGCAGTTGAAAAGGTAATTGCAGTTATCAACGATAAGGCCAAGACCGGCAAGATCGGCGACGGCAAGATATTTGTCTATCCGGTCGAGCAGGCCATCAGGATCAGGACCTCGGAAACAGGCGACTCGGCACTCTAATAAAATATGCGGGGGGCGGGCGTGAGCTCACTCCCCCGCCAAGCTTTAATCAACTCGCAGATTTAAACCTTCCTTTCTCTCGCCCAATTAATATACTTTAAAAAAACACCAAATGCCGAATTTTTTTCTTGACTTTTTCATATAAATATATTTAAATACGTTTATGCAAGAAATCGTCGATTCCATGAAAGTGCTTTCGGACATGTCCCGGCTGAGGATATTGATGCTCCTGTCCGGCAGGGAGCTCTGCGTATGCCAGATAATGGGTGTTCTCGGCATGTCGCAGCCTCTTGTTTCGCGCAATCTGTCGCTTCTTCTCAAGGCCGGGTTTCTCGATGACCGGAGGGAAGGCAAGATGATGTTCTATACGATCAGGAAATCTTCGGCAAAAATCCAGCGCCGCCTAATCGAAATCATTAAGGATTCCCTCAGTGGTAGTGTTGTTCTGGCAGACGATATCAAATCTCTGGGCGAATGCCGGGAATTCCAGAAAAAGACCGGCAAGTGCGGCATGGATACGTATCTGGCTTACATGGAAAAAAAGAAGAGGGGAAGGTCGAGGGTATGAATGTTGCGCGAATCATTTCTGACCCGGAAAGGCTGATACGCGTCAAAGTAGTTATTGTATGTTTGCTGATCACGCTGCTTGCCGGCGCATCGGGCGCGCAAGATGGCGAAAAAGTTATTTCCCTGAAAGAAGCCGTTGTCACTGCATTGAAGGAAAATCACGAACTGCTTGCCTCAGGCTTTGAGCTCGACTCTGCCGGCGAGGATGTGGGGATCGCACGCAGCGCCCTCCTGCCGCATCTTTCATTCGAGGAGCGCTTCATGCGCACTAACAATCCTCCGTCCGTCTTCTCCGCCAAGTTAAATCAGCAGCGGTTTGCCCAGCATGACTTCTCAATAGACCTGCTGAACGGACCGCAGGCAATAAACGATTACCAGACATCGGTTGCGCTCGAGCAGGTGCTCTTTTCAGGCAGGGCAATAGTCGGCCTCGACATGACCAGGCTGCAGAGAGAGGCGCGCGCTGAGGAACTGGCCCGTAAAAAACAGGAGATTGCCTATCGCGTAGTGGCTGCATTTCTGTCAGTACAGACAGCCCGCCAGTATGTCACGGCTGCGGAGCGCGGAGTAGAGGATGCAACCGAACACCGAAGGGTCGCGCAGCTGCGTTACGATTCGGGCCTCGGACTTTATTCGGACGTGCTGCGCGCAGCGACCGCACTTGCCGAGGCGGAACAGAGGCTTGTCTCCTCGCAGGCTGGTCTGAACCTGTCGAAGCGGTCACTCGGCCTTCTTCTCGGTCAGGCCGGACCGCTCGACGCCTCGGCAGACACGCCGGAATTTTCTCAGAGAGGAATTGATGTCTATGCCGGGATGGCGTCTTCGCGGGGTGATGTGAAGGCGGCGGAACTATATCTCGATAACGCCAGGAATGGTATCAAACTGGCCGACGCCGGATACCTGCCCACGCTCGGTATGGGAGGTTCATATCAGATGAACGATCACAGGAGGCCGCTGGGTTCCGAAGGGGAAAGCTGGACGGTACAGGCCTTTCTCCGCTGGGAAATCTTCGACGGCCTTAAGAGAGAGCATGAGCGTGCAAAAGCAAAATACCGTGTGTCGCAGGCACAGGAACAGCTTGCAGCGATAAAGACGGCTGTATCATTCAAGGTTTATGAAGCATATCTAGGGGTGGAGGAGGCTGCAAAGAATGCCGAACTCTCGGGTGCAGCCCTCAAAGCTGCCGAGGAGGGAAAGAGGCTTGTGGAAATGCGTTACAGGAATTCACTCGCCCCGCTGGTAGACCTAATGGATGCGCAGTCCAACCTGGACCGGGCGAGAGCGGCATTCATAGCGCGCACTAACGACAGTCGTTTAGCGCGCGCCAATCTGAGCTATCAGGGCGGGGCACTGATCGACGATCTCGCAATTGAAAAATAAGGAGCAGACACATTGAATCACGGAAAAAGTCGTGACAAAAGAAATTTAGGGGCGACCCTATGTGGTTGCCCTTCATGCGGGCGGTCACATACGATCGCCCCTACAAATTCGGGGGATGAATGAAAATAGATATATCAATTTACAGGAACTTTCAAGAGGTCTGCCGAATGCACTCCATGATTGTATTGCTTCTCGTCGGACTATCTCTCGCAGGCTGTGGGAACAAGGTTTCTCCAGGGAAAGCTGAAGTGAAGCACGTGGAGGTTCCCGGGGTCACCACGGCTGAGATGAAACTCTCTCAGGTCGATGATTACATCGAGACGTCCGGAACTGTCAAGGCCGGGAAGATCGGCGTCATAGCAAGCAGGATCATGGGCAGCGTTATTTCAATCGCCGTGCAGGAGGGACAGCGCGTGAAATCCGGGCAACTACTTCTGACTATAGACGACCGTGACATCGCGCAGAAAGTCGGCGCTGCCCGCAATGCGGTCGAGGCGGCCCGGCAGCAGAAGCATCTGGCTGAGGTTACTTACGAAAGGTATGCGAAGCTCTATGAGGAAAAGGCCCTGTCCAGGCAGGAATTCGACCAGGTCGAGACCCAGAAAAAGGTGGCCCAAAGCGAGTATGAACGTGCGAAATCGATGCTCGGAGAGGCCCAGGAGGTCCATGGGTATGCACATGTAAAAGCACCATTTTCAGGTGTGGTGACTGCCAAAAGGATAGATTCAGGAAGTATGGCAGTCCCGGGCATGCAGCTACTGACAGTTGAGGACACGTCCTCTTTTCTGATAGAGACGATGGCTGATGAAAAACTTTCGTCAAGCCTCAGACCGGGAACTCAGGTTGACGCTAAAATCGATGCCCTTGGACGCGACGTAAAAGGAAAGGTCTCTGAAGTCGTACCTGCAATAGACCCCGCTTCGAGGACCTTCCTCGTCAAGATCGCCATAAGCGGCGAAGGGCTCAAGACCGGTCTGTACGCAAAGGTCAGGATTCCTTCCGGAAAGAGGGATGCGCTGACGGTCCCCGGCTCCTCGATCGTTGAAAAAGGCCAGCTCACAGGCGTATACAGCGTGGACGCTAAAGGCGTTATTTCCTACCGCCTGGTGCGCACCGGTAAACACTACGGCAATGATGTCGAGGTCCTGTCGGGCCTGAATGCGGGAGACAGGATAATCGTGACGGGTGCGGACAAGGCTGTCGACGGCGGAATAATAAGCGGACAGACTCAGGCCGGCAAGTGATTTTATGAATAAGACAGGGATTTCCGGCAGGATTGCCGGCGCATTTATAAATTCCAAGCTTACCCCGCTGATCGTTGCTGCTGCACTCTTGCTCGGTATTTTTGCTGTGATCGTCACACCGCGTGAAGAGGAGCCCCAGATACTGGTGCCGATGATAGACGTAATGGTCGCCTATCCCGGCGCTTCCGCTGCCGAAGTAGATGCGCGCGTTACGCGCCCGATGGAGAGATTGCTTTGGGAGATCAAGGGTGTCGAATACGTCTATTCCATTGCCAGGCCAGGCTCCAACCTGACTATAGTCAGGTTCTATGTCGGCGAGAACATGGAAGACAGCATCGTCAAGGTCTACAACAAGCTCATGTCTCATTACGATATCATCCCGCCCGGAGTTTCGCAGCCGATAGTCAAACCGAAGTCTATAGACGACGTGCCGGTACTCGCGCTGACTCTTTGGAGCAAGGACGGGCGCTACTCCGGCTATGAACTTCGGCGCATGGCCGCAGAGCTCAGCGGCGAAATAAAGAAAGACAAGGACGTATCCGAATTTACCCTCATCGGAGGTCAAAAAAGGCAGGTCCGTCTGACCGTCGATCCTTCGCGTCTTAAGGCATACCAGGTCTCTCCGCTCCAGATCATGGACAGCCTTCAGAAGGCCAACTTCATACTGCCGTCGGGGTCCTTCCCTTCCGGCAACCGGGAGTTGCTTGTACGCACAGGGGCATTCCTCAGGAACGCCGAAGAAGCCGGCAGCGTCGTGGTAGCTGCGTATAACAACAGGCCGGTCTATTTGAGGGATGTGGCCCAGATTACGGACGGGCCGGAGGAACCTGCAGATTATGTATTCATCGGGCTTGGGCCGTCGGCAGCAAAAAAAGGTATCTTGTCTGCGACATCCGGTGAGCATGAGGCGGTCACCGTGGCCATCTCGAAGAAGAAGGGCGCCAATGCAAGCATTGTGGCCAATGACGCACTGAAAAAGGTCGATGCGCTGAGGGGCTCCCTGCTGCCTTCCGACGTTCAGGTCACGGTAACGCGCAACTACGGGGAAACTGCAAAGGAAAAATCGGATGAGCTGCTCGAACACATGATGATTGCAACCATCTCGGTAGTCATCCTTGTTGCGCTGGCTCTCGGATGGCGCGAGTCCGTCGTTGTGGCGGTCGCCGTACCGGTGACCCTCGGCCTAACGCTTCTGATCAATTATTTGTACGGTTACACGCTTAACAGGGTCACACTCTTTGCTCTCATTTTTTCGATAGGCATCCTGGTAGACGACGCGATTGTCGTTGTGGAAAATGTGCACCGCCACTTTAAGTTGCACGGTGCCTCGATAGGTACGGCCATATCTGCAGTCGATGAGGTCGGCAATCCCACTATCCTCGCCACCTTTACGGTGATCGCCGCTCTCTTGCCGATGGCTTTCGTATCGGGGCTGATGGGGCCGTATATGAGACCCATTCCGGTTGGGGCCTCGGCTGCGATGCTCTTTTCACTTCTTGTTGCGTTTATCGTCAGTCCGTGGCTCGGCTACAAGGTGCTGAAGAATGCGCCCCACACAAAAAGCGAAACCGAGGGGAGCAGGCTCCATGCCTTCTACGAAAAGGTGCTCGGCCCCATGCTGGGAAACCGGAGAAAGAGATTGCTGGGACTCGGAGCGGTGGCTTTCATGCTCGGCCTGGCAGTGCTTCTCGTGCCCTTCAAGATGGTTACGGTCAAAATGCTTCCTTTCGACAACAAGAGCGAATTGCAGGTGATCATCGATATGCCCGAAGGTGTTGCACTGGAACAGACGGCTGCGCTGGTGCGCGAAATGGGAGACTATCTAAAAACCGTGCCGGAGGTGACCGATTACGAATCTTACATCGGCACCGCATCGCCGTATAATTTCAATGGACTCGTGAGGCATTATTTCATGCGTTCAGGCAGCAATGTGGCGGACATCCAGGTGAACTTCGTTGCGAAGGATGAAAGGAGCTCGCAAAGCCACGACATCGCAAAGCGGCTGCGTCCGGGGCTCAAGGCCATCGGAGATCGCTACGGTGCCAATATAAAGCTGGCTGAAATACCTCCGGGCCCTCCCGTGCTGGATACACTTGTTGCTGAAGTCTACGGCCCCGACCCAAATCGGCAGATTGAGATTGCCGCGCAGATAAAAGAGGTCTTCAAAAGCACGCCCGGCGTCGTGGATGTCGACTGGTATGTCGAAGCAGATCGGGAAAAGATGACGTTTGACGTGGACAGGGACAAAGCGGCCCTAAACGGGGTCAGCACTGAGACCGCGGCCAGAACGTTGCGTATCGCGCTCAGCGGGATGGGCGCCGGTCTTGTACACCTGGACAAGGAGGAAGAGCCGGTCGAGCTTTTCGTGCGCATGCCGATGCGCGAGCGCTCCCTGTCGTCTCTCAAGGAAGTTTCGGTGCCGTCGGCATCGGGCGCTCTAATACCGCTGTCGGAACTCGTTACCGTTAGGCCCGGCATCGAAGACAGGACCATCTATCACAAGAACCTCAGGCGGACCACTTATGTTATAGGTGACCTGGCAGGCACCGAAGAGAGCCCGGTCTATGCGATCCTAAAGATGAAGGAGAAGATCAAAGAGCTTCGGCTTCCGGAGGGGTACGAACTTAAGCAATATTCAACCACACAGCCTCAGCTGGAACAGCAGTACGCCATAAAGTGGGACGGGGAATGGCATATAACCTATGAGGTCTTCAGGGACCTCGGCATCGCCTTTGCCGCAGTACTCATTCTGATATATATACTCGTAGTGGCCTGGTTCAGGAGCTTCCTGATACCCCTGATCATAATGGCGCCTATACCACTTACGCTTGTGGGCATATTGCCGGGGCACTGGATGTTCGGCGCGTTCTTTACCGCGACCTCGATGATCGGCTTCATCGCCCTGTCAGGCATCATCGTGAGGAATTCCATATTGCTCGTGGATTTCATCCAGATGGAATGGCGCGAATGCGGTGACCTGAAGAGTGCGGTCATAAGGGCCGGCGCGGTTAGATTCAGGCCGATTGTCCTCACTGCCGCAGCGGTTGTAGTCGGATCGTTCGTCATTCTCTTCGATCCGATCTTCCAGGGGCTGGCCATCGCCATGATGTTCGGCGCAATTTCAGCGACCGGTCTGACTCTAGTGGCGGTGCCGGTACTCTATTACGAGCTTTACAGTAACAGGCCCTGTCCGGAGAAACCGGGGAATTAGCCTGCATTATTAACAGATGAGAACAGCATAGCCTGAAGTATTTGCCTCTTGCGCACTGAATTAGTCATTGTTACTGATAAGTCAGGCCAATCACGAAATGACGAGTCTGTAAATAGAGAAACTTACATTTTCCGATTGGTAGCCGTGAAAACTCAGGCAGTGCGCTTCGATTCAAATACGTCAGCCTATACGATGAGAAAATTTATAAATGATGCGGATTACAGGAGGTCATAAAATGTATATTCTGAAAACAGATGAGTGGTATCTGGAGAGGGCGGTATTTCTCATCGCGGGCATCTTTACCCTTACAAGCGCGTTGCTGGCGTGGCTTCACAGTCCGTACTGGCTGATATTTACCGCTTTCATCGGTACAAACCTGATAATCTTTGCAACCACGGGTTTTTGTCTTATGGCTAACATTCTGTATAAGCTGGGACTGAAACCGCGTCTGCAGCGATGATGGCAACACCGGGTCCGGCGCCTATTTCATTTCAGGCATCGGGCTCATCAGCATCCAGCCCTTGACCCCATGTTCCTCTACAAAGGCCCACTCCTCGGTGGCGAGAATTTTCTTGGCCTTGTAATTACTCAGGAGATAATACTCGATCGACACATCCACTCTGGCCTTTTTCTGAATCTCATCATACCTGACGTTTATGATTTTATAATCGATAAGCCGCACGTTGCCCATCGAGTTTGCACGGGCTAAAAAGTCGTCCCTGAGCCGCTCAGGCATGAACATGCTTGCGGCCCCCATTTCATTCCAGCGGACCAGATCGTTGTATTTGACGACTGTCTGGTCGAGATCTTCACGGACATTGTGGCTGCAGGAAGCAAGGAATGAAAACAACGCAAGAAATACCACAGCGCACAATAAGTTTTTCATCCCGCCTCCTTGTACGTAAATTAACTTTTTAAACCTTGAACTGGTTGGCAATCTCATGAAGTTTGGACGACAGACCTGCCAGGTCCGAAGCCGCCATCGTTATCTGTTCGGCTCGCGACAGTATTCCCTTTGAGGATTGCGCTATTGTACTTATATCGTTGCTGACCTGGTCGGAGACCGACGACATTTCAGTTGTGGCCGACGATATATGTTGCACCATCTGGTGCAGGCCTTCGACACTGTCTACAATCTTGAGTAGTGCCGAACCCGCCTGGGTCGAAAGATCAACTCCAACCCCCACCTGTTTGGTCGCGTAGTCTGTCGACAGTACAGCTTTTTCGACTTCCACCTGTATGGACTGGATCATGCCGCTTATCTCTGACGTTGCGTTGGATGTCCTTTCAGCGAGCTTTCTTACTTCGTCTGCTACGACGGCAAATCCCCTGCCCTGCTCACCGGCCCTTGCCGCTTCTATTGCTGCATTCAGCGCAAGTAGATTGGTCTGGTCGGCTATGTCTTTTATCACGCTGATGATATTGCCGATCTGCTTCGATCTCTCACCCAGTGTCTTGATGAGGTCGGCGGACTCACTGACCTTAATTGCTATGGTCTGTACTTCGTCTACGGACCTGCTGACTATACCTTCACCATCCTTCGCAACACCGGAAGCTGCCGTCGCAGAATCCGTGATATCGGTAGCGCTTTTTGCGATATCCACGGTTGTCTGTGACATTTCTTCGGATGCTGTCGCTATCTGGGAAGATCTTGAGGACTGTTCTTCCATTGCCTGAGATATTTGCATGGCACTCGCACTCAGCTGTTTGCTGTCTTCGGTCAGACGCACTGAAGTCAGCTTAATGTCGGATATCGCATTTTTTAATCGCTCGACCATAGACTTCAGGGAATCAAGCAGCTGCCCAAGTTCATTCCTGCTGTCCACCACGATATCAGTCGTAAAATCGCCGGCGCCTACCCTGTTTGTAATGTCAACAGCTTTATTAAGGGAGTGTGAAATGATCCTTATGGTGATGAATGCAATAATGACAGCTACAAAGGTACCGAAAATCGCCATTGAAACAATTACCAGTTGCGTTGTGCGGACGGTCTTGCTGACGAGGCTGGACGAGGCTTCCATCTGTGCATTCTGATATTCCAAAAATTCGTCGACAGTCTTGAAGTAAGCGGCCTGCACCGGCCTGACCTTTCCGATAAGGAAGGTGATAACATCTTTCTTTGGTTTGCCCTCGTCGAGCATTTTCAGGGTCTCTGCCTGGATTGAAACATATTTACCTTTTGCTTCGATCATCGAGGCCATCAACTGTTTTTCCTTGGCGTCGAGCTGCTTTTTGTTGATTTTTTCGATAATTTCATCAATCGCTGCCTCGGCCTTTTGTATTCTCTTTCTTTCCTTTGATATCGCTTCTGTATCTTCAAGGAGGGCGACATTGCGGATGGCCCTGGCTATTTCGTTTATGTTCCTGTAGATCTGGTTCGCCAATACCGTCTGAGGCCAGGTATTGTCTTTCAGTCCGTTAAAGTCCTTCTGCAAAATCTGGAACCCGAAAAACGACGTGATGGTAATAACAGCAGCGGACAAACATATTACTGCGAAGGCGACAATCAAAAGGGTTTTGATCCTCATATTTTTCAGCATGCCGTCTCTCCTATTTTATATATGTATAAATATTCCTCTTAGCATCATAACATATTCCAAAATAGAAATCTGTATTTCAGGCTGTCTTATCCGGGTGGGTTTCAGCAGTAGCAACCGGACCCGGCATGAATCTTCTTATTGCCTTGCCCGGCAGCGTTTCCACAGCCCTGATGGCCGCATGGGGGCAGATCTCAATACAGCACTAGCAGCGGATGCATTTCCCGTAGTCGAACTGAAGCCCTTTTTTTGCCGGGCGAATTGCTTTTACCGGACAATATCTGGAACATTCCCCGCAGGCCTTGCAGAGACGTACATCGACTACAGGTCTCTGGACAAGGTGCCGCCTTATGAAACCGTGAAACGGCCGCGGACCGAATACAAGCGGTGAGATCAGCGGCAGCCTGAAATCCGTTATGCGGGGCAGTTCGCCGATCACCTCAATCGGCTCATCGAAACCCATATCGAGAGCTGCCCGGTTTGTAAAAAGATCATCGGGGGCGACTCCCAGCATTCGGCACACGATCATATCCACAGCAACTGCGCTGTCGCTGCCGATTAAAATCCCAAGCTGCCGCGGCACGCCGCTTTTACCCGGACCCTGTCCTTCCATGGCCGTTATCCCGTCAAGGATGGTGACGGAGGGCCTGACTGCGGCATGTATCTTCACTAAGAGCTTCGCGAACATTTCCCTGTCTGCCCCGGCCCTGAAATGCCATTCGGGCTTTCTTAGCCCGACTATGCAGCCGAACAGGTTTTTGACTCCCAGCGTCAGGAGCATCTGCGAATGGGTTTTGAGTTTGGGCAGGTTGATAAGCACATCCGCATTGACTGCATCTTCCGCAATCTCTATCTTGC
This sequence comes from Dissulfurispiraceae bacterium, assembly GCA_035506695.1. Lineage (GTDB taxonomy): Bacteria > Nitrospirota > Thermodesulfovibrionia > Thermodesulfovibrionales > Dissulfurispiraceae > Fen-1308. The sequence goes on from DATJOY010000228.1 coordinate 12,466, forward strand.
CGAAGGGGTCGCCTATATCAACCGCTATCGACCTCTTAAATTCCACAAATTCAACGTCGAGGCCTTCAAGTGCGGCAAGGAAGCCGCCTGTCCGCAGTACCTTCTCGAAAGTGCCCATTGCATTGCTGTCTGATATCCGCGGTCTGGCACCCCGGCCGATCACATATTCGGCAACAGCCTTCAACACGAGCGGATGGGTGAGGATAGCCCATTCGGGCGGTGCCGGGGCCAGGAAGTTAGGCTTGATCACAACTGTGCTTTTTTTGTGTATGGACGGGCCGACGAAGCGGTCAAGCAGCGGGAAAATGAATGCTTTCAACTCTTTGTAGTTGTATGAACAATATTTGACGAAAACGGTGGACATTACAGCTTTATGCTATCAGTTAAGGGAGCATCTCTTCAAGAAAGGCCGCTGCATCAATCTCTGATTATTTACAGAATATGCGACTTGACCCGAAGTATTAGCGTCTCGCATGCCGAGTTAGCCTTCGTGTGAGATAACGCAAGTCGGACATCAAAAGAACAGTCTGTATCATTAGCTTAAATTGTATCTGCCTGTGCGACTCTGAAACCCAAATAGCACGCGTCGATGCGAATACTTCAGACAAGCCGTGCCGGAACTTATGAATAATGCAGGCCATATTCTCTGCGGGCTTCCCAAAAAAAAGAATTCATGGTTAAAATAATATAAGCAAGAGGCATCGGGCTGCAGTTTGCTTGAGAAGTACAGGAATAACCGGGTTGCTTTGGAGTTGAGGAGGCGCGAAATGAAAAAAGTTTTTTTGTTAATTTTAATCCTTGGTGCGGTGACGATGCTTTTGTCGGGCACGTTGCTGTGTAATGCGGACGCGCGGGACGGCGGGTGGAGAGGTCATGGAGGAGGTCATGCCTGGGGACATGGTCATGGCTGGGGATGGGGTTGGGGAGTGGGATGGGGGCCCTGGTGGCCTGCTTATTATCCTTACTATCCCTATTATCCTTCTTACCCATATTATCCATATGATCCATATTATGAATCCTCTCCCGTGATAATCCAGCAGGAACCGGCATACTCCGATTCGGCCTCGCAACAGGAAGAACAGAGTTACTGGTATTTTTGCACAAACCCCAGGGGCTATTATCCATACGTGAAAAAATGTCCCGGAGGTTGGCTCAGGGTTGTCCCATCGCCGGTGCCGCCTGTTGACACACAGCAGCCGGCGTATGAAGAACCAGTCCAGCCCGAGAAGCAGATTTACTGGTATTGTACGAAACCGAAAGGCTACTATCCGAACGTGAAAAAATGCCCGGGTGGCTGGCAGAAGGTCGTTCTTCCTTCAGCACCCGATCAGAACAAGAAAATGGAAAATAAATCTTATCCGGATGCGCCGGATCAGGGGAGGTAAGATATTATGGGGTCCAGAGGCAGCATAGTATTGCTATTTGCGTTATTGGCGGTATTGCTGACAATCAGTGGGTGTGCGACGGTCCCCACCGGACCGAGCGTAATGGCATTACCCGGACAGGGCAAGCCGTTCGAGGTATTTCAGGAAGATGACGCTGTTTGCAGGCAGTGGGCTGCCCAACAGATCGGTCAGACCCCTCAGGAGACGGTCAACAATAGTACGGCCACTGGTGCGGTTGTCGGTACGGCTGTCGGCGCCGGTCTCGGTGCTGCTATCGGCGCTGCGGGGGGGCATGTGGGCACCGGCGCAGCAATCGGTGCCGGAACAGGACTTCTGGTCGGAACAGCCGCAGGTGCAAATGCAGGGCAGGTTTACGGCCGGCAGGCACAGCGTCGGTATGATATAGCATATATCCAGTGTATGTATGCCAAGGGAAACCAGGTGCCTGGAGCGAGACGGGTCCAGCGCCTCAGGAGAGTTCCTCCGCCACCCCCTCCGCCGCCGGACTTCGACTCCGAGCCTCCGGTTTATCCGGCTCCTCCTTCCCAGTAGGGGGATCGCAGCAGATTGGGCGGAATTACGGTGGGTCCGATCGCGGGCTCGCCGCAATTCAAGGTAGACAAGTTGCAACCTGATTGGGCAGTAGTGTATATTTATACGGGCGATGTAAAAACTTTGATTTCCTGCGGGGCTTGTTATGATCAGGGACAACGCAAAGACACTTGAGGTAATGTCTGAGGGAAGACTCTTCAAGCGGTTTGCCAAGGAAGGTGCCGTTTCGATCACCTTCGACGGCAGGACGGTGACCGGAAACATTGTCAATCTAAGCGTGTCGGGGCTGCTGGCGAATTTTCCGGGCAGCGGTCCCCTGCCGGGCGTGTCGGAGAAGATCGAGATGAGGCTTGAGGCGGGAGGCAAGGAGAATGTTCTCGATGTGCAGGGCACTGTTGTGAGGATTCAGGTCCCCGCTGATTATGAACGGCAGGACCTGATGGAGATTGCCGTGAATTTCGGCGAAATCGCCCCGCCTGTCAAATACGGACTTCAAAAGCTGATCCAATATCTGCAGGTCACAACTACAAGTTACAAGGCATAGTTTGCAGCAGGTTCCGCGCGACTCACGCGCAGATGATTTTAGCAAAATATTATGAATTCAGTTACGCCTCTGAAGATATACCGGATTCTTCTCCTCATCGTCGCCAGCCTTATGTTCCTGCTTATCGCAATCGGGCTGAACGTGATCTTTGCGTTCAGCCGGCGGCGCAAGGCAAGGGCCGCTGCGACCGGGGCCATGCTGTGGGCAAAGACGATGTGCCGGATTTTCGGCGTACGCGTTGTCACTAATCTTCCGCCTGCCGAAGGGGGAGTTTTTACAGTCTGCAATCATATAAGTTATCTCGACATTTTTGTGCTCGGCAGCCTGCGGCCTTCCTCCTTTTTATCGAAGCACGAAGTCAGGGGGTGGCCGCTCATAGGCCTGCTCGCCTCTCTTGGCGGCACGGTATTTGTCAACCGGGAATCAAAAAGGACAGCTGTAGACTCCATAAAAAAAATCAGACAAAAGATCGAAGAGGGGATTGCGGTGATAATCTTCCCCGAGGGCACAACCTCTAATGGTAAAAGAATAATGCCCTTTAAAAGCGCTTTTTTCAAGGTCCCGGCAAGCATGAACATACCGGTGGCACCCGCAAGCATCAGGTATGCGCCCGAGATCAGCGACAAGGTGGCCTGGTATGGGGACATGGAACTGGCCCCGCATTTCTGGCAGATAATCGGCGTCCGGCGGATCGATGCTGTATTACATTTCGGTCCCCCTGTATCAGTGCCGGACGGGGCATCACAGGTGCAGGAGAGGAAGTTGCTTTGCTCACAGGTCTATGAATACGTTGTCGAGGGATTCAATGCCTGTGGTACAATGAAACGATAGATTGCTGGGGAGGGTGAAGAATGGGAGTTTCCGACAGTGTAGGCAATACGCCTATAGTCAGCATTGAAAATATCAACCCGAATCCGAAGGTGAAGATTTTCGCGAAGCTCGAAGGAAATAATCCGGGCGGATCGGTCAAAGACCGGATCGCCCTCTATATGCTTCAGAGTGCTGAAAGGGAGGGGCGTCTCTCTCGGGACAAGATAATCCTTGAAGCTACATCCGGCAATACAGGGATCGGGCTTGCAATGATCGGCGCGGCGAAGAAATACCGCGTGAAGCTGACGATGCCGGCCTGTGTCAGTGTCGAAAGGAGAAAGGTTCTTGAGGCCTTTGGTGCGGAGCTTATCCTTAGCCCTTCGAGTGAAGGGACCGACGGCGCAATAAGGCTTTCGCAAAGGATCATGGCCGAAAATCCGGACCTATATTTCATGCCCAACCAGTTCGACAATCCGGCCAACTTTATGGCCCACTATGAGACCACAGGTTGTGAGATCTTTGAACAGACCCAGGGCAAGGTCACGCATTTTGTTGCTGGCATGGGTACGACAGGCACACTTATGGGTGTAAGCAGGAGACTGAAAGAATTCAACGAAGAGATTTGCATTGTCGGCGTCGAGCCTGTGAAAGGTCACAGGATACAAGGTTTGAAGAATATGACCGAGAGCATTGTTCCGAAGATATTCGAGCCTTCGAGGCTCGATGAGCGACATATCGTCACAGACGAAGAGGCCTTCGATACAACCAGGAGGCTTGCTGTCAGGGAGGGCATTTTTGCAGGCATGTCGAGCGGGGCCGCAATGCAGGTGGCGCTGAAGAAATCCAGCGAGATGAGCGAGGGCGTGATAGTAGTACTGCTGCCTGACCGCGGTGACAGGTATCTTTCGACCGCGCTGTTTACTTCCGTTTGTGGCAAGTGTCCTCCATAAGTCTACCGTACTGTTGCAATGTCGGAACGAGAAGAATGCACTGAAGTCTTGCAAATGCGATGTTGAAACCGTATTCATCGAGACTTGCAAGAGCAGACTGCGAGTGGCTTCCTGTTTGTGATGAATTTATGGGTATGAAAATCCTCAAAGGTATCGCTTGCAAGCCTTTGTTCATCCCTCTCGTTCCTATTCTGAAATATTTTTGCAACGTTAAGGGCTACCCTTCAGCAGGCTCAGAGTGACAGTGCGGCATTTTATCGTGGTGAGCTAGTAGAACCAGGGAGAGTGGACTAAAAAGAATGGAAATGAATGATTCTATACAAATTGCTGCCGACCTCTGCACCGGATGCGGTTCCTGCATTTATGTCTGTCCCTTTAAGAATATAGATATGGTCGACGGAAAGGCTGCGCTGACCGGAGAACATTGCATCTCATGCGGGCATTGCGCAGCAGTCTGCACTGAGGCAGCAATTCAAGTCCCTGCCATCGACGACGGAATGGGCGACTATAAAACCTTCAATGCGGACAAAAATTGGCTTCCTTACGGGCAGTACGATACAGCCGGTCTTGTCAGGCTGATGGGCTCCCGCCGCTCATGCCGCAATTTTCTCGACCGGTCCGTGGACCGCTCCATGCTTGAAGACCTGGTGAAGATCGGCATTACCGCACCGTCCGGGACCAACAGCCAGCTGTGGACGTTCACGATTGTGCCGACAAGAAAAGCGGTCGTTGCCTTTGCCGGGCATATAGCTTCCTACTTCAGGAAACTAAACTCAATGGCGGAAAAGGCTTCTCTTCGCACCGTTCTCAAACTCGTCGGCAAGGGTGAACTGGATGAATATTACCGCAGTTATTATCCGTTGGTTAAGCAGGCTATCGACGAATGGGACGATTCAGGTAAGGACAGGCTCTTTCACGGAGCTGCATCGGCAATTATCGTCAGCATGAAACCTGGCGCCAGCTGCCCGGCTGAAGACGCCCTTCTGGCTACTCAGAATATCCTGCTCGCCTCACATAGCATCGGGCTCGGTTCGTGCCTCATCGGTTTTGCGGTTTCAGCAATAAAGCAGGCACCCGAGATCAAGCTGTCGACAGGCATTCCCTCCGATGAAACAGTATATGCTGTTATAGCCCTCGGATATCCGAACGAATCGTACAGGACAGTTGCGGGGCGCAAAAAGGCTGAAATCAGAGATTTCGCAGGCTGACTTCTTATCATCAACCCCGAGTTGCAACAAAATTTCTGAATTCCCCAATCAGTCTCATTGTCGTTTGTCCTGGAGCTCCGTTCCCGATCACCCTGCCGTCTATTTTAGTAACCGGCATGATCTCCGCTCCCGTGCCAGTCATGAAACACTCATCTGCAGTGTATAAATCGTAGCGTGTCAGGGTCGCCTCGCGGGCATCAATTCCGCAGGTTGCGGCAACTTCCATCACCGTCATCCTTGTAATCCCGTCAAGCGCACCGTAGTGCGGCGCCGGTGTCAGCAGGTTATTCCGTTTCACTATAAAGATATTGTCGGCAGTGCATTCTGCCACGAAACCCTCGTGATTCAGCAGGACGGCTTCCAGGCATCCCGCCTGTTTGGCTTCGATCTTTGCCATTATGTTATTAAGATAGTTGAGCGACTTTACCCTGGGGTCGAGGCTGTCAGAGGGCATGCGCCGTGATGCAGCCGTAACCACTGAAATGCCCTTTTCATAATATTCGTGAGGATATAGCTGAATATCCCCGACAATGATGATGACCGTAGGCTTCGCGCACTGCGCGGGATCGAGCCCGAGCGACCCTGCGCCGCGCGTTACAACCAGGCGGATGTAGCCGTCCTGTTTCGAGTTTTCCCTGACTGCTTCCAGCACCGTCTTTTCCATCTCGGCGCGTTCCATGGGGATGTCTAGCAGGATGGTCTTCGCGCTCTGATAGAGCCGGT
>DATJOY010000229.1:0-9905 GCA_035506695.1 Dissulfurispiraceae bacterium
GCAGGTCCCGCTCACGCTGAAGCGCCTCTGCCGCCTGTTCGCGTTCGGCCGCTATTTTGACCTTGATCTCAGCCTCTTGTGCGCGGCGTTGCGCCCGACGCATTGTTTCCGTGATAAGAGAGATCAACACTCCGTTCATAACGAAAATTGCGAGACTGACCATGTCCGCAAAATTCCTGCCTGCAAGCTGTCCTGCCGGTTTGATCCAATAATAGTCAAATATGACGGCAGAAAGCACCGTAGCCAGCAGACCCGGACCAAGCCCGCCGTAGAGTGCAGAAAGTATGACTGCGGGATAAAACGTGATAAATGCAGCGCGCGTTTCCAGAGACTGCAGAAAGACCATCCGCACTGCGGCAGCAGCAATGACAATTGTGGTTGCAACCAGCAGGCGTTCCCACATTTCACCATGTTTGATTTTGGGCAACATGTCCGGAATGGAGATTTCCCTATTCCTTGATGCGGCTAAGGCAGCAGTGATCATATAAGCGCCGCCGAGATATTGCGCGACACGTCCCGTCCAGCTTAACATGCTCCCGGTTTCCGACTCGATCATGACACCAAATAAACCTGTTGCAAGTAATAGCAGGGCCAGGGAGTACCAATATGCAAACTCAGACGTTCCCTCGACCTTCACAGGCCTGAGAATGAAGGCAGTCAGAATGAGCATCGACATCGTTGACCCCAGTATGAACTGCCTCATCAAAGTTCCACCTTCCCCCGGTATGAAGAAAATAGGGAGGTTGCCAGCCAGAACTAACTGCACAATTATCCACACAAAGCCGATAGCCAAAAGGCATGCCGCGATTATCCATAGAAGTGGGCTTCTTATAGTTTTCCAAATCCCGCGGGGAAGATTAGCAGCAGTCAGATAAGTGCATGCTGCGAGCCACACACACAGATTATGGGTGGTCACTAAAGTATTGGAATTGCCACGAGCAACAATGGGAGCCACCAGGGAGCCAATACCCCAAATCAGCACACCGCACCCGATTATCAGTATCCATGGCTCGGACCGCAGCAAAAAAATTCGCGCCAAGAAGAAAGCAACGCTGACTGAAGCCAGCGTGGAAAAAATAAAATTGAGTCCTGTTACCAGAGAGAAAGATTCGTAGATTGCATGCAAATCCGCAGCCCATAATGCGACAATGACTATCACGAGAACAGGGATGGGCAGCCATGCGAACCGACTGATTTCCGCCGATGTCAACTGCAAATTGGTTTCTTTTGTCCGAACAGGATTGATGTCCATCAGCACAACCTCCATTTGAAATTAAAATTCAAAATGGACATTTTCATATCCGTGAAGAAAGTGTGAGGGTACAAAATGAGAATATTGATAAGTATAGATGATTTCCGTGCGACGAGTACAGGGTTGCGGGAATTTGTTCACTCGCGGCAGGCATTGCTATGCGTCTTCATACTTATCAGAGGCAAAAGGATGGTAAAACTCATATACTGACAGTCGGTATTAGTTTGGCAGCCATCTATGCAGGACAGACTTTAAATCTTCGCTGAATTGGCCCAAGGTCCAGGGCTTTTGAAGATAGTCGCTGGCACCCGCAGCAATTGCGGCTGTCCTGTCGGATTCAAGTGATGAAGACGTCACGACTGCAACCGGAATCTTTCTGAGGAGGCTATCAGCGCGTATTTCACGGAGCACGTCTAAACCGTTCATGCCGGCCATTTTCAGATCGAGTAATATTAAATCAGGCAGGCATCTTCCATCCCTTAGAAACTCAAGCGCGGACATTCCGTCGGTAGCGGAGCAAACACTCATTTCCAGCCCGGTAGCTTCAAGTGCGATAATCGTAAGCTCTATTTCGGTGCGACTGTCATCAACGATGAATATCATTCTCTTTTTCACAGGGTAGTACATCTTTCTGTATTGCAGTGGTTACGAAAAACGGTAAATATATTACAGCATAGCGCCATTCGCATCAACAAATATGTAGGATATAGCCTGATTTAATGGTAGGTAAATGTCCGATGCATGTGTCAAAGCTCGCAGTTGAGGTTTTATTTACATTCTTTCACAATTCCTTCATAACGGGTTCACAATGATCTGATAGTCTTCAATCAGGACATGAATGAGGTCTTGCCTCATACGGATAAAATGCTGAAGCGGGAAATTGTGTCCGCGATTTCAGCGAAAGTGAAAGGACTGCATGTTACGGACAGGTCAGACTTAGAGAATGTCTGGTCCGTCATTATAATAGATTTAGTTGGATGTCAAATACGTGTACTTGGAAAACGAAAGGAGGCAGGAAAATGAAAAAGTTATTGTTTGCAACGATGTTCTTACTATTGATGCTGGCAGTCCCCATGCCGACAATGGCTGGTGTGGCAGTAGGGGTCGGGATTGCCCTTCCACCGCCTATTGTAGTTGAGTCACCACCAGCAGTAGTGGCTGTCCCGTCTGCGTCCGGGGTCTATGTTGCTCCCGACGTTGATGTGGACCTCTTCTTCTGGAATGGCTGGTGGTGGCGCCCCTGGGAAGGTCACTGGTATCGTTCACGGTATTACGACCGCGGCTGGGGTTACTATAAAAGGGTCCCGGGGTTTTATAACCGCGTAGACCCTGGGTGGAGAGGATATTACAGAAGTCATAGCTGGAACGGTCGCCCGTGGAACTATCAGAGAATTCCTCATCATGAATTTGTGCATGGGAATTACGGGCATTACAGGCGTTAAGTAAATTCAAGATACCCCGCAGATTCTGCGGGGTATCTTGAGCCCCGGGTGCAGCGAGGTTGAGCAAAGCCCTGCGTGTCGATAAAGCAGGAGGGACAGAGTGCAGGAGCCCCGGCATTCTAAAGCGCAAACTGTATTTCACGATAATAATACTAAAGGGAAGAATATGGATAAATACTGCGACTGTACTATAGTCGACCGCAGTGTAAGGCTTCGAAACCTCAAGCACTGGAAAATGAACTGTAAGGGGCCTGTACCCTTTTATCTGCTTATGGGAGATGGCAGCGGCATTATGTTCGACGATAAGCCTGACATTGTGAGACAGTTGATGAGGGTTTACAATAGTCAAAAGTTATTCTTCAATGTGGAACTCATAACCTTCCTCAAGGCCGAGGGAATTGATGCCCGGAGAGTTTCAGCACTGGTAGAAGATGTGCTCGGTTATCGCGCCGAACTCTCGAATAATTGATGAGCCGGGTCGGGTCATGTCGCTACAGCTGCCCGATTCTGTGACGCTCATTTTCTCCTGACTCCTTTGGCAGCAGGAACATACTACTATGAGTCGTATAAGTACCGACTGAATAGCTTCAGACATTTCAGCAATATCAGCGGCCTGTCAGGCCTCGCCGTCCTTGTTCAAAATAACGTCTGCCATGGTTATTCGCGGCCGGCAAAATACTTTTTTGATTCGTTTGCGGTATTCTTCAGGGGTCACATGCTCTTCATGGGTGCCGATAACAATCCTGACGTCTGGAAACGCTCCTTCGAGTGCGGCCTTGTATTTGTCTTTGAAAGGGCAGAGCGCTTTCATGCAATACGTGAAATGTATTGTATCGACCCCAAAAGCTGTCAATGAACGAATCCTCTGGAGCAGTTTGTCCGGGCCGGTGAGTGTCGGACAGCCGGGGCAGTTTATTATTCCGGTCAGCGTGAGTTTTTCATCCGGCGGATAATCAGCGAACGTCCCTTTGCGCTTCCTGAAGTCAGCAAGACAGGCAACTGATGAACATCCGAGGTCCTGTGTTGCGTTGGAGCAAGTTAAAATGCCGATTTTTGCCATAGCTTTTACTCCTCCTCTTCATTCTTCTTATAAACAATGCTTACTATATCAGACGAAGTCAGTTTAAGAAAGTTTCAAATTTATCGATAAATAGGCACCCCACAATTCTATGATATAATTCGTTTCAAGCATGGCAAAAGAACTTAAATCTGATACTGATATTTTCCGGGGAGGCAAAGCTATGGGCCGTGCGGCACTGAATCTTGCAGCTGTTGAGGAAAAGGCCTGGAAGGAACTTGTCTCCTGCAACCCTGATGAAGTATGCAGAAGGGCATCAGTCCATTTCGACAAAAATTCAAATGAATATGTCGTAAGATCTTATGGCTGCTCTTTTTATGTCTCCCTGAACAAAAGAAACATTGTCTGTAATGCTTCATATGGCGATGCCCTCCTTAATACCGCCGGTTACTTTTTCAGGTCATCACTGCTATGGTATTTAATCCATGCTAAAGACGCCGGCATATATGGCAAACTGGTGAAACCGGAGAACCTGAAGGGAGGACAACTTTTTGTGAGTGGTTCTCACGTATTGCCGCTTGATAAGGTAGCTGAGAAATATGGCGCCGACAAAGCCGGCTATTTAAAAAAAGGCATTGAGTTGGGAGGTGAGTTATTAAACTATGGAGATGCCTCCCTGAGAATTGAACCCTTTCCCCGACTGCCAATGACACTCGTGCTCTGGCTTGAAGATGAAGAGTTCCCGGCGCGCGCGGAACTTATGGTGGATTCCTCATGCATTGTGCATCTTCCGGTTGATGTCATTTGGTACATCGCCATGACAACAGTTCTGTTGATCAGCGGAGAGCAGGGCAAGGAAGGACACTGATGCAGGCGTGCGAACATACGCCGGTCGGGCCATAAAAAAGAAAGGATGAAAACATTATGAAATACATAAACAGGATGTTAGCTGAGTCCCGAAACGGCAATACTGAAGCAATCAGACAGCTTCTTGAAGCGGGCATTGATGTGAACGCAAAGAATAATCTTGGAGATACCCCGTTAATGTGGGCAGCGCGTAATGGCCACTATGAAACAGTTAAGCTCCTTCTCGAATCGGGGGCCGAGGCTAATGCATGCAACAATTATGGCTGGACTGCTTTGATGTGGGCGGCCCGTTACGGACACAATGACACAGTAAAGTTTCTTCTTGAAAAAAATGCGGATGTAAATAGAGAGAACCGTCAGGGAAACACCGCACTGCTGTTTGCAGCTTATGAGGGCAACATTGAGATGATGAAGCTGCTTCTTGCGGCCGGCGCTGATGTTAACGCAACGAACGGAGAAGACGCAGGCGTAATGAGCTATGCCTGTGAACTGAGGGATGAGGCCAAACGAAAGTCGATAATAGAAATGTGCAAGGAATACGGCTTGAACAGCGCAGATTAATAGTGACGTTATTCGCAAGTGAGATCATGGGGCACCCATTAAAGGCACAGTCACAAAAATTGTTACCGGGCGTCTCTTTATGCTGATGGGGTTCCAACAAGTTTGCCGGAAATTAGCCCCTTTCAGACCTTTCCGGGCTTCCTAATAGGGGGAGAGGCAATAAAAGTTTCCGGTAGTAATTAGCGTAGCTGAGCATCCTTTCTGGCCAATTATTTCACCAAGAAAGCTTGATTTCCAAATTCCTTGCAGTACGATGATTACCAGTTATACACTCTATGGTTGCCATAAAATTGACGGTCTCAATAACATGTCGAAGTCATTGCGGTAGCTATCCATGCCAACCTCCCTATGTTATTGTGACAGCGCAAATATATTTCTGCATGTTTCGTTACACCCATCCGGTTGTATCTCCGGTTTGGGCGGTCATTATCATTGCTCTTACGACGCATCCCTGCAAAAAAGCCAGACATTCAAACTCCATGAAACGTGAAGCATTTGCATCAAACAGAATTTGAACTTCGCACGGAAATTCATCATCTCGATTATGATAAACAATTTGGAGGATGATTTTCGGCAATGCCTTCAGAATCCATGAATAGCCGCCAGATTTCAGCTTGCCGTCAAAAACCGCACCCAATCTGCGCAAAGTTTCTCCGAACGCTGCATAATTTTCATTGAATGCTTTACCGAGCGGATCGGTCATCCATTTTATATTTGCGCTGACTATTATTGTGCCGGCAAGATGAGAAATCGGCACGTATGAAAATGCCGGTTCACCCGCACCTCGGGACAAGGTGTAGTATGCAAGCACACTGCGGTTGTTGACATGAACCGGCTTGCCGTCCGTCGAATTGACACCTCTGGCACTGATCTCATATCCCCTACCAAGAAAACCTACGGAGAGGGTACCATCCGGTCGGAGTGACATCCCAAGCCGTTCGGCAACCTCTGAGAAATCGCAGGTGCTCAATCTGGGTATGAGGCTTTCATAAATCTGTTCATAGCCGCTGATCATAAGATACTCTTCGCAATATTGCGTTCATGCAAAACACTTTCCGAATGCTTTGAACAGTTTCATCGGACCTTTAACGCGAATTTTCCTCAAGATGATCTCCTTGAACATTGAACTTTCCTTGTGCAACACGCGTAGCCAGGTTTTTGCATCTGCACGCACCTGTACGTCCGGGACACCTGTGTGTCCTCGTTCTATTCTGATCGATTTATCTTTAATAATGACCGTTGCTTCGACCTGTTCGATGCCGGTGAACGTGAAATGATAGGTTGCACTCAGTCCTTCTGACTTGTGTCGTTGGAAAGCGATAGGCATGGACCCGAGAAAAGCTTCTACGGTCGTCGGCCTGATGCCGTTTCCCACGCGCTTTATCTTTTTATGCGGGAACTTGTTCAGAACATGGCTCTCTGCATCTGAACCGCGCAGGACATAGACCGTCTCGTTTTTTTGCTGGAGCGGCTTTACCACATCCTCGATAAATGCTTTTTTGTCCTCCAGATACTGCGCGATCACTTCGTCGCCCGCCGGGCAGACGGCCATGCAATAAACCGACTTGTAGCACGGCCCGCAGGCCAGGCTCTGCCACATCGATACGGTTTCAGCATCGCTAATTCTGCTCCTGTAATCGATTGAGTTCTTACTATCCGCTATATTTTCAACCCAGTCCGTGAATCCACCTACCAGTTCCCGATAGGTATGCGTGAGGCAGTTTATGGGATTGAAAACCCCATCGGGGCCTATGGCACCAGTGGGACAGGCAATGGAGCAGAGCTTGCAGTCAAGACAAGGGTTATATTCCAGAGGACTGCTGTATTCGTCTACGTCGGCATCGATAAGCACTGTATTGAGCAGTATAAAACTTCCGAACACCGGGTGAATAACATTGCGGTGGAGTCCCATTTTCCCGAGTCCGGCAGCAACGGCTATGGGCTTATGAGATACTACGTGCATCTTGCCACGCCAACGGTCTGCTTCCATCGGAAACCCGGCTGCCGGTGTTGCAGCGCGAACGCCTTTGCGTTCAAGGCTTGCTGCCAATGCATGAGCAGCATGTGCCAGACGCTCTTCCACTTGATGCAGCTCGAGGCTTGCAATGGAGCGTGCAGGACTTCTTAGGTTTTCCCTGTTGATACGTGCGGCAAAACTGATGAGAGTCTTAGTCCAGGGGAATACATTTAAAATATCAACTTTCTGATCTGCGAGTGACGGACGCATGATCTCGACAAAACCCACGTCATCAACGCCGACATCCAGGCACATTTCGCGCAACTGTCGGCTGCTCAGTTTCGAAGCTGTTGTGTGAAGTGCCGTTGATGCCTTTCTTTCGTGATAGCGCTTTACTGTGGGGTGGTCATTCAAGTCCTTCATATAAGCCTCCATTGTTGTATATACAACATTACCGTCAAAAAAAATCACTCTTTCGTTTTTCCAGTTCTTACCGTGTCATGAAGTCTCCGGACAGCCGCAACTCCCTCCTCGCCTAAAAGTGCGGCAGCCTGCTTCTGCGCCTTCTTCCATTGCGCATGCGCGGCCGCCATGAGCTTCCTGCCTTGAGGGGTGACGGAGATGACCTGAGACGACCCATCGCCATGTCCCGCAACGCTAATCCAGCCATTTTTCCTCATTCGGTCCACTGTGCGGCTTACCGTCGACTTATCCATCAACAGTTCCCTGGCGATATCTGCCGAAGATGCGTGGTCGGCGAGCGAAAGCATAGTAAGAATGTTCGCTTGATTAACTTTGAGGCCGAGGGGCTTCATGGTCCTATCGTAGATGTTGGTTATAACACGATTCAATAGCCGCACCCGGTAGGCGATGCATTCGGCGGCAACTGATTTTGCAAGTATAGTAGCTTCCCGTCTGTTCATATTCATGGCCCTCATGTTGTATATACAACAATATGATACGCAAATATCAGGCAGCGTGTCAATGTTATAATGCAAGATATGATATACAATCTGTAGGACCCTAAAAATTAAGTTTGCTGATCTTATTCATGAAGATTCTCAGAAAAAGAGTGCCTTTTTTTACTTAGACATGAAAGCCATAGAACTATCATGGTGAAATCTTGAAACGACTATCGATGATTTCCGCTCCTTCCCATCAGGGATCGTATGACACCCTCTGGCGATGCTTACCGCACGCAGGCTGGCTTTTCATATTTATTACGTCATAATGAATGCCGGATGTACTCTTTATAGTTGCCATAAATATGGCAATCTCGATGACATGTCGAAACCATCGCGGCAGTGATATCGAGGCTGCTGACTTGGTTTTCTGATAACCTTAAATGCTTGCAATAAGCTTAAATCGATGATTGTCTAAGAAATCTTTCAGACAGCTTTGAAGAGTATCTACTTGTAACTCGCAGCCATCTGCATCTAAGATCAGACCTCTTAGACTATCTTGACTAATATGACCAACAGTGTTATTATTATCATATTCAACATAAGTGCAGGGGGTACAGAGCATGAACACAATTAATCTTGCAGAGGCAAAGGCAAAGCTGTCGGAATTGGTTACAGATGCCGAATATAAGGGCGGCCGTACAGTCATAGCCAGACGCAATAAGCCGGCTGCCGTGGTGATCGGGTATGACGACTTTAAGAAATTAGAGCTTTTAGAGGATATTTACGAGTCCAGAATGTTGGAAGAGTCCCTGAAAAAAGGAAAGTTCGTGACCATCGAGGAAGCCGCCAAGAGGTTCAAAATTGAGCTATAGGCTTGATCTTTCGGAAGATGTGTTGTCGAAGCTGGAGGATTTAAGCAGGGCCGACGCAAAGATTCTGAAACAAATCCTGATCAAGTGCCTCGCATTACGTCGGACACCGAAGCCCCAGGACTGCAAGGAACTCCAGAATTTTAACTATCAAGGCCTTAAAGGCTTCCGCGTCGACCAAGGGGAGTATCGTATTGTTTATGCCGTCGACGAAGATAGCAAAACCGTAAAAATTGGCTACATCCTCAATCGGAACCAGGACTATAGAGAATTGAAAAACAAAAAATGATATAATTTCTTTGATTTCATCACGAACCCTTTCAGGAGGCCCCATGAACAAATCAGAACTTGTAGACAAAATCGCTGCAGATGCAGGCATCACAAAGACGCAGGCAGAGGCCACCATCTCATCTTTTACGGAAGCGGTTGCAAAGACTTGCAAGAAGGACGGCAAGGTTATCATCGTTGGATTCGGATCGTTTTCGCTGGCAAAGAGGAAAGCAAGAACTGGCCGCAACCCCCAGACTGGCGCAGCTCTGAGGATTAAGGCTAGCAAGACAGTGAAGTTCAGCGCCGGTAAGAATCTCAAAGACTCCCTATAGAGTTTATCATCGCATAATTTAGACAATGACATGGTAGTGAAATAAATAATCCGCAGTGAGACGTAACTAAAATGTACGGATTGTGCGCCTGACGGATCGTTCCCGTTAACACTGGCAGCAGAGTCAGTGGGCGTAGTATCGGAGTATTGGTGTCAGCTGAAATTGGTCGAAGTGCGGCAATTGAGGTTGTTCTGATCGAACAGTCTTTTAATAGCAAATGGACAGTAGGAATGCTATTAGGAGATGGAAAACATGCTCAAACCACATAATGGAAAAAAGATTATCGAAGCCTATGTGTTGACCGCCGTTCGGGTTTGACCCTCTTTTGGTACTTATCGGCGTCGAATGGGTGACCCATCCTATATCTATCCAACTGCATGAAATCGAAGATATAATAATAGGTTGGCTTGGGTCAAAATTGGCGCGCCGATG